>JAUIID010000048.1 GCA_030431615.1 Alphaproteobacteria bacterium
GTTCGAGTTCCTGTTCGGCGACCGGCGGCGGATCGACGCCTTCGTCGCCGCCGTGATCTGCCTCGCCATGTTCGAGGGCGCCTATGTCGCCGAGATCATCCGGAGCGGCATCCAGTCGATCCCGCGCGGCCAGTGGGAGGCCGCGGCGAGCCTCGGCCTCTCACGCTTCGACCGGATGCGCGACGTCATCCTGCCCCAGGCGATCCGCGCCACGGCCCCGCCACTCGCCAACCAGTTCATCAGCCTCGTCAAGGACAGCTCGATCGTCTCGCTCATCGCCGTCCAGGAGCTGACCTTCATGGCCAGCCAGACCGTGGTGACGACGCAGCGCACCTTCGAGATCTGGCTGACCATCGGCGCCCTCTACTTCATGATCTGCTGGCCACTCTCGCTGCTCTTCGCACGGCTGGAGAGGAAGTCGGGCCGGTAGGCGCGACTACTCTTCCGCTCGCCGTGCGGCTTGGGAGAGCGATGTTCCGGCGGCGCGGACGGCGGAGTTGTGGTAGGAATGGGTCGGGCCGCGACAGGCCAAGAGGGTCAGGTGAACGTGACGGAACGGCCGAAGAATACCGAGGAGCTTCGATCGCGCCTGGCCGCGGCACTGCCCGGGCTGCGCGGCCGGTATCCCATCCGCAGCCTCGGCGTCTTCGGCTCATGGGCGCGCGGCGAGCAGACGCCGGAGAGCGACGTCGATCTCCTGGTCGAGTTCGATGGCGTCGTCACCTACTTCGATGTTCTGGCACTCGAGGACGAACTGCGGGCCCTGCTCGGTGTGCGGATCGATCTGGTCACGCCCGGAGCGCTCAAACGCTTCATCGGTGAGCGAATTCGCAGCGAGCTGCTGCCGGTTTGAAACGGCGGGACGAGAGAGACTTCGTCGACGACATGCTGGCTGCCGTTCGTGCCATCGAGGCGGCGACCGACGGCCTGACCTTCGAGGAGTTTCGGGCCGACGAATTTCGCTGCAAGGCGGTCATCCTCGACCTGCAGGTCCTCGGCGAGGCCGCTCGCAACCTGCCGTCGAGCGTCCAGGCGGGCAGTCCGGACATTCCCTGGCGCAACCTGATAGACATGCGCAACAGGCTCGCGCACGGCTATTTCGGCATCGAGCTCAAGATCGTCTACGATACGGCACGGATAAGTGTGCCGCCGCTCGCCGAACCCATTCGACGCTTGCGGGCCCGACTCGACGCCCGATCGTAGCCACTCAGCCCAGCACCGCCGGCTTCGGCCCCCCTGTCGCCCAGTCCAGCAGCTCGACCGTGTGGCATATCGGGATGTCGGTGCCGGCGCCGATCTGGGTCAGGCAGCCGATATTGCCGGTGGCAATGACCCGGGGTCGGGTGCGTTCGAGCTGCTTGACCTTCCTCGTCCTGAGCTGGCCCGCGATTTCTGGCTGCATGATGTTGTAGACGCCGGCGGAGCCGCAGCAGATGTGGCTCTCGGCGGGCTCCTTCACGGTGAAGCCGGCCTGGGCGAGGAGCGACTTGGCCTCGGTCCTGAGCTGCTGGCCGTGCTGCATCGAGCAGGCGTTGTGGTAGGCGACCACGAGGTCGGTGTCGGCCACGGCCGGCTGCAGGCCCAGCGTGTGCAGGAATTCGCTGACGTCCCTGGTAAGCGCGGCGATGGCGGCGGCCTTTTCCGCATAGGCCGCATCCTCGCGCAGCATGAAGCCGTAGTCCTTGACGGTGGTGCCGCAGCCGGATGCGTTGATGATGATGGCATCGAGCGGCTCGCGGGCATGCTCGGCCGTCCAGGCGTCGATATTGGCCCGGGCCGAGGCGAGGGCCGGGGCCTCCTTGCCCATGTGGTGGGTGAGGGCACCGCAGCAGCCGGCTCCCCAGGCGACCACGACTTCGACGCCGTGGCGGGTGAGCAGGCGGATGGTGGCCTCGTTGATCTCCGGCGCCAGGACCTGCTGGGCGCAGCCGGAGAGGAGGGCGACACGGGCACGGCGGGTGCCCTCTGCGGCGAAGGTCTGCGGCTTGTCGACGGGCGAGGGCGGCCGGGGCCCGCCCTTGGGCGCCAGCTCCAGCATGGCGCGCAGGCGGCCCCTGAAGAGGCCCTTCAGCGGGCGGGCGAGCCAGGCCTTCAGAAGGGCGATGCGGAAGAGCCCCGGGCGCGGCAGGACGGTCGCCAGCACGGAACGCAGGTAGCGCTCAAAGGGCGGGCGCTCGTAGGTCGCCTCGATGTGCTTTCGGGCATGGTCGACCAGGTGCATGTAGTGCACGCCGGACGGGCAGGTGGTCATACAGGATAGGCAGGAGAGGCAGCGGTCGATGTGCTTGACCGTCTTCGCATCCGCCGGACGGTTTTCCTCCAGCATGTTCTTGATCAGGTAGATGCGGCCTCTCGGGCTGTCGAGCTCGTCGCCGAGCAGGACGTAGGTCGGGCAGGTGGCGGTGCAGAAGCCGCAATGCACGCAGGTCCTGAGGATCTTCTCGGACGAGCGGGTATCGGGATCGGCGAGCTGGGCTTCGGTGAAACGGGTCTGCATCAGCGTTTCTCTTGTCCCGAGGGTGGGCGGGCAGCGGCGGCATGCCGGCTCGCCAAGGCGGGCATTGGGGCGTAGAGCCGGTCTCCGGCAAACGGGAGGCGGCAGTGGACGAGACCGGAGCGATCAGGCGCGGCTATGCGCTCGGGCTCGTCGGCGTGATCATCTTCAGCCTGTCCCTGCCGGGCACGCGCCTCGCCGTGCCGGAGCTCGGCGCGGAGTTCGTGACGGCGGGCCGGGCCGCCCTCGCCGGGCTCCTGTCGCTCGCCTACCTGCTGCTCGGCCGCCGCCGGCTGCCGGGAAGGCGACACTGGCGCGACCTCGGCCTCGTGATCGGCGGCGTGGTGATCGGCTTTCCGCTCTTCACGGCCTTCGCCATGCGCGAGGTGGAGGCGAGCCACGGCGGCGTCGTGCTGTCGTTGCTGCCGCTCATGACGGCGGGCACAGGCGCGCTCTTCGCCGGCGAGCGGCCGTCCTTGCGCTTCTGGCTCGCGGCCCTCGCCGGCACGGCCGTGGTGCTCGCCTTCATGCTCTACCGGGCGGGCGGGTTCTCGCAGGCCGATCTCTATCTGGCGCTGGCGGGGCTCGGTGCCGCGATCGGCTATGCAGGGGGTGCCCGCATGACGGCACACATGCCGGCGCTGGAGGCCATCTCCTGGAGCCTGGCCCTGGCGCTGCCGGTGTCGCTGCCGCTGATGCTGGTGCTCTGGCCGGCGGAGCCGGCGGCCGCCGGCCTCGTGGCCTGGGGTGCCCTCGGCTTCGTCGCGGCCTTCCCGCAGTTCATCGGCTTCTTCTTCTGGTATGGCGGCCTTGCGGCGGGCGGTATCGCCCGGGTCGGGCAGATGCAGCTCCTGCAGGTCTACTTCACCCTGGGTTTCAGTGCGCTCCTGCTGGGCGAGCGGGTCGGGCCGGTGACCTGGGTGGCGGCGCTCCTCACCGTGGTCTGCGTCTGGCTCGGCCGCAAGGCGCCCGTCCGGGCACGGGCCGAAGTGGCGGCGCATCTCAGCCACCCGGATGCATCAGGCCGGGATTGAGCAGGCCGCGCGGATCGAAGCTCGCCTTTACGCCACGCGTCAACGCTGCCACGGCGGCCGCTTCGGGCTCGAAGACGGCGACCCTGGCACGCAGCTCGGTCGAGCCCCGGACCAGGGTCGCATGGCCCTTGGCGGCCCGGGTCGCGGCGCGAATGGCGGCTGCGCCGGCATCGTTCGCCTCGGGTAGCGCCAGCCACACGAGGCCGCCGGACCAGTCGTAGAGGACGCGGAGATCGGTGCCGGCGAGGCCCTGGCGGATGGCGGCGACGGTCGCCGCACCCGTCTTCGGCGGCAGGCTGAGGCGCCAGACGGCATGGTCGAAGGGCTCGACCAGGGGCCGCACGTCGCGCACCGAGCGCCAGAGCGCGTCGCCGGCCTCGCCCTCGATGCGCTCGGGCGTGCCATGCACCGCGAAATGGTCGGCGAGGCGGCCGGAGCGGTAGTCGAGCTGCTCCGGGAAGCCCTCGAGGCGCAGCAGGGTGCGGGCCTCCTCCCCGCCGATCCCGGCCGGCAGGTGGGCGGCTCCGGTGATCTCGAAGGGCGTGCCCATGGCTTCGCACATGAGCTCGACGGCGCGTGCTTCGTCGAGCCCGGCATAGGCGAGGGTCGTGACGGCGGCCGGCCTCGGCAGGACCTTGAAGATCACCTCGGTGAGAAAGCCCAGCGTGCCGCAGGCACCGGCCTGCAGCTTGACCAGGTCGAGGCCGGTGACGTTCTTCATCACCCGGCCGCCGTTCTTGACGACCTGGCCCCGCCCGTTGACGAAGCGCACCCCGATCAGGCTGTCCCGCGCCGCACCGCCGAAGACGCGGCGCGGGCCGGAGATGTTGCCGGCGGCGACGGCGCCGATGGTCGGCTCGCCGTCACTGGCGAATAGCGGGCGGTGATCCATGGGCTCGAAGGTGAGCATCTGGTTCCGCTCGGCGAGGGTGGCCTCGATCTCGGCGAGCGGGGTGCCGCTCCTCGCACCGATGACCATCTCGGCCGGCTCGTAGAGGGTGATGCCGGTGAGGCGTCGGCTGGTGAGTGTCGCCGCCGTCTGGATCGGCCGGCCGAGGCCGGCCCGCGTGCCGCCGCCCTCGAGCCGCATGGGTGCCGTGGCGCTGGCGATCAGGGCCGCGGCCTCTTCCTCGCTGGCGGGCGCGTGCAGGGTCATGCGGCGATCCGGCTGTCGAGCGGGAAGACCTTGCCCGGGTTGAGCAGGCCCTGCGGGTCGAAGACGGCGCGCACCCGGAGCTGCTGGTCGAGGTCGACCGCATTGAACTGGCGGTGCATCAGGTCGCGCTTCTCGATGCCGACGCCGTGCTCGCCGGTGAGACAGCCGCCGACCTCGACGCAAAGCGACAGGATGTCGTTGCCGGCCTCTTCGGCCTTCAGCGCGTCCGCCGGGTCGTTGACGTTGTAGAGGATGAGCGGGTGGAGATTGCCGTCGCCGGCGTGGAAGACGTTGGCGACCCGCAGGCCACGGCCCTCGCAGATCTCGCTGATCCGCCGGAGCACCTCGGGCAGCCGGCCGGTCGGGATGGTGCCGTCCATGCAGATATAGTCGGCGATCCGGCCGGTGGCGCCGAAGGCCGACTTGCGGCCCTTCCAGATCTGCGCGGTCTCGGTGGCGGACTTGCTCTCCTTGATGGTCGCCACGTCGTGGCGGCGGGCGATCTCGATGATCCGCGCCAGCGTCGCGTCCATCTCCTCGTCGGAGCCCTCCACCTCGACGATCAGCATGGCCTCGACGTCGAGCGGGTAGCCCGCCTTGGCGAAGGCCTCGCAGATGGCGATCGCCGGCTTGTCCATGAACTCGATGGCGACCGGCACGATGCCGTGCGCGATGATCTCGGCAACGCAGGCGCCCGCCGCTTCCGAGGAGGGAAAGCCGAAGAGCACGGGCCGGGCACCCTCGGCGAGCGGCAGGATGCGGACGATCGCCTCGGTGACGACGCCGAGCTGGCCCTCCGAGCCGCAGACGAGGCCGAGGAGATCGAGGCCCGGCGCGTCGAGCTGCTCGCCGCCGAGCTCGACCACCGTGCCGTCGACGAGGACCAGGGTGACGCCCAGCAGGTTGTTGGTGGTGACCCCGTACTTGAGGCAGTGGGCGCCGCCCGAGTTCATGGCGATGTTGCCGGCGATGGTGCAGGCGAGCTGCGAGGAGGGGTCCGGCGCGTAGAAGAAGCCCTCCTCGGCCACTGCCATGCTGATGGCGATGTTGGTGATGCCGCTCTGCACCCGGGCGGTGCGGTTGGCGTAGTCGATGGCGACGACGCGGCTCATCTTGGCGACGCCGAGGACGACGCAGTCCTCGCGCGGGATGGCCCCGCCGGCGAGCGACGTACCGGCGCCGCGCGGCACGACGGGCACCCCTTCGGCCGAGCAGAAGGCGAGGATGCGGCTCACCTCATCCGTGGTCTCGGGCAGGACGACGGCCATGGGCACCCGTGCATAGGCCGTGAACCCGTCGGTCTCGTAGGGTGCCAGCTCGCGCGGGTCGGTGATCAGGTTCTCGCCCGGCAGGATGGCGCGCAGCCCTTCGACGATGCGCTCCCGCCTGGCGAGAATCCCGGGATCGGGCTCGGGAATGGTGATGGCGCCCATTGGTGCTGCCTCCACGTTGCTCCCCTTCAAGTGGCACGCGGGCCGCCCGGTCACAAGCATCGAGGCGGCGTGTACCCGGGGGAGACCGGCGCCGGGTTGCCGACAAAGGAGGGTCGGCGAGGACAAGGAGCCCATTGAAGAAAGACCAGCAGAAAATGTATAATGGGAATCGGGCGGAATTTCGTGACGGAACGAAAGATGCGGTGCAACCGGGGCGTTTGTGGCGCGATCGGGCTGTTGCTCGTGCTGGTTCTGGGCGTCGTGCCGGCGGCCGTGGCGGAGGATGCGGAGAACGAGCTCCTGGAGGAGCTGCAGGAGCCGGCCTTCGAGCTGCCGGCGGTCTGGCAGGGCGATCTCGACGGCATCGCCGAGCGGCGGCTGCTCAGGGTGCTCACCACCTTCAGCAAGACGAGCTACTTCCTCGACGGCCTCGTCCAGCGCGGCGCTACCTACGAGCTGATGCAGGCCTTCGAGAAGTTCCTCAACCACGAGCTCGAGACGACGAAGGCGCTGCCGGTTCGCGTGCTCATGGTGCCGGTCGACCGCGACACGCTCCTGCCGGCACTGGCCGCCGGCCACGGCGACATCGCCGCCGCCAACCTGACCATCACGCCGGAGCGCGAGGCCACGGTCGACTTCGCCGACCCCATCTTCGCTCATGCGCGCGAGATCGTGGTCAGCGGGCCCGCCGCGGGCGAGCTTTCGAGCCTCGACGACCTCGCCGGCACCACCGTTCACCTCCGCGAATCGAGCAGCTACTGGGAGAGCGTGGAGAAGCTGAACCTGGACTTCGCGGCGCGCGGCCTCGAGCCGATCCAGCTCGTCGCCGCCGACGGGCATCTCGAGGACGAGGACCTGCTCGAGATGGTGGGCGCCGGCATCCTGCCCTGGCTCGTCGTCGACGAGCACAAGGCCGTGCTCTGGGTCGACATCATCCCGGGCCTGACGCTGCACGACGAGCTGGCGCTGCGCGAGGACGCGGCGATCGCCTGGGCGCTGCGCCAAGACACGCCGCAGCTGGCGGAAATGGTCAACCGTTTCACCGCCACCGTGAAGAAGGGGACCGCCACCGGCAACATCCTCTTCAAGCGCTACTATGCCGAGAACGAATGGATGCGCGATCCGCACACCACCGAGGATTTCGAGCGCTTCCAGGCGGCTGCCGATCTCTTCCGGAAATACGGCGACGAGTACGGCTTCGACTGGCTGATGCTGGCGGCCCAGGGCTACCAGGAATCGCGGATCGACCAGAGCGTGCGCAGCCCGGCGGGGGCGATCGGCGTGATGCAGATCCTGCCGAGCACGGCGGCCGACCCGAATGTCGGCATCCCGGACATCACCGAGGCCGAGAGCAATATCCATGCGGGCGCCCGCTATCTGCGCTTCCTGAGCGAGCAGTATTTGGACGACCCGGGGCTCGACGACCTGAACCGGACGCTCTTCGCCTTCGCCGCCTACAATGCCGGACCCGGCAATCTCCGGAAGATCCGGGCCGAGGCCGAGAAGATGGGGCTCGATCCGAACATCTGGTTCGGCGAGTCCGAGGTGGCGGCAGCCAAGGTGATCGGGCGCGAGACCACCACCTATGTCGCGAACATCGCCAAGTACTACTACGCCTACAAGCTGATCCTGGCGGCCGAGGCCGCGAAGGAGGCGGCGAACCCGGCGGGCTGAGACCCTGACGATGCCCGCGTCCGCATCGCGGGCGCGGTCGTCGCTTGCCGATGCCGGCCGGAGCCGGCAACATCGCGCCATGCTTCGCTCCTGGCGCCGCCGCACCCTGATCCTCGTCGCCCTCCTGGCGCTGGCCCCCGCAATTCCGGCCGCAGCACAGGAAGCCCTGGTCGAGGAGCTCGGCCGGGTGCTGCATCCGGGCGAGCCGCCGCCACCCCTGCCCGAGGGTACCCGCTTCCTCGTTCGCTTCGCCGAGGACGTGAGCGGGCTCGAGGTGGGCTCGATGGTCACGGTTCGTGGCTTGCGGATCGGCACCGTGCGCGAGATCGCGGTGGTCATCGACAGCGAGGCGGCGACCATGGACGTGCCGGTCGTGATCGACGTGGTGCCCGAGCTCATCGAGGTGGACGGCACCCGCCCGGCCGATCCGGCGGCGGTCGAGGCCCTGGCCGCGCGCCTCGTGGCAAAGGGCCTGCGCGCCACGCTCGAGAAGGCGACACCGCTCGGCGGTGCCCAGCGCGTCGCCCTGGTCTTCGATCCGGAGGCACCGCCCGCCGTGCTCGGCAGCGGCGGCCGCTATCTTGAGATCCCGACGGCCCCCACCCTGGGACAGGAGCTGGAAACGGCCCTGGGCGAGCTCGTGGCCAGGGTCGCCGCCTTGCCGCTGGAACGGATCGCCGACGAGGTCATGGTGACCGTTGGCGCCGTCCGCGACCTCGTCACCGGGCCCGAGCTGGCCCGGACCCTCGCCGTCGTCGAACGGGCCGGCAACGAGCTCGTCGCCCTCGCGACCGGCCCGGAGGTCAGGGGTGCCGTCACGTCGGTGGGCCAGTCGGCAGAGGAGCTTCAGACCCTCGCCGCCGGCCTCGACGCCCGGCTGACGCCGGCAGTCGACGCCATCCTGCGCGCCGCTGCCACCATCGAGACGGCGGCCGGCGACGGGGCCACGACCTTCGCCGGCCTCGAACGCTCGATGGGGCCGCGCTCGCCCTTGTGGGGCGAGTTCCTGCAGACCAGCCGCGAGCTCGCCGCCACGACCCGCTCGCTCAGGCTGCTGGTCGAGTATCTCGAGCGCCACCCTGACGCGCTGCTGCGCGGCCGCCCTGAGACCGTGCCATGAGAGACCGTGCCATGACCGGAAGCCTAGGCCGGCGCAGCCTCGCTTTGATCGCGGTGCTGGCGCTCGCCGCCTGCGGCGGCACCCCGCCGTCGCGCTACTACCTGATGGATGCCGGCCCGCCGGCGGCCACGGCACCGGCCGGCGACACGGTCGTCTTCGTCGACCGGGCGACGGTCGCGGCCTACGCCGACCGCTCGGCCATGGTCGTCCGCCGGGGCGAGACCGAGGTCGCCTTCGCCGAGCAGGACGCCTGGGCCGAGCCTATCGCCGGCCAGGTCACCAGTGTCGTCACCGATGCGCTCGGCGACCGCTTCGGCCGCGCCAATGTCGTGCCGACGCCGGTGCGGCTGGACCGCGAGCCGGATTTCCGCGTCGTCGTCGAGGTGCTGCGCCTCGAGACCGGTGCCGACGGCACAGCGCTGCTCGACGCGCGCTGGACCCTGCTCCGCGGGCCGAACGACACCTTCGCCACCGCCGGCCGCGAGCGCCTGACCGCCACCCCCGCCGACCCCGCCTCCTTCGACGCCCGCGCCGCGGCCCTGGCCGCGACGCTGGTCGAGCTGGCCGGCGCCATCGCCGATGCCATCGAGCAGCGCTTGGCCGCCGGCTAAAGCCGGTGTCCGCGCAAAAGAAAGATGTCCAGCGGAGTCGAAGCGCGGGATCGCTTGTCATGACCAGGATAGACCTCGCCGACGTCTACCGTGATTACATCGCCTGCCTCAACCGGCAGGACTGGACCAATCTGGGCCGATTCGTCCATGACGACGCAGCCACAACGGTCGGCGGCTCGGGCTTTCAGGCTATCGCGGGATGCTGGAGCGCGACTTCCAGGAAGTTCCCGACTTGCATTTCAAGATCGAGCTGCTGTTGGCCGATCCACCCCATATCGCAAGCCGGCTCGCCTTCGACTCCACACCGAAGGGCAAATTCCTCGGGCTTCCGGTCAATGGCAAGCGGGTCTCATTTGCTGCGATCGAGGCTCAACTGGCGTCCCTCGGAGTCCGCTGAACAGGTCCGGTGGTTCTGGCGCTCGAATTTTGTCCCGGACTCATTTACTCCACGCTGCCTGCTCATCCAGTAATGTCCTTCACGGCCGAGACGGCGGCCTCGACGGCCGCGCCGGCGAAGTTGGCACCTCCCGGCCGTTTTCCATGAAGCGCCCGGGCTAGGTAGCCAACAACGGCAGGCATGGCCCTGATGACGTGGCGGCCATTCAGGATCTCTTCCTTACCTTCGACACACAGATACCCTCCTCAAAAACCGAAGTGCGCGCGTAGCGACTGATGGGTCAGCGGCGAGATCGTGCCGAGGTGATCGATATCGTCACCATCCTCATCGCGTATGGCACCGCCGGCCCACCGAATGAGGATGACCTTAGGTTCGCCCATGACAGTGCGCGTGCGGCGGGTCAGTCCCGCCCAGACACTGCGCATGTGGATGCGGTCGCTTGCACCTTCCGTTCTCTCAATCACATCCTTCAGGTGGAACTGCGGGCTCTCGCCGCTGGCGATGATCTTGAGTGTATTGAGAGTCTTGCCGCTCAGCGTCTTCGTCAGCTTCCGGACCATCGCAATCGTCAACTCGACCGGACCCTCGCCATCCGCACTCGTGAGTAGGTTCGGAGTGTCAGCATTGTCGGGAACTGTACCAATCGCATAGCCCAGACTGATGCCGTTAAGACCGATGCTTGCGAGCACTTCTTGTTGGGCTGGCGCCGACAAAGTGTTGAACGCAGTGGAAGAAAGCAGGAGTCCGCCCATGTCTCTTGGCACCCCATGATGTGGAAATATTTGGTGGAAGTTCAATCTGGAGTTGATAGACAGATCGATTGAAGAATGCAAGCAATTAATGTGACCGGTGATCGTACTATCGGCTCGTGCCAATTCTCGTAGTTCTGAAGAGGCCGGATTTTCGCGTCGGGAAGCGATCCAATCGTAGCAGGCGACGTTCTAGTCCTGGTGCTCCCGGTGAAACGGCAGGAGCCCGCGCAGCTCGACCAGCTCGGCCGCCTGGGCCCGTGATTCCTGCTTGAGATAGCGGTGCACGGGCTCTCTCAGGCCCGGGTCGCGGATGTAGTGGGCGCTGTGGGTGAAGACCGGCTCGTAGCCGCGCTGCAGCTTGTGCATGCCCTGGGCACCGGCCTCGACCCGGGCGAGGCCGTGCTGGATCGCGAAGTCGATGGCGCGGTAGTAGCAGGCCTCGAAATGCAGGAACTCGACCTCCTTGCGGCAGCCCCAGAGGCGGCCGTAGAGGGTGTCGCCGCTGCGCAGGTTCAGCGCGGCGCCGACGAGCGTGCCCTCCTGGCGGACGGTCACCAGCACGATCCGCTCGGCGAAGTTCCGGGCCAGCCGGCGGAAGAAATCGGCGGTGAGGTAGGCGCTGCCCCAGCGCTTGTCGACGGTCGAGACGTAGAAGGGATAGAAGGCCGCGAGGTCGGCCTCGGTGAGCGCCTCGCCGGTCAGGGTCCGGATCTCCACCCCCGCCGCCGCCACCGCGGCCCGCTCCTTCCTGATGGCCTTCCTCTTGGTCGAGCGCATGGCGTCGAGGAAATCCTGGAAGTCCCGGTAGCCGCGGTTGTGCCAGTGGAACTGGATGCCGCGGCGGCGCAGGAAGCCTTCCTCCTCGAGCAGCGCCACCTCCGCCTCGCTGGCGAAATTGACGTGCGCCGAGGAGAGCCCGAGCTTGTCGGTGGCGCCGCGGATGGTGGCGGCGAGCTGCTGCCTTTGCGCCTCGCTCGCCGCGAGGAGCCTCGGGCCCGGCACCGGCGTGAACGGCACGCCCACCAGGAGCTTCGGGTAATACTGGCCGCCGGCCCGCTCGTAGGCGTCGGCCCAGCCGTGATCGAAGACGTACTCGCCGTAGGAGTGGCCCTTGACGTAGAGCGGGCAGGCGGCCGTCGGGGCTTCAGGCTCGCCCATGGTCAGGTGCAGCGGCTGCCAGCCGGCCTCGGCCACCGCCGAGCCGGAATCCTCGAGGGCGGCGAGGAAGGCATGGCGCAGGAACGGGTTGCCGTCCGGGCAGAGCCCGTCCCAGGCGGCCGCCGGGATGCCTGCTATCGGGCCGACCAGGCTCGCCTCTTGGGTCGCCGTCGCCAAGACCCGACCGGCGCTCAGCGCACTTCGAGGATGGCGTCGATCTCGACCGCGGCGTCGAGCGGCAGGCCGCTGACGCCGACCGCGAAGCGGGCATGCCGGCCGGCATCGCCCATCGCCTCGACCATGAGGTCGGATGCGCCGTTGACCACCTGCGGGTGCTCGGCGAAGCCGGGTGCCGCCGCGACGAAGGCGCCGAGCTTGAGGCAGCGCGTCACCCGGTCGAGATCGCCGTCGAGCGCCGCCCTGGCCTGGGCCAGGATGTTCAGGGCACAGAGCCGGGCCGCCCGCTTGCCGTCCTCGAGGCTCACCGCACCGCCGACCTGGCCCTTGATCTCGAGCTTGCCGTCCTCGAACGGCAGCTGGCCGGCGATGTAGAGCGTGTCGCCGCTGCGGGTCCAGGGCACGTAATTGGCCGCTGGTGCCGCCGCCGCCGGCAGGGTCAGGCCAAGCTCGGCCAGGCGCTCCTCAATTCGGCTCGACATCGATATACGTCCTTCCCCATCATCGCCAATTGCGTCGGCAAGGCATATACCGCAACCTTGCAGCGGGCAAAGTGACAGGGTCGCAAAAAGGGCCGGAGGGACGATTTGGGCACGCCACGCCAGAACGGATTTCGCATGCCGGCCGAATGGGCGCCGCACCGGCGCACCTGGCTGGCCTGGCCCTGCCGGACGGCCCTCTGGGGCGAGCATCTCGACGAGGCGAAGCACACCTATGCCGCCATTGCCCAGGCGATCGCCGAGTTCGAGCCGGTGACCGTCCTCGCCCGGCCAGATCTCACCGCCGATGCCTCCCTGCACTGCGGCAAGGGCATCTCGGTCCTGCCCATGCAGCAGGACGACAGCTGGGTCAGGGACACGGGCCCCGCCTTCCTCGTCAGCAATGACGGCCGGCTCGGCGGCGTCGCCTGGACCTTCAATGGCTGGGGCGAGACCTATCCGGACCATGTCGAGGACGCCCGCATGGCGCGGCGCATGCTCGAGCATGTCGGGGCCGAGACGTTCACCACCCCGCTCGTCCTCGAAGGCGGCGGCGTGCATGTCGACGGCGAGGGCACGGCACTGCTCTGCGAGCAATCGGTGCTCGACGCCGGTCGCAACCCCGACCGCGACCGCGCCGCCGTGGAGCGCGAGCTCGACGGCCTGCTCGGCATCGACAAGGTGATCTGGCTCGACGGCAGCCTGACCGACGACGAGACCGGCGGCCACATCGACAACCTCGCCTGCTTCACCGCCCCGGGCAAGGTCCTGGCCCTCGACCCGGCAACCGCCGGCGAGGCCGACCGGCCCGGCCTCGAGCGCAACCTCGAGGTGCTGCAGGCGGCGACGGACGCGGCCGGCCGCAGCCTCGAGGTCACGCTCCTGCCGCTGCCCAAGCCCAAAAAGCGCGCCGACGGGCGCCTGCTCACTTTGACCTACGTGAACTTCTACCTCTGCAATGGCGCCGTCATCGTCCCGGTCTTCGAGGACTATGCCGACGACACCGCCAAGAAGCTGATCGGCCAGGCCTTCCCCGACCGCAAGCTGGTGCCGATCGACGCGGCCGTCCTGCTCCAGGGCGGCGGCGGCATCCACTGCGTCACCCAGCAGCAGCCCTTGCCGCCGGTGGTCGACGACGAGCGGTAGGGGGCGGCGATTCAGCCGGCGCCGGGAAGCAGGGCGACGATCTCGGGGTAGCCCCGCGACCGCGCGTGCTCCAGTGGCGTGATCCCGCCGCGGTCGGTGATGGCCGGGTCGGCCCCGGCGTCGACGAGCGCCTGAACGCAGGCCTGATGGTCCGGCCCGCCATCGCCGAGCACGACCGCCTCCATCAGCGCGGTCCAGCCCAGATTGTTGACGTGATCGAGGGGTGCCCCTGCCTCGATCAGCCGTCGCACCACCGCATGATGGCCGAGATGTGCCGCCGCGATCAGGGCCGTGCCGTCATAGGGGCTGGTCGTCAGGCCTGGATCGTTGCCGAGCTCGATCGCCAGCGACATCAGCTCGACGTCATCCGCCACGGCGGCGATGGTCACCACGTCGTAGGCCCGGTCCTCGAGCGCGTTCATGTCCGCTCCCGCCGCGGCGAGCGCGCGCAGGGCCTCGTCCTGCGACGCGAAGGCGGCGACATGGGCCGGCGTGCGGCCGCTGCTGTCCCGGACGTCAGGATTGGCGCCCCCTGCGACAAGCTCCCGGATCACCGCCACGTCACCGCGATGGGCCGCGAGATGCAGCCCTTCATAAGCGGCGATCTCAGTCGCCGAGGGCGGGGTTTGGGCCATGGCAGCCTGAGCGAGTGTGAGCAGGGCGACAAGGGGCAGGGAGCGCAGCATCCATAGCCTCACACGCCTAGAGCCGCCCCAGCCGCTCCGTCAGCAGTGCGAAGAACCGGTCGGCGTCCACTGCGTTCATCACCGTGGCTGTCGCCGGGCGCGCTTCGCGCGGGTGCCAGTCGACATTGGTGCGGCCCATGGAGCGGCCCTCGGTCTCGATCTCGACATGGCAGGGCTTGCCCTTGAAGAGCGTCGGATCGATCAGGTGGGCGATCACGCAGGGGTCGTGCAAAGGCGCGCCGTCGACCTCGTAGCGGTCGCTGTCGAAGCGGTTGAAGAAGTCGATCAGCCCGGCCGCCGCCAGGGCGACCTTGGTGCCGAGGGCGCGGATCGCCTCGAGCCGCGGCCGGGTCACCAGCACCTGGTGGGTCACGTCGAGCCCGAACATGGTGATCGGCACGCCGCTCTCGAAGACGACGCGCGCCGCGTGCGGGTCGACATAAATGTTGAACTCGGCCGCCGGCGTTACGTTGCCGAGGCCGATCGCCCCGCCCATGAGGACGATCTCGCGCACCCGCGAGGCGAGCTCGGGCTCCTTGACCAGCGCCATGGCGATGTTGGTGAGCGGCCCGACCGGGCAGAGCGTCACGGTCTTCGGCTCCGCCGCCATGACCAGCTCGATGATCGCATCGACGGCGTGACCCGGCGCCAGCGGCACGCCCGGCGGCGGCAGCTCGACGCCGTTGAGGCCGGTCTCGCCATGCACGTATTCCGCCGTCTCCAGCCGGTTCACCAAAGGCCGGTGGCAGCCCTTGTGGACCCGGACGTCCGAGCGCCCGGCCAGCTCGACGATGCGCCGCGCGTTCGCCTCGGTCAGCGCCAGCGGCACGTTGCCGGCGACGGCAGTGACCGCCAGCACCTCGATCTCCTCGGGCGAGGCCAGCGCCAGCAGCAGGGCGATGGCGTCGTCCTGACCGGGGTCGCAGTCGATGATGATGCGGTGCCGCGCCATGCGCCTTGCTATCCTTCCGTCAGCTTGAACTCGATCCGCCGGTTGCGGCGGTAGGCGATCTCGTCGTCGCGCCGGTCGAGCGGCTGGAACTCGCCGAAGCCGGTGGCGGCGAGGCGGTCGGGCGGGATGCCCTGGCGCACCAGGAACTCGACCACCGAGATCGCCCGCGCCGTCGAGAGCTCCCAGTTTGACCGGAAGGCGCTGTTGGCGCCGACTGGTACCCGGTCGGTATGGCCGTCGACCCGGAGGATCCAGTCGATCTCGGGCGGGATGGTGGCCGCCACCTCGCGCAGGGTCTGGGCCAGGGCCTCGAGCTGCTCGGTGCCGTCGCGGCCGAGCCAGGCGGAGCCCGAGGCGAACAACAGCTCGGACTGGAAGACGAACCGGTCGCCGACGATGCGCACCTCCGGCCGGTCGCCTAGCACCTCGCGCAGCCGGCCGAAGAATTCCGAGCGGTACTGCGACAGCTCCTCGACCCGGTCGAGCAGCGCCTGCTCCAGCCGCGCACCCAAAGACGCGATGGTGCCCTGCTGCTCGACGATGCGGGTCTCGGACGAGTCGAGCAGACTCTCGACCGCGCCGAGCTGCCGGTTGAGCTCGGTGAGCTGGCGGCTGAGCGCCGAGATCCGTGTGTCCTTCACGCCGAGGGCGGTCTCGTTCTGGCCGACCGTGGCCTCGAGCTCGGCGATCTTCGTCTCGCGCTGCGCCAGGGCCGCCGCCTGCGCCTGCCGCAGCGCCGCCAGCTCCTCGTCCAGCGCCTGCCGGGCCGCCCGCACCGCCTCGAGCTCGGCCTCGAGCGCTTCCCGCTGCTCCGTCACCTCGGCCAGCGTCGCGTCGCGGGCGCCGAGATCGCCTTCGAGCTGGCCGACCAGCACCCGCTCGCCGGCCAGCATCTCGGTCAGCCGCGATACCTGCTGCTCGAGATTGGCGATGAGCGCCGCCCGCTGGTCGACCGTCTCGGTGAGCTGCTCGCGCTCGTCGGCCAGCGTTTCGAGCTCCTCGTTGAGGGTCACGGTGCGCTGGCGCAACGCCTCCTGCGTCTCGTCGCCGCCGGCGATGCGCCCGGCCGCCCGGTCGATCTGCTCCTCGAGGAAGTTGAGGGCGCGGTCGCGCTCGGCCGCCGCCTGGCCCATGCCCTCGAGCCTGGCCCGCATCCGGTCGATGGTCGCCTGGATGGCATCGTAGTCGGCCGCCGGCACGGCTGCCTCTGCCGCCTCTGCCGCCTCGGCCGGCTCGGCCTCAGCCTCCGGCACCGCAGGCGGGTCGGCGGGCGGTGCCGGAGCCGGCTCCTGCGCGCGACCGGGCATGCCGGCCGCAAGCACTGCCAGCGCCAAAACGAACGAGAACCACCGCAAAGTCGTCACGCGCAGCCACCTCCTGCGGCCGACCTTACGCGGCGCCAACAACAAGAGAAAGGGGGCGAGTTCCCGTGGTGACATGGTAGAAGCCGGCCGCCATCCCCGAGTGTTGCAGCAAAGGCCGAGCGATGACCTTCACGATCCGCGCCGCGGGCGCCGCCGATGCTGGCAGGCTGGCACCAATGGTGCGCGCGCTGACGATGCACGAGCGCGACCCGACCGGGTTCCTGAGCGAGGCCGGCCTCGCCCGCGTCCTCGCCGAAGGTGCGCTGGAGGCGCTGGTCGCCGAATCCGGCGGTGCCGCCATCGGCTACAGCCTCCACCATTTCGGCTACGAATCGACCTACACGGCCAAGGGCCTCTACATCGTCGATCTCTTCGTCGCCGCGACGCATCGACGACAGGGCGTCGGCCGGGCGCTGGTGGGCGAGGTTGCCCGCCTCGCCAAGGCGCGGGGCGGCGTCTTCGTCTGGTGGACGTCGAAGTCGGCCAACACCGAGGCGCGTGCCGCCTATGCCCGGCTCGGTGCCTTCACCGAGCCGGTGCTGGCCCATGCGGTCTTCGACGAGGCCTTCGACGCACTGGTCGCCGAGGCCGAGGCCGAGGCCCGGCGACAGGCGCCTAGAACTTGAAGTTGATGGTGGCGACCGCGGCGAACTGGTTGGCGTCGCCGGCATCGTCGACGATCGGGCTGTCCTCGGCGTCGCCGACCATGCGCTTGTACTGCACGCCCACCGACAACGACCATTTCGGGTTGAAGCGGTAATTGCCGTTCACGCCGAGGCTCACGTCCTTGAAGCTCTCGCCGGCGCTGTACTGGTCGAGGCCGCTCTTTGCAGCGTTGTTGCCGTTGATGCCGAACTGCTCCGACATGTAATCGTCGCTCGCCCAGGTGGTGGAGAGCTCGACGCCGAAGGAGTACGGCGTCTGCGGAAAGGCCTGGAAATAGGACACCTTCGGCGTGACGACGAAGCCGTTATTGTTGGCCACGTCGTAGAGCAGGTCGATCGAGGTCGTGAACGCACGAGTCGGCTCGGCGAGGAAATCCCAGCCGATCGTCGGGCCGAGCAGGAGCGCCGTATCGGTGCTGTCCAGGTCGTCGACCCGGTTGTTCTCGACATCGTTGCGCTCCGGCACCCACTGCCCGTTGATGCCGGCGCGGAAATGCGGGTCGGGCACGAAATTGCTTCGCAGGTTGGGGCCGGCAACAGTGACCTGGGTGTCCGGGTGATAGAGGTCGGTCGCCATGAAGAGCCAGTTCGGCACGGGCTTGTAGTCGTCGGAGCCCTCGTAGTCCGGTGCGATGCCGCCACCCAGCCCGATCGTGAAGTCCGTCGCCAGGGCGGGCACGCCCGCCGTCAGCACTGTCGCCGCCAACAGGCCGGACGCCCAGGCACCAAGTCTCGCCATGACCATCAACTCCTCGAAACT
Organism: Alphaproteobacteria bacterium; assembly: GCA_030431615.1. Classification (GTDB taxonomy): domain Bacteria; phylum Pseudomonadota; class Alphaproteobacteria; order Geminicoccales; family Geminicoccaceae; genus SLRI01. The sequence goes on from JAUIID010000048.1 coordinate 18,059, forward strand.
GACCGGCGGCCACAGGCCACCATGCATTGCGTGGCGCCTGCCCAGAAATGCGGGCCGGCAACCGGGCACTGACTCTATCGCGCCAACGGGGTGGCACTACAGCGTGGCGAGAGCCTGCCACGGCGGTTTTGCAGTGACGTGTCGGATGGGTGACAGCGCCGGCTGGCGGATCGGCTGGCGATCAGGTCGAGATCATCTTTTTCTCGATGCCCACGCCCGCGGCCAGCGCCCGCTCGTACTCGAGCGGCACGGTCGCCGAGTCCTGCAGGGCGATGCCGGTCGAATCGAAGAGGGTCACCTGGTCCGCCGACTGCCGCCCCGGCAAGGCACCAGAGACCACCTTGCCGATCTCGCCGGCGATGTCGCTCTCCTGGATGATGCCCTGGCTGAGCGGCACGTTGATCTCGCCGTCGGTGCGGCACTGCCGGATGTCGTCAACGAAGATCCGCGCCCGCTTGAGGATGGCGCTTTCCAGCTCCTGGTCGCCGCCCTTGTCGGCGCCGACCGCGGCGATGTGCGTGCCGGGCGCGATCCACTCGTCGCGGACGATGGGACCGCGCGCCGGGGTGATGGTGGAGACCACGTCGGCGCCCGGCACCACGTCCTCGAGGCTGGTCGAGACCCTGATCTTTAGCTCCGGGAACTTCGGCTGCATGTTGCGGAGGAAGCCGTCGAGCGTCTGCTGGCTGCGGCTCCAGACCCGGACCTCCGTCCAGGGCCGGATGGCCGCGGTCGTCTCCAGCGTGCCCTCCGCCATGTGCCCCGCACCGACGATCGCCAGCACCCGGGCGTCCTCGCGCGCCAGGTACTTCGTCGAGACCGCCGTCGCCGCCCCGGTCCGCATCACCGTGTGGTAGCTGCCGTCGACAATCGCCAGCGGGAAGCCGGTTTCCGGGTGGGTGTAGATCAGGATCGAGAAGACCGTCGGCAGGTTGAAGCGCTCGCGGTTCCGCTCGCGGATCGACACCCACTTGCAGGCCGCAGCCTCCGGCTCCTCGATATAGGACGGCATCGCCTCCCACTCGCCCGGATAGCGGTCGAGCACGATGTGCCCCTTGGGCTCCATGAAGAAGCGGCCCTCCCCATGCATGCGATAGGCCTGCTCGACGCAGCCGACATACTCGGCCGGCGTCACCAGCCCCATCATGTCGCTGCGGCTCAGGATCAATGTCTTCCGGTTGGCCCAGTTCTCCATCGTTTCGCTCCCGTGCCGAGGTCCAGGCCCCAGCGTGCGGCGAAAGGGTCCAGGGCGGCAAGGTCGATCTCCCTCAGGAGCAATCCAGAATGCTCGAGCGATGGCCGACATCGCCGGCGGATCGCAGCGGGCTCGTGGCTGGGGGCCTCGGGAGCGGGAATGTCCTCGGCTGTCGCCTTGACCGACCGGCCCCGTGGTTCCAGAATCGGAGAATCGGACGAGATCGGGGGTGGCGCCAGAAGAACGAGTCGGCGGAAAGCGGGCGGTTACGCTCGCAACAAGTCGAACGTGGCGGATGCGGTCACTCGTGACGGTCGTTCATCCTTGCCAGAACTGGAAGCCAACATGCTCCGTCGTTTCAGCAAGCCTCGCTTCGCTGCCCTGGCCATGGCCGCGGTCGTGCTGCTCGGCACTGCGCCGGCCGTCGCTCAGGAGGCGATCGTTGTCGGCGCCAATATCGGCAACGTGCCCTGGGAGTTCCAGGACCAGTCCGGCGCCTTCGTCGGCTTCGAAATCGATCTCATGGCCGAGGTCGGCGAGCGGCTCGGGCGGCCGATCGAGACCGTCAATATCCCCTTCCAGGGTCTCTTTGCCGCGGTCCAGTCGGAGCGCATCGACGCCGCCACCTCGTCCATCACGATCACCGAGGAGCGGCTGAAAAGCGTCTCCTTCGCGCAGCCCTACTACGACAGCGACCAGTCGCTGACGGTGCTCGCCGCGAGCGGCATTGGCGGCCTCGCCGACATGTCTGGCAAGGTGGTGGGCGTCGACACCGGCTCGACCGGCGACATGTGGGCGACGGCCAACACGGAGGCCGTGGGTCTCGCCGAGATCCGGCGCTACGAGGGGCTCAACCCGGCGATGCTCGATCTGGAGGCGGGCCGGCTCGACGGCTACATCTCCGACATCCCGGCGCTGCTCTACTATGTCCGCGACAAGCCGCAGTTCGAGGTGGTCGAGCGGATCCCGACGGGCGAGCGCTACTCTGTCATGTTCGCCAAGGACGCCCCACTCGCCGCCGAGGTCAACGAGGTCATCACGGCGATGAAGGAGGACGGCACGCTCGCCGCCATCCACGAGAAGTGGTTCGGCAAGGCCCCGGAGTCCGGCACCAGCACGGCCGAGGTGCTGCCGATGCCGTAAAGCGTCGACCGTCGGATCGGGGAGCGCGGCCCGGAAGATCGCGCTCCCCTCGTCGTCCCGCGCCCCGCCCTTGCCGCCGGTGACCTGAGCCCTTGGACATCTTCGAGACGTTCTTCAACCTTCGGGTCTTCCAGCAGGCGCTGCCGCTCCTGCTCACCGGACTCTGGGTGACGCTGCTCCTCGGTGCGGCGAGCATTGTGCTCGGCATGGCAGGCGGGCTCCTCCTCGCCCTCGCCCGGCTCTATGCGCGCTCGCCGCTGCGCCAGCTCGCGGTCGTCTATATCGACGTCTTTCGCGCCATTCCGCTTCTGGTGCTGCTGGTCATCGTCTATTACGCGCTGCCGTTCGTCGGCATCAGGCTCTCGCCCTTCCTCTCGGCGGTAACGGCCCTCTCGCTGGTCTCGAGCGCCTATTCGGCAGAGATCTTCCGGGCCGGGATCGAGGCGGTGCCGCAGGGCCAGTTCGAGGCCGCGCGCTCGCTCGGGCTCAGGCCCTGGCCGATCATGTGGAAGGTGATCCTGCCGCAGGCGGTGCGCATCGTCATCCCGCCCTTGACCTCGAACTCGATCAACGTGCTCAAGGACACGGCCCTGGCCTCGGTCGTTGCCATGCCCGATCTTCTCAAGCAGGCGACCCAGGCCCAGGCCCTCGCCGCCAACCCGACGCCCCTGATTGCGGCGGCGGCCATCTACCTCGTCATCCTCCTGCCGCTGGTGCGGCTGGTGGCGCTGCTTGAGCAGCGCTTCGCCAGCCAGCGGCGCTGAAGCCAGCCCAACCGGGAAAGTCCTGCCATGCCGCTCGATCTCGACGTCGTCCGTGCCCGGTTTCCCGCCCTCGCCGACGGTGTCGCCTATTTCGACAATGCCGGCGGCTCGCTCGTGCTCGCGAGCGTCGCCGAGCGGGTCGCCGAGTATCTCCTGACCAGCAGCGTGCAGACCGGCGCCACCTATGCGGCGTCGGAGCTCGCCGCCGCCCGGCTGCTCGAGGCGCGCACGAAGATCGCCCGGCTGATCAACGCGGCGCGTCCGGAGGAGATCGTGCTCAACGCCTCGACCACGATCAACCTGCGCTTTCTCGCGACCGCCATGGCGAGCCGGCTCGCTCCCGGCGACGAGATCGTGGTGACCGCCTTCGACCATGAATCGAATATCGGCCCGTGGCGGGGCCTCGCCGAGCGGGGCGTCGTCATCCGCACCTGGGCGCTCGATCCGGAGACGCTGGAGCCCGATCTCGATGCGCTCGACCGGCTGATGACCGACCGCACCCGGCTGGTCGCCGTGACCCACGCCTCGAACATCCTGGGCGGCATCCTGCCGGTCCGCGCCATCGCCGACCTCGTCCATGCGCGCGGGGCGGAGATCTGCGTCGACGGCGTGGCGCTGGCCCCGCATCGCGCGGTCGACGTCCGCAAGCTCGATGTCGATTACTACGCCTTCAGCTTCTACAAGACCTATGGCCCGCATTTCGCGGTGCTCTATGGCCGGCACGAGAAGCTGCTCGAGCTGGACGGGCTCTATCACTATTTCTACGGCAAGGAGAAGGTCCCGGCCAAGCTGGAGCCCGGTAACACCAACTACGAGTTGGCCTGGGGCACCACCGCGATCGTCGACTACCTGGATGACCTCGGCGGCGGCACCGGCGACCACGCGGCGATCGAGAAGGCCTTCGGGCTGATCGCCGACCACGAGGCAGTGATCGGCGGCCGGCTGCTCGATTTCCTCGGCAGCCGCAACGATGTGCGGATCGTCGGCAGCCGTTCGGTCGATCCGGCGAGCCGCGTGCCGACCGTCTCGTTCAAGGTGGACGGCCACGATTCGGCTGCGGTGGTGGGCGCCGTCGACGCCGACCGGATCGGAATCCGCTACGGCGATTTCGCCTCGCGCCGGCTGGTCGAGAGCCTCGGGCTCGCCCCGGGCAACGGCGTCATCCGAGCCTCGATGGTCCACTACAATACGGTGGACGAGGTCGACCGGCTGATCGCGGCTCTGGAGCGGGCACTGGGCTGAGCCGGCGAGGCCGGCCGGACTCCCTACTCAGCCCTGCGGCGATGCCGCAGTGGCCGTCCGCAGGTCGTAGATCGCCCGGTCGCCGCTGACCTTGCGGACGTAGCTTACCTGCTCGCCGTCCCAGTAGTAGCGAAAGTGGTCGCCCTGGGCGGGCGGCGTCACGACGTTTGGGTAGAAGGCGGCGATGCATTCGCCGCCAGCGTGACGCACGCTCGGATAGGCGATGCCATTGGCGGCGGCCGCCCGCTGCTCTCGCGCGAAGGCCTGCGAGCGCTCATAGGATGCCGGGTCGAGCAAGGGCTCGAAGCCGCCGCCGCGGATATCCACGAGCACGGCGTCGATCGAGCCGATCAGCTGGCGGACCTCGGAGATCCAGTCGGCTGCCATGCCGGCGGCGGCGTAGAAGCGCCCCATGTGGAACGTGTGCTCGCGCATGGCAGTCTCGAGCGTCGCTGCAGCATAGTAGACGCCGTAGCTGCCGTCGCCGAAGCGCGAGGTGCGGTCCGGCGAGACATGGGTGAAGGCCGCCATGACCCAGAAGGCACCGGGCCCCGAGAGACGCCGTTCGACCGGCACCCGCGACAGATCGCCGATCTGCTCGTGGAGGCGCGGATTGGTCCGCGACTGGGCCCGCGCCAGGGCTTCCCAGTCATGCGGGTCGGCCACGTCGTCGAAGAGGTCGATCGGCGGAAAATGCGAGAGCAGCAGGCGATGCGTTGCGGGCCATCGGACACGGGTGGCCGGCGGCGTCACCAGCCGCCCCGGACCGAATCCAGGTAGCGGCGCAGCCGGCGGAGATCCTCCATGCCGCCGCGCAGCAGAAGCTGCACCGGCGTCAGGCCGCCGAGCTCCGCATTGGGCCGGCTCATCCAGCCATAGCCCTGCGTGGGCTCGGCGAAGATGATCCGGAGTGCGCGGTGGATGCCGATGACATAGGACAGGCGGTCGGCGAGGTCGCGGTTGACCCGACCATACTCGCCGTCGCGCCAGCGCCGGAAGGTCTTCGCCGAGATGCCGCCCAGGATCACCGCCGCGTCGACGTCACTGACCCCCCAGCGCGCGAAGATCGCGCCCACGGTCCGCTGCATCGCCTCGATCTCGGCCCGCGAATAGCCGGCTTCGCCAGCCGGCGCCGCGACATCTTCCGTTCGGACGAGAGAGAGCATCGTGCGATCCCCTTTTGTCCAAAAATAGATCGAAAGCGCCCTATTGTCCATAGGCTGGCCAACGAAGCGCCATTGCCGTCGAGGGCACGAAGATGCAGGGAAGGGGAGCTGGCTGGGGCGGTAGGATTCGAACCTACGAATGCCGGGACCAAAACCCGGTGCCTTACCACTTGGCGACGCCCCAAGCGCCAGCGTTCATGTACAGTCGGCGGGGTTGCCTTGCAACTGGAGCGCAGCGCCGGGGGCGAGGCCGAGGAGGGTGGCGGCCGGGGCGGCGTTGGCGGCGATCTCGACCAGGCCGGCCGAGTTGGCATACCAGAAGAGCTCGCCCTCGCTTGTGGCGCTGAAGGTGCGGGCGTGGGTGACGGTCCGGTCGCCGGCAAGGTACGTCGCTGTCAGGGGCAGGGTCGTCGCGCGGCGGCCGCTGACGAGATTGCCATATCCGTCGACATGGACGATGCGGTCGGCGTCGTCCGGCCAGTCCGGGTGCCGCAGGGGGACCGTTGGTGCCAGCCCGGCATCCGCGCCCAAAGCCAGGCGGGCCGCGGTCGGGGCGAAGAGGTCGCGGCCGTGGAAGCTCGCCGAGAGGGTCTCCGGCCGCCACACGATCGCTTGGGCCTCGAGGCTGCCCGCCCGGCGCATGACGAGCTCGAAGAGGCCGTTGTCGGGGCCGACGAACCAGACGCCGTCGGCCCGGAGCGCCAGCGGCCGGCGCGGGCCGCCCACACCGGGGTCGACGATGCCGAGGACGACGTCGCCGGGCTCGAGCCGGGCTGCCAGGGCAGCGAGGTGATAGGCGGCGAGGTCCGGCCGGAAGGCCGGTGCATCCGCCATCAGTTCGACATAGGGAACGGTGGGGGCGAGGCGGAGTGCTGCCAGGCGCATCTCGCCGAGATAGGGGCCCTGCCAGCCGAAATCGGTGAAGGCCAGGATCATGGCTCGCCCGGGGCGGTGGCGGCACGGCACCACCAGCCGGGCTCGTCCCGGGCGATTCGGGCGGCGGCGGCGGCGGCGCTCTCGGCATCCGTGAAGAGACCGAAGCAGGTGGCCCCGGAGCCGGACATCCGACCGACCAGGCAGTCGGGCTCCGTCCGCAGTCGCTCGAGCACATCGCCGATCACCGGTGCCAGCCCAAGGGCCGCGGGCTCGAGCTCGTTCCGGCTCTCGAGCAGCCAGACGGCGAAGCGGGTGAGCGAGGGATGCGGCGGGAAGGGCGACCGGGCGACCGCCCGGCGCTCGGGGTCGAGGGCCCTGAACACCTCGGCGGTGCCGAGGCCGATGCCGGGATTGACCAGGACGAGCGGCAGGTCGGGCAGGCCGCGCACCGGGTCGAGCCTTTCGCCGATGCCGCGCAGCCGGGCAGGGCGACCCCAGAGGCAGACCGGGACATCGGCGCCGAGCCCGAGGCCGAGCTCGCGCAGCTGGTCGGCCGGCCCGTCGAGGCCGAAGAGGCGGGCGAGGCCGCGGAGCGTCGCCGCCGCGTCGGCTGACCCGCCGCCGATGCCGCTCGCCACCGGCAGGAGCTTCTCGAGGCGGATGGCGACCGCGGGCTCGATTCCGGCCGCCGCGGCGAGGGCGCGGGCGGCGCGCATGACGAGATTGTCCTCGGGCGAGCCGAGCCCGCCGGCGAAGGGGCCGGCGACTTCCAGCGAGAGCCCGGGCGCCGGTTTGAAGATGAGCCGGTCGGCGAGCGGCAGGAAGACGACGAGGCTGTCGAGCTCGTGATAGCCGTCGGCACGGCGGCCGGTGACGAGGAGGTCGAGGTTCAGTTTGGCTCGGGCGTCTTCGACGAGGACTCCATCAGCCACTATTCGCCCCGCGCTCGCCCCCTGCCTCGTTCAGGCCCTCGCGCAGCTTGCGCTCGATGAGCACGACCTGATCGTCCTCGGGCTCGAAGGTCAGGGCGCGCTGCCACTGGAAGCGGGCCTCGCGCTGGCGGCCGGCGCGCCAGTAGGCGTCGCCCAGATGGTCGTTGATGACCGGGTCGTCCGGCTGCAGCTCGACCGCGCGCTCGAGATAGGTCACCGACTCGGGCACCCGCTCCAGCCGGTAATAGGCCCAGCCGAGGCTGTCGACGATGTAGCCGTCATCCGGCCGCAGCTCGACCGCGCGGCGCAGCATCGTCTCGCCCTTGTCGAGATTGAGGCCCTGGTCGACCCAGGAATAGCCCAGATAGTTGAGCACCTGCGGCTGGTCGGGCTGCAGCTCGAGGGCGTGCAGGAAGTCGGCCTCGGCCTCCGGCCAGCGCCCGGTGCGCTCGCGGGCGATGCCGCGGGCATAGAAGAGCGGCCAGTGCCCCACCGTGACCTCGTCGATCCGGCCGATCGCCCGGTCATAGGCGACCTCGGATTCGGCGAAGCGGTCCTGCCGGCGCAGCAGGTCGCCCTTGGCGACCAGCGCGTCGATGCGCTCGGGCCGCTCGTCGGCCATGCTGTCGAAGCGGGCGATCGCCTCGTCCTGCCGGTCCATGGTCGCCAGGACCTGGGCGCCGAGGAGCCGGGCCTCCCAGCCATAGGGCGAATCGGCCGGCACCTCGGCAAGGATGCGCAGCGCCTCCTCCGGGTTGCCCTGGGCGAGGGAGATCTCGGCGATGAGCAAAGCGACGTCGCCCTGGCCCGGTGCCAAGTAGGCGGCCATGCGCGCCAGCAGCAGCGCCTGGCCTTCCGCGTTCTGGTCGTTGAGTGCCCGGGCGAGGCTGAGCAGCCCGTCCGCCATGCCGCTGGCGGCGTCGGTCACCGGCAGCGGCGGGTCGCCGCCGGCCTGGAGCTCGGCCAGCGCCGACTCGAAGACGCTGTTCCCCGGCGTCTGCGCCAGCTGCTCCTGGAGCACCTGCATCGCGGCCGCGTCCTGGCCGCCCGCGGCCTCGATGGCGACGAGTGCGGTGACCAGCCGGGTGGGGGCCCGGCCATCGCTCGTGACGAGCGGCTCGAGCTCGGCGCGGGCGGCGTCGGTCTGGCCGTCGAGGGCGAGCATCATCGCCGCGTGGTAGAGGCGGATGGCGCCGAGGCCGTCCTCGCGCTCCTCGGCGAGGAGGCCGGTCACGGCCGCCTCCGGATCGCCGGCACCGAAGGTGATCCAGGCGCCGAGGATCGGCTTGGCGAGGCCGACGATCCCGCGGTCGGGGATCGCGGCCAGGGCCGTTTCGGCGGCGGCGAAGTCACCCGCCTTGACCTGCTCGAAGACGAGCATGAGCCGGGCGTCCTCCGCCTCGGGGTCGACCTCGACCAGCGACTTGGCAAGCGTCAGCGCTGCCGGGTAGTCGCCGACGCCGAGGCGCAGCATGAAGACCTCGCGCCTCAGCTCGAGATTGTCGGGGTCGAGGGCGAGTGTCTGGCCGAGATTATCGGCGGCGCTGCGCAGGTCGCCATCGGCCAGGGCGATGCGGCCGGCCAGATAGCTCGAGGCGAGGTTGTCCGCCTCGACCGGCTCGGCGACGGTGCTGCCGGCGGCGGGCTCGACCGGCCAGGCACTGCTCGCCGCCTGGCGTGCGTCGGTGCAGCCGACCACGGTCAGGAGGGCGGCCGTGATCATGACAGCCAGCACCGGAGGTCCGCTTTTTGCCGCAGGCCCTGAGCTCATTCCATGCTCCAACACTGAACGCCAGCCGCGCCGCCGGCTGATGACGGACCCTCGGACCGGCCGCGGCGCGGCGGCGGGTCCAGTGATCCGACTTGACGATCGTCGCCGCCCAAGCCACAAACCGGACAACATGGCCACGCTGCTCATCGTCATCGTGGCATCAGAGATATTGCGGAGCGTGAGCGATGCTCAAGACGTCGAAGAGCAAGAACGACCCAACGGCCCGTGGACCGGCGCAGCAGTTGAAGACATTCGAGGGCAAAAAGGTCAAGCCGGCCCTCTATGTCGGCACCGCTGTCGGTCATGGTCGCTACATAGCTGCCCAGGATGAGGGCGGCAAGCTGGTGGTGGATCGCGAAGGCCGACCGGTCGCCTATCGCGACATCTAG
>JAUIID010000289.1 GCA_030431615.1 Alphaproteobacteria bacterium
GGGCAAGGTGACCCTCGAGGGCGACGTGCTCGACGTCGGCACCGGCCCGATCAAGGTCTTCGCCGAGCGCGACATGAAGAAGCTGCCCTGGGGCGACGTCGGCTGCGACATCGTGCTCGAATGCACCGGCATCTTCACGTCCCGCGAGCAGGCCCAGGGCCATATCGACGCCGGTGCGAAGAAGGTGCTGATCTCCGCTCCCGGCAAGGACGAGGACATCACCGTCGTCTACGGCGTCAACCACGAGAAGCTGAAGGCGGAGCACAAGATCGTCTCCAACGCGTCCTGCACGACGAATTGCCTGGCACCCTTCGCCATGGTGCTGCACCAGACCGTCGGCATCCTGCGCGGGCACATGACGACGATCCACGCCTTCACCAACGACCAGAGCCTGCTCGACGTGTTCCACAAGGACTTGCGTCGGGCGCGTGGCGCCACCGTTTCCATGATCCCGACCTCGACCGGTGCGGCGAAGGCCGTGGCCCTGGTCCTGCCGGAGCTCAAGGGCAGGCTGGACGGCGTCGCCATCCGCGTGCCGACCCAGAATGTCAGCCTCGTCGATCTTACCTTCGACGCCGGCCGGGCCACTACCGTCGACGAGATCAACGGCGCCTTCAAGGCGGCTGCCGACGGCCCGCTGAAGGGTGTGCTGGCGGTGAGCGACGAGCCGCTCGTCTCGATCGACTACAACCACCAGCCGGCCAGCTCGACGATCGATCTCCAGTCGACCAAGGTGGTCGACGGCACCCTCGTCAGGGTCGCCAGCTGGTATGACAACGAGTGGGGCTTCTCGAACCGGATGGTTGACACGGCGGCGCTGATGGGTCGCCTCTGAGTGGCGAGCGGCCGCACGCATCTGTGATCCGTCGCGTCTGGCGCAGGGCAAGGTTGAACCACATAATCCACCATCAATCCTGCTCGAGACTTGCGATGGTGCAAAAGGCGGTTCTAGCCATGCTGGTGGCCGTTCTGACGGCGCTCTGGTCCACCGGGCCAGCGCTGGCGGAATGGGCCACGGTCGACGTCGTGATCGATCCGGTCACGGGCCAGTCGCATTACGAGCCGGCGATCCTCTACATCCAGCCGGGTGACTCGGTGCTCTTCCGGAATGCCGGCAGCTCCTATGCCAGCCGCGCCATTCCCGGCATGCAGCCCGCGGCCGCCGATCCCTGGTGGGGCCAGGTCGGGACGGACCTCGTCGTGACCTTCACCGAGCCCGGCATCTACGGCCACAAATGCGGGGCCAACTACCGGCTCGGGCTGGTCGGGCTGATCGTCGTCGGAGATCAGCCCGTCAACCTCGCCAGTGCCAGGGCCATCCCGCATCCCCCGGCGGCGGCCGCCACCTTCGACACGCTCTTCAGCGAGCTCGAGGCGCACTACCTCGCAAAATAGGCGAAGGGTAGCAGCGGCCCGTGGCCCCGGGCGGTGTCGTGATGGCCGGGATGGGCGGCCATGCGGATCAGGTGCTCGCGCATGTCCTCGCAATTGCGGATCGGCGTCGCGTGACTGCCTGCCGCCCGGTGCCGCGCCAGCACCAGGGCGGCGAGACCGGCGACGAAGGGCGTCGCCATCGAGGTGCCGCTGAGCTTGGCGTAGCCGCCCTGCCGATAGGTCGACCAGATGTCGCTGCCCGGCGCCATGAAGTCGATCGAGGCACCGCGCGACGAGAAGCCGCTCGGCTGGCCGAACCGGTCGTGCGCGGCCACGGTGATGACGCTGCCGTAGCGCCCGGGGAAGCCGATATTGTTGGCGAAGAGCTCGCCCGTGTTGCCGGCGGCGCAGACGACGATGACGCCCTTGGCCAGCGCCGCGTGAACCGCCCGGTAGAGGTCGGGGCTGTCCGTGGTGGAGCCGAGCGACATCGAGATGATGTCCGCCCCCTCGCCCACCGCCCAGTCCACGGCGGCCGCCACGGCGCCGATGGCCCCCGAGCCGCCATTGGCGAGCACCTTGCCGATGAGCAGCGTGCTCAGAGGTGCTGTGCCGACGAAGCCGACCTCGTTGGCGCGCGCGGCGACGACGCCGGCGCAGTGCGTGCCGTGACCGTTGAGATCCTCGATGCCTTCGCCGGTGAAGTCGCGCGTCTGCTCGATCGCCCCCTGCAGGTCCGGGTGATCCGGATCGACGCCCGTGTCGAGCACCGCGACCCGCACGCCCTGGCCCCGCGTCAGGCGCCAGACCTCGGGCAAACGAAGCAGCTGCTCGGCCCAGCGCAACCGCTCGGGCTGACGCAGCGCGATCTCGTCGACGCCGACGGCCGCGACGAGCTCGACCACCTCGTGGAAGGGCAGCCGCATGGCGCTGGCGGCAGCCTGTGGATCGACGAACATGCAGGGACCTCGCGAAGCCGGTGGCATTCACAAGGTATTTATACCTAGGCTAATTATCCGTCAAGCGGTTGTCGCCGGACGTAGATCTCGACCCGCCGGTTGGCCCGGCGCCCCTCGATCGTGCCATTCGACGAGACCGGCCGGTCCTCGCCCAGCCCTTCCGTCTCGACCAGGCTGCCATCGATCCCGTAATCGGCTACCAGGGCTTCCTTGACCGCATCGGCGCGCAGCAGGGACAGTTCCCGATTGATCTCGGCATCGCCATAGCTGTCCGTGTGGCCGACGATGCGGACCGGCGCCCCGTCGAAATAGCCGAGCAGGGCCGCGACCTGGGCGAGCGCCTGCTCCGCACCCGGTGCCAGATTGCCGCTGCCGGGCGCGAAGACGATGCCGTCCGGCACGGTCATCCACCAGCCATCGCCCGTATCGAGCGCGTTGAGCTGGCCGAGAAAGCTCTCGGCCGTCCCGTTGGCGGCCGAGGCCACCAGGAGCTCGGGCGTCGCCAGCTCTTCCGCGTCACGCAGCGCCGCCAGCTCGTCCGCCAGGAGGGCGTTCTCGGCATTGGCAGCCGCCAGCTCCCGCTCGAGCAGACCGAGACGCTGGGCCAGCGCGTCGGCATCGCCGGCCTCGCCCTGGGCGACGAGCTGCTTGTCCCGGGCGATGAGCTCCTCGTTCAGGGCCCGCATCTGCTCGCGCGCCGCCGCCAGCTCCGCATCGAGCGTCTCGACGATGGCGTCGCTGGCAACGAGGGCAACCGGTGCCTCTCCGCCGCTGTTGCGCATCGCCGCCAGCTCCGAAACGTAGATCTGGATGTCCTGCCGCATGGCCGCGAGCTCGTTCTCCAATGCCGTCCGACTGGCGCGCGCCTGCTCGAGGGCAGCACCCAGCTCGTCGTTCTGCTTCAACGACGCCAGCAGCTGCTCGCCGATGGCCTGGACCTCGGTGACCGAATCGCTCGCCACCTCGCGGAGTGCGACCAGCTCCTGCTCGAGCCCGGCAGCGGCCTCGTTCGCCGCGACGAGCGACTGCTCGGCGGCGGCTGCCCGCTTTGCCGCGGCGTCGCGCGCCTCGGTCGCCGCGGCGAGCAGCCGGCCCTCCTCGTCGAGTCTCGCCTGCAGCTCGCGGGCGGTGTCGCCGGCTGCCGTCAGGCTCGCCTCGAGCTCGGCCACCTTCGCCGCATGGGCCTTGCCCTGCTCGTCCAGGGCCGCCCGCGCCTTCTGCAGATCCGCCGCCGCCGTGGTCTGCGCCGCGACCGCCGTCGCCAGCTCCGCCTCGAGTGTGGCGATCCGCTCGGCGTCCTGGCTCGCCTGCTGCGCCGCCACCTCGATCTCGGCGCTCGCCGTCTTCGCCTGCTCGAGGGCGTCCGCCAGCGCCCCGCGCGCCTCGACCTCGCGCCGCTCGGCCGCCGCAACGCTCGCCTGGAGGCCGCGCACCGTTTCGCGCTGCGCCTCCAGCTCGGTGATCAGGACATCCCGTTCGTCCCGCAGGCGGCTGGCGCTGAGCGTCAGCTCGGCGATGGCGTCGCGCGCGGCCTGCAGCTCCGCCGCCAGCTCGCCGCCCGCGTCCTGGCGCTCGGCCTTCTGCTCCGCCACCTGGCGGCGAATGGCCTCGATGGCCGCCTGCAGCTCGGTGGCCGAGACGCGTGCCGGCGCGTCGCCCGCAACCTTGGCCTCCTGCGCCAGCAGGCCGGACGCCGGCAGCGCGGCGAGCATCAGCATCGCCGAGCTCGAAAGGACGATCGCTCGAAGCCGGACAAGCGCATGCATGGACGTTCCCCCGGGGGCGGTCGCCACCCCGCACATTCTACTGGAAAGATCGATAACGCTTCGTGACCGCCGCTTCAATCGAGCAGCATCGGCACCGCGAAGTCATACCCCGATGCGCAATTGGTGTCGGCCCCGGCCGTGTGGTCGGGGCGCACCAAGGCGACAGACCGGTCCGAGCGGAAGCTCAGTTGGCCATCAGCACCGGCAGGGTCGACTCGGCGAGAATATGGCTGGTGGCCCCGCCGAAGATCATCTGGCGCAGGCGGCTCTGCGTATAGGCGCCCTTGATGAGCAGGTCCCCGCCCACCGCCGCCGCTTCGTCGAGCATCGCCTTGCCGACGGCCCGGTCACCCGGCTGCACGTCGCGAAACTCGGCCGGAATGCCGCGCCGCTGGAGATTGCGGGTGAGCTCGGCACCGCTCGGCCCCGGCACGCTGCCCTTCTCGACGGTGACGACGGTGACCCGCTCGGCATCCACGAGGAACTGCTCGGAAAGCCCGATCGTCCGGGCGGTCTCCGTGCTGCCGTTCCAGGCAATGACAACATGCTTGCCGAAGCCGGCCGGCGCCGTCGGTGGTGCCACCAGCAGGAGCCGGCCGCTGTCGAAGAGAGCCGCCTCCAGTGCTGCGATGCTCGGCGTCACCTGGTCGGAGAGCGGGCGCCCGACGACGATCAGATCGAAGATCCGGCCCCGGTTGCCGAGCGCGGTGGGCCCG
>JAUIID010000049.1 GCA_030431615.1 Alphaproteobacteria bacterium
CACGACCACCTCGCCGGTCGTCTCCTCGATCGCCACGGTCTTCCACTCGGGATTGCTGGTCTCGCCGAGGGCACCGGCGAAGTCGGCCGCACGGAGCTGGCGTTCCGGCACGAGCCTGCCGTCCTGCTCGACCAGCTTCACCAGCATCGGCATGTCCGAGTACTTGCGCGCGTAGTCCTCGAAATAGGCGGCCTGCCGGTCGAGATGGTACTCGCGCAGGATCACGTGGCCGATGGCCAAAGCGAGGGCCGCGTCGGTGCCCTGCTTGGGCGCCAGCCAGAGATCCGCGAACTTGGTGGCCTCGGCATAGTCGGGCGAGACGACGACCGACTTGGTCCCCTTGTAGCGCACCTCGGTGTAGAAATGGGCGTCCGGGGTCCGGGTCTGCGGCACGTTCGAGCCCCAGATCATCAGGAACCCGGCATTGTACCAGTCGGCACTTTCCGGCACGTCGGTCTGCTCGCCCCAGGTCTGTGGGCTCGCCGGCGGCAGGTCGCAATACCAGTCGTAGAACGACATGCAGACCCCGCCGAGCAGCGACAGGTAGCGCGTGCCGGCGGCGTAGGAGATCATCGACATGGCCGGGATGGGCGAGAACCCGGCGATCCGGTCGGGGCCGTGCTTCTTTGCGGTGTAGGCATTGGCCGAGGCGATGATCTCGGTCGCCTCGTCCCAGCCGATCCGCACCATGCCGCCATGGCCGCGGACCTTGATGTAGTCGGCGCGCTTCGCCGGGTCCTCGACGATCGAGGCCCAGGCGGCGACCGGCGAGAGGGTCTGGCGCGCCGCCCGCCATTTCTTCAGCAGGCGCGAGCGGATCAGCGGGTATTTGAGCCTGGCGCCCGAGTACATGTACCAGGAGTAGCTGGCCCCCCGCGAGCAGCCGCGCGGCTCGTGGTTGGGGAGGTCGGGGCGGGTTCTCGGATAGTCGGTCTGCTGGGTCTCCCAGGTGACGATCCCGCCCTTGACGTAGATCTTCCAGGAGCAGGAGCCGGTGCAGTTCACGCCGTGCGTCGAGCGCACGATCTTGTCGTGCTGCCAGCGCTTGCGATAGGCCTCCTCCCAGCTCCGGTCCTCGGATGTGGTCATGCCGTGCCCATCGGCGAAGGTGTCGATCTTCCGGTCGAGGAAGGTCAGGCGATCGAGGAATTGGCTCATCGTTCTCTCCCGCTCAGCTGGCTGGCACGGCGCTCGCGGGCGTTGCCCGCCGGCTGCGCTCGATGTCGTGGAGGTGACCGCCCGGCCGCGTGTAGACGAACCAGGTGACGAGGACGCAGGTGACGTAGAAGGCGAGGAAGCCCCAGAGGGCGAGCTCCGGCCCGCCCGACATGGCGATCGACGTGCCGTAGCTCTTCGGGATGAAGAAGGCGCCATAGGCCGCGATCGCCGAGGTGAAGCCGATGATCGCCGCCGACTCCTTCTCCGCCTGGCGCTGCCGGGCGGTGGCATCGGCCGAGGGCATCAGCCGGTCCATCTCCTTGCGCATCGTCGGCGGGATCATCTGGAAGGTCGACGCGTTGCCGATCCCGGTGCCGAGGAAGAGCAGCATGAACATCAAAAAGAAGCCGTAGAAGGCGAAGGGCTGGTCCTTGATGCCGAGGAAGAAGAGGACGCCCAGGACCGCACCGATCATGCCGATGAAGGTCCAGAAGGTGACCCGCCCGCCGCCGTACTTGTCGCTGATCCAGCCGGTCATGGCGCGAGACACGGCACCCACGAGCGGGCCGAGAAAGGCGAGCTGCAGGGCGTCGACCGCCGGGAACTGCGTCTTCATCAGCAGCGGGAAGCCCGCCGAGTAGCCGATGAACGAGCCGAACGTCCCGGTGTAGAGCCAGCACATGATCCAGTTGTGCTTGCGGCTGAAGATCACCGACTGCTCGGCGAAGGAGGCCCTGGCCGCGGCGATGTCGTTCATGCCGAACCAGGCCGCGAGGGTCGCGACAATCAGGAACGGCACCCAGACGAAGCCCGCGTTCTGCAGCCAGAGGCGCTCGGTCTCGGAGATCGCCTGCGGCTCGCCGCCGAGGCCGCCGAAGACGCCGGCGGTGATCACGATGGGGACGAGGAACTGCATGACGCTGACGCCGAGATTGCCGAGCCCGGCATTCAGGGCCAGGGCATTGCCCTTCTCCCGCTTGGGGAAGAAGAAGCTGATATTGGCCATCGACGAGGCGAAGTTGCCGCCGCCGAGGCCGCAGAGCAGCGCCAGCACGAGGAAGATCAGATACGGGGTCTCGGGATCCTGCACGGCGTAGCCGATGCCGAAGGCCGGGATCAGGAGGGTCGCCGTGGTCAGCGTGGTCCACATCCGCCCGCCGAAGATCGGCACCATGAAGGAGTAGAAGATCCGCAAGGTCGCACCGGAGAGACCCGGCAGCGCCGCGAGCCAGAAGAGCTGGCCCGTGGTGAACTCGAAGCCCACGGCCGGCAGCTTGGCGACGACCACGCTCCAGACCATCCAGACCGCGAAGGCGAGGAGCAGGCAGGGAATCGAGATCCACAGATTGCGGTTGGCGATGCTCTTGCCGTGCTCGGCCCAGAACCCGGCATCCTCGGGCCGCCAGTCGGTGAGGACGGCCCGGCCTTCCACGTGCTTCGCCGGATCGTGGAGCTCCTGGAACTCGGGCAGCTGCGGCAGGGTGCCGAGCGCCTTGCCCACGGCCTCCTGCTCCATCCGGCGGATGGCGAAGTGCATCCAGAGGAGCGAGACGCCGACGATGGCGAAGAGGAGGACGAAGCAGCTGGTCCAGATGCCCGTCAGGTCGTTCATGACGCCGAAGGCGAGCGGCAGGATGAAGCCGCCGAGCCCGCCGATCATGCCGACGAGGCCGCCCACCGCACCGATATGGCCGGGGTAGTAGACCGGGATGTGCTTGTAGACCGCCGCCTTGCCGAGGCTCATGAAGAAGCCGAGGACGAAGATCACGACGATGAAGGGGACGAGGCCCATCTCGGTCGAGAAGTGGATCGGCCCCTCGATGCCGCGGATGACGTAGTCGGTCGGCGGGTAGGAGAGCATGAAGAGGCAGAGCAGGGCGACGCCGAAGGTCCAGTACATGACGGACCGGGCGCCGTAGCGGTCGGAGAGGTGTCCGCCATAGGCGCGGAAGAGGGAGGCCGGGATCGAATAGAAGACGGCGATCATGCCCGCCGATTCGATGCTGAGCCCGTAGACGTCGATCAGGTAGTGCGGCAACCAGAGGGCGAGCGCCACGAAGCCGCCGAAGACGAAGAAGTAGTAGAGCGCGAAGCGCCAGACCTGCAGCTTCGCGAGCGGCGACAGCTCGAGCAGGGTGCCGCGCGGCTTCTCGTTCCGCCGGCGCCTCTCGACCAGCACCGGGTCGTCGGTCGTGGTGAACCAGAAGACGGCCGCCATGATGAGGAGACCGATGGCCCAGACATTGGCCACCGTCTGCCAGCCATAGGCGACGAGCACGAAGGGTGCCGCGAACTTGGTCACCGCGGCGCCGACATCGCCGACGCCGAAGATGCCGAGGGCGGTGCCCTGCTTCTCCGCCGGATACCAGCGCGCCACATAGGCGATGCCGACCGCGAACGAGCCGCCGGCGAGGCCGACACCGAGGGCTGCCAAGAGCGTCGTCAGATAGGTGTCGGCCCAGGTCAGCAGGAGGGTCGCGATGGCCGCCAGCACCATGACGGCAACATAGACGATGCGCCCGCCATACTGGTCGGTCCAGATGCCGAGGAAGATGCGGCTGAGGGCGCCCGTGAGGATCGGCAGGCCGACCAGGAGGCCGAACTGGGTCTCGCTGAGGCCGAGCTCCGCCTTGATCTGGATGCCGATGATCGAGAAGATCGTCCAGACGGCGAAGCAGGCCGTGAACGCGACGGTGCTCATCGTCAAGGCGCGGTTCTGGTTGCCGCGCGTGGCGCCCTCTGATTGCTGCATCGTGCCGCCTTCAGCGTCGTTGGTTTATGTGCCGGCAGGTTGCCGGCCGGCGCATTTGCCTGCCCGAGCTGCCCGGGTTCGTTGATTCAGATCAAAGGTCTGCGGGTCGGATGCAGAAATATTTCATGGGTACGACTTCGATGTCCCGCCGAATGTTTGAATTGCGACAAATGATTATTAAAGATCGCTGGGCCGCTTGCTCTTTATCAATCGTTGCCGCGCCGGCACGCTGCCGATAAGCTGACGCTGCCAGCGAGGGGGAAGCATGCGGCCCGAGGAAGCAGACGAGATCCGTGCCCTGCCGCTGTTCCGCGACTGCGCCGACCCCCATTTCTCGACATTGCTGCAGCGCGGCTTTCTGCAGCGCTTCCCGCCCGGGCTGGTGCTGATCCACGAGGACGACCCCGCCGACTTCCTCCACGTCGTCGTCGAAGGCATGGTCGAGCTGGTGACGTCCCATGCCGGCCGCGAGACCACGCTCGGTTTCGTCAGGCCCTTCGGCACGTTCATCCTCGCCGCGGTGCTCACCGACCAGGTCTACCTGCAGGGCGCCCGCACGCTCGAGAAGTCCCGCATCCTGATGATCCCGGCGGCCGCGGTCCGCGACACCATGCGCGCCGACGCGGCCTTCATGACGGCTGTCACCCGGGAGCTCGCCCTTGCCTATCGCAACACGATCATGGAGCTGAAGAGCCAGAAGCTGCGCAACGGCGCCGAGCGCCTCGCCAATTGGCTCCTGCGCCACGAGCGCGAAGGTGGTGTCCTGATCCCGGTCGAGAAGCGCACGCTCGCGGCCCGGCTCGGCATGACGCCGGAGAACCTGTCCCGCGCCTTCGCCACGCTCGGCGCCTGCGGCGTCGAGGTGCAGGGCCCGAAGGTCCTCCTCCATGACCGGGGCGCCCTCGAGAAGCTGGCGAAGCCGAGCCCCCTGATCGACGACCTCGCGAGCTGATAGGGGGCCGGCCGGAGCGAAGGGCTCCGCCGACCGGAACCATGCCCTCCGCTGCAGCGCATTGCTGAACGAGTCGCTCCTGCGGCTGCGGGTTCGCGAATTCTTCATCAGTTCATGGCAATCGGGACGCTTCCTGTACGAGCTCGTCTGGATTGCTCATGCTCCGTTCCGTCCTGCGCTCCGGATTTCCCATCGCGGTTGCGTGCATGGTCCTGATCGCGGCCTGCACCGACCGGACTGCTGTGGATCCCGCACCGGTCTGGCGCGTCGCCGACGTCACCGGCACCGCGTCGGTTCGAACGTCGCCGGACGCGGCGTGGCAGCCGCTGGTCGCAGCACTCCTGGCGCCGGGTGCGGAGGTCGAGGTCGCTCCGGCAAGCCGCCTGCAGCTGGCGAGCGCCGGCGATGTCGTGACGGCGGAGGCCGGGAGCAGGTTCGCCGTTCCCGACGCCACTGCAGGTGCGGCCGGCCTGATCCAGAGCGAAGGCCGCATGCGCTACGAGGTGGAGAGCCGGCCGAAGGGGCGGTTCCAGGTGGAAACGCCCTATCTGGCGATCACCGTGAAAGGCACCGAGTTCGCGGTCGACGTCCAAAGCGGCACCGTCTCGGTCGAGGTGACCCACGGCGTGGTTCAGGTCGACAGCTACGAGACCGGGCAGAGCACCGATCTGAGGGCCGGCGAGGCCGCGCGCCTCGATACCGGCACGGGCTCCCTGACCTCGCGCTCCGCCGCACCGGAAGCCGTCTTCGAGCCGGTCGCCTCGCCATCCGGCGATGCCATGCGCCAGGGGCGGCCCTTCACCGACGCGGTGGCGCCCACGAGCAAGCCACTCCTCCACTCACTCGGCCTGTCACTGGCTCCTGCCGGGCGATCTGCCTCGTCTGCGAATGGCGGACATGGCGGCGGCTTCGGCAACAGCAGCGGCTTCAGCAGCGGCGGTGGTTACAGCAGCGGTGGCGGCTACGGCAGTGGCGGCGGCAGTCTGGACGGCAGCCTCGGCGGCCTGGGCGAGGGTCTGGGCGGCGGCCTCGGTGGCCTTGGCGAGGGTTTGGGCGGCGGCCTGGGCGGCCTCGGCGAGGGGCTGGGCGGCGGCCTTGGCGGTCTCGGCGAAGGACTTGGTGGCGGTCTGGGCGGGGCCCTCGGTGGCCTCGGCGGCGGCGACTGAGGCGGCCGACGCCGCTCCGGCTCGCCGCAGCGCTTCGCCATGCGATCCGTCCTGAGGAAGCACAGGGCCCGGTGGCGCTGGATCCTCGCCGCCGGTGCCATTCTGGCGGGCACGTTCAGCGGCGTGCTGGATCGGGTCGATCTCGACATCATCGACCTGCGCAGCACCCTGGTCAGTCGCGAGGCGAGCGGCGAGGTCGTGGTCGTCGGCATCGACGCGCAGAGCATCGAGGCCCTGCGTCAATGGCCATGGCCACGGCGGTATCATGCGGGCCTGATCGACCGGCTGCTCGAGGCCGATGCCCGGCGGATCGCGATCGATATCGACTTCAGCTCCAGCTCGAACGAGGTCGACGACGGTGCGCTGCGGCTGGCGCTGGCCCGGGCGGGGCCTGCACGGGTCTCCCTGCCGTTCTTCCGCCAGTCGCAACCCGACGCCGATGGCTCGCTGCAGGTCGTCGAGACCGGCCCGCATCCGCAGTTCGCATCGCTTGCGGCGCTGAGCAATGTGAACGTGACACCGGATGTCGACGGGCTGGTTCGCCATTATCCGCTGGGCGAATCGCTTGGTGGCGTGCAGCACCCGGCGCTGGCGGTCTGGGCCACCGGTGACGATAGCACCTCGACGCAGGAGGAGCTCCATCCCGGACGGATTGCCGTCGATTTCTCCATTGATGTCGAGACCATCCCCTATGTCGGTTTCGTCGATGTCCTCGAAGGCCGGTTCGACCCGGCATGGTTTCGCGGGCGCATCGTCCTGATCGGCGCCATCGACGTGTCGCTCGGCGATTTCGTCGCCACGCCGCGCTATCGGGCCCTGCCCGGCGTCATGTTCCACGCTTTGGCGGCCGAAACGCTGCTGCTCGACCGGCCGCTGCTCGTGCTCGATGCCCGGCCGCTTGGGGTCGCCCTCGCCCTGCTGGCACTCGTGCTCGGCCGGCGCCTGGAGCGGATGCGATGGCGGCGTGCTGCCCTGCTGACGACCGGTGCAGCACTCCTCGCGGTGGCCGCCGCCACCGCCGGCCAGATCCTGGCAGGCTGGACCTTCGAGCTCGACGCCGTGCTGATCAGCTCGGTTGCCGTGAATGCCGCCTTATCGCAACGCCATTTGGCACTGCTCCATTTGCGCCGGCAGGTGGCGGCGCGCCGGGCCGAGCGGCGCCATCGGCTGGTCGAGGGGATCGTCGCCAACAGCTTCGACGGCATCCTGACCTGCTCGGCGGCGGGGCGCGTCCTCTCGGCCAACCCGGCTGCGGCCGCGATCTTTGGCGCGGCACCGGCGGAGATTGTCGGCCGCGAGCTCGGCGCGCTGCTGCCGACGATCGCCGGCCGGCTCATCGCGTCCTGCCGCAACTCGCGGGACTATCGCGGCATGGTCACGCTGGCGCGGCCCGGGCCTGGCCAGCAGACGCTGGAGGTGGTGCTGTCGACGTTCCTCGACGCGCGGATCGGCAGCGTCGTCGGCATCCTCGTCCTGCGCGATGTTTCCGAACTGCGGGCGACGGCTGCGGCACTCGACCATCTCCGCCACCACGACCAGCCAACGGGTCTGCCCAACAGGGCGCTGTTCGAGCGCCGACTCGACGCCAGCATCACCGCGGCGCGCCTCGCGAACGCTCGGGTCGACTGCGTGGTCGTCACGATGGATGGTCTGGCCGAAATCGACAGCGTGACCCTGGCGGACGAGGTCGTGCTGTGTCTCGGCGACCGGCTGCGTCAGCTGGCCGGGGACAGTGCGGCCGTGGCGCGAACCGGCCCGTTCGAGTTCGCGATCGAGGTGCCGGATCGGGCGTGCGGCGACGTCGCCTTCCTCGCACGGCTGGTCGAAGCCTGCAGCGAGCCTTGCAGGGTCGGCGGCCAGAGCCTCGGCGTCGAGCTCAGGCTGGGTGCGGCCCGCTATCCGGACCATGCGGCGGACGCGCGCAACCTGGTCCGCTGTGCGGCCGTCGCCGCCCGCCATGCCGAGGCTGGGCACGTGCATGTCGCCCGCTACGACCCCTCGCTCGATCGCCGCCTGCAACGGCGGCGGAGCCTGCTCACGGCCCTGCGCGCAGCCATTGGCGAGCGGGCGTTCTCGGTCGTCTACCAGCCCAAGGTCCATGCCGGCTCGCTTGCCCTGGGCGGCCTCGAATCGCTGGTCCGCTGGAGCGATCGCGCGTTCGGCCCCGTTTCGCCGGTGGAGTTCATCCCGATCGCCGAGGAGGCCGGCCTGATCGACGACCTGACCCGGATCGTCGTGGCCCAGGTGATGCAGGACCAGGCGGCGCTGGCGGCGGGCGGCCTCGTCGTTCCCGTGGCGATCAATCTCTCGGGCCGCTCGCTGGGTGCTGCCGACGGCGGGCGTTCGCTGGTCGAGCACGCCGTCAGCCTCGGGGCACGGCCGGCGACGATCGCGTTCGAGGTCACCGAGACGGCCGTCATGCAGGACCCGACGTTCGCGGTGGCGCTGCTCCGGCAGCTGCGGGACAGCGGCTTCGAGGTCATGCTCGACGATTTCGGCACGGGCTACTCGTCGTTCAGCCTGCTGCGCGAGCTGCCGCTCAGCGGGCTGAAGCTCGATCGTTCCCTCGTTCGCGCCGTGCCGGGCGACCGGAGTGGCGACGATGTGGTCGCCAGTATCGTCGAGCTGGCGCGGCGGCTCGATCTCAGGACCGTGGCCGAAGGCGTTGAGAGCGTGGTCGACCTTCGCCGCCTACGGAGCCTCGGTTGCGATACGGTGCAGGGCTACCTTACCGGTCGGCCGATGTCGCCGGCGGCGCTGGCCGAATGGCACGACAAGGGCGGCGCCCGGTTCGCCGTCGCCAGTGCCGCGGCGCCAGACCGAACGGCGCCTGCGGCAGGCCCCGCCAGCCCGGCGGCCGGGCAGGAGAGCAGGGAACTCGCCGTCGTCGACTGAGCCCGTTCGGCCCACAGCGCCCGGGCGGATCGCCGGTGCGGCTCAGGCCTCATCCGGCATGAAGGGCAGATCGGTCGGGCCGGTCTTCGCCCCTGCCGCGGTCAGCATGGCGTGCACCTGCCCGCGATGGTGCGTCTGGTGGTTGAAAAGATGGGTCACCAGCAGGGCATTCGGGCGTGTCAGCTCGCGGCCAGCCGCCCCCGAGTACCAGGAGAGCTCGCCGTCGAGCCAGCCCGGATCGAGGCTCGCCGCCCATTCCCGGATGACACCGTCGAAGCGCCGGCGTTCGGCCCGCAGCTCCTCCCAGGTGGCGCAGAGGGCCACGGAGCCGGGTATGTCCGGCACGGCTGGCGGCGGCGTGCCGGCGAAGCGGTGCAGCCAGATCTGGTCGCCCCAGAGGAGATGGCAGAGGGTCTGGTGGATCGAGCCGAAGAACGCGCCACGTTCGGCTCGCCGCTCGGTCTCGCCGAGCGAGTCGGCCGCACCGTAGATCAGCCCGTTCTGCCAGGCATTGTAGCGGGTCATGGTGCGCACGTAATCGGTCGTGATCATCACCGTCCTCCCCCTTTCGCGGGTCGCGGAACACTTCTAGCAGGCTGTTGAAGAAGTCCCGACGGCCGCGACGGGATCGATTTTCGTCGCTGGGAAGACGCTCGACGCGGCCGCCTCCGCGGCCTTCTGGCCGCGTCTCCTCCGGAGATCGGAGCAATGGCCTCTTGGCCATTGCTGCCATAGCATCGTCACGCGTCGAGCAACGCACGCAGCGGCGAAAAGCGGCCCGTCCCAAGGGGATGCGTTCAGGATGACCGGCGAGCTTCGTCGGCGCTCGGGCGCGATGCGCGCTGCATCGCTGGCCCTCACGCCTCCTCGCTTCCGATCATCCTGAACGCATCGCGGCCATCGCGACTTCTTCAACAGCCTGCTAGGTTCCGCCGGGCAATGAACAGTCGTCCGGGGAGAGACGCAATGGTTCGATTCGGCATGCACAGCAGCCTCTGGACGGCGGCCTGGACCAGGGCGGCGGCGGAGCAGGTCGTGCCGCTGGCCGCCAGCCAGGGCCTCGACGTGATCGAGATCGCGTTGCTCGAGCCTGCTGCCGTCGACGTGCCGCACAGCCGGGCACTCTTCGAGAAGCACGGCATCGCGCCCACCTGCTCGCTCGGTCTGCCGTTCGAGGTCTGCGCGCCGCTGCATCCCGAGAAGGCGACCGCGTTCCTCATGACGGCACTCGAGGCGGCGCACGGGCTCGGCTCCAACACGCTCTCCGGCGTCACCTTCTCGACCCTCGGCTACACCACGGGCGTGCCGCCGACCGAGGCCGAGTATGCCAATATCGCCAAGGCGCTCGGGCCGGTGGCGAAGCGGGCCGGCGAGCTCGGCATGACCCTCGGCCTCGAGCCCTGCAATCGCTACGAGACGCACCTGCTCAACACGGCGGACCAGGCAGTGGCGCTGATCGAGCGGATCGGCGAGCCGGCCCTGATGATCCATCTCGACACCTACCACATGAACATCGAGGAGAAGGGCTTTCGGAGCGGCATCCTGAAGGCCGGCCGCCACCTCAAGTACATCCATCTCTCCGAGAGCGACCGGGGCGTGCCCGGCACCGGCACGGTGGACTTCGCCGCCACCATGGCGGCCCTGGCCGAGATCGGCTTTGAGGGCGACCTCGTCGGCGAGGCCTTCATCAACATGCCGCCGGCCCTCGCCAAGGCGCTCTCCGTCTGGCGCCCCGTCGCGAGAAGTGCCGAGGAGGTGCTCGATCCCGGCATAACCATGCTGAAGCGGCTCGCGGTCGAGCACGGCCTGGTGGCGGCCTGACGGCATCGTGGATCCGGAGCAGCGACAGGTCCTCATCGCCCTTGGCCTGGTCATCGCCGGTGGCGTGCTCTTCGTCATCATGAACACGCTGGTCAAGTTCCTGACGACCGAGTTCAACCCGGTGATGCTCACCTGGGCACGCTATTTCTTCCATGTCGGGTTCGTCGTGGTGGTCTTCCCGAAGAGCCTCTTCGGCGTGCTCCGCGCCGACCGGATTCCCTTCCAGATCGGCCGCTCGGTGCTGCTCCTGATGGCGACCATCGCCAACTTCATCGCCCTGGCGCTCCTGCCGCTCGCCGAGGTGGCCTCGATCATCTTCCTCGCCCCCATCTTCGTCGCCGGGCTCGCCGTGCTGGTGCTGCGCGAGCGGGTCGTCGCCTGGCGCTGGCTCCTGATCGGGCTCGGCTTCAGCGGTGCGCTGATCATCGTCCAGCCGCAGGGGGGGACCTTCGGGCTCGGGGCCGCCGCGGCGCTCGCCTGCGCCCTCTTCTACGCCCTCTACCAGATCACCACCCGGATCGTGCGCGAGGCCCAGCCCATCGTCTCGCTGCTTTATGGCGGGCTCGTCGGCATCGTCGTGCTCAGCCTCGTCGTCCCCTTCTACTGGCAGGCGCCGACCGCCACCCAGTGGCTGCTCTTCATCGCCATCGGCTCGCTCGGCGCCGCGGGCCATCTCCTCGTCATCATGGCGCTGCAGCGTGCCGAGGCCTCGAAGATGGCGCCCTTCACCTATGTGCAGCTGCTCTGGGCGATGATCGCGAGCTGGCTCGTCTTCGCCGACCTGCCGAGTGCGACCACCGTGATCGGTGCCGCCGTCATCGTCACGAGCGGCCTCCTCCTCTACCGCCTCGACCTGGCCGAGGCGGCGGCCCGCTCGGCAGGGAAGGCGACATGAGTGACGCCGCGCCACCGCCGGCGCCGGCCTTCGACCGCGGCCGCCTCGATCGCTTCCTGCGGGGCCGCCTGCCCGGCCTCGGCGGCGAGATGCTCATCGAGCGCATTGCCGGCGGCCAGTCCAACCCGACCTTCTTCGTGACCTATCCGGACCGTCGGCTGGTGCTGCGCAAGAAGCCGGATGGCCCGGTCCTGCCCTCGGCCCATGCCGTCGACCGCGAGTACCGCGTGCTCACCGCACTCGGCGAGACCGCCGTGCCGGTGCCGAGAACGATCCTCTACACGGACGACGAGGAGATCGTCGGCACGCCCTTCTACCTCATGGAGCGGCTCGACGGCCGGGTCGTCCACGACAACGCGCTGCCCGGTTTCGCGCCGGCTGAGCGCCGCGCCGTCTATCTTTCCATGGCGGAGACGCTGGCCCTCCTGCACGCGGTCGACTTCGCTGCCCTGGGGCTCGGCGATTTCGGACGGCCGGGTGGCTATTTCAGCCGCCAGATCGCCCGCTGGACGCGTCAGTGGGAGCTTTCGAAGACCCGCGAGCTGGCAGACATCGAGCGGCTGATCGACTGGCTGCCGGCCCATGTCCCGGCGGACGATGCGGCCGCCATCGTCCATGGCGATTTCCGCCTCGGCAATCTCATGCTGCACCCGACCGAGCCCCGCGTCGTCGGCATCCTGGACTGGGAGCTCTCGACCCTTGGTCATCCGCTCGCCGACCTCGCCCATGCCGCCATGGCCTGGCATTCGACCCCGGCCGAGTTCGGCGGGCTCGTCGGCCTCGACCGTGCTGCGCTCGACATCCCCGAGGAAAGCGCGTTCCTCGACGCCTACGGGGCGGTGGCCAGCCACGGGCTCCGGCTCGAGCCCTTCCATCACGCCATGGCGCTCTTTCGCTTCGCCGTCATCTTCGAGGGCATTGCGGCCCGGGCCCGGGCCGGCAATGCCGCCGCCGACAATGCCGCCGAGGTCGGCCGGCTCTCGGCCCGCTTCGCCCGCCGCGCCGTCGAGGTGATCGACGGCGTCGCCCACGTCTGACCGGGAGGAGGGGTCGATGGAATTCGCCTATGCCGCCGAGGTCCAGGAGCTGCAGGACCGGCTTCGGGCCTTCATGGCGGAGCATGTCCTGCCGGCCGACCCGGCTTTCCGTGCGGCGGCCACCGAGCGCCGCCATGCCGTCGAGATCCTCGAGCCGCTCAAGGCCCGGGCCCGAGACGCGGGCTTGTGGAACCTCTTCCTGCCGGCGCTTCGGGACGACGAGCCCGGCACGCGGCTGAGCAATCTCGCCTATGCGCCACTCGCCGAGATCATGGGCCGCGTGCCGTGGTCGGCCGAAATCTTCAACTGCAGCGCCCCCGACACCGGCAACATGGAGCTCCTGCACCTCTTCGCCACACCGGAGCAACGCGAGCGCTGGCTCGTGCCGCTGCTGGAGGGCGCCATCCGCTCCTGCGTCGCCATCACCGAGCCCGGCGTCGCCTCGTCGGATCCGACCAACCTTCGGACCACGATCCGCCGGGACGGCGACGACTACGTGATCGATGGCCGCAAGTGGTTCACCACAGGCGCGCTGCACCCCGCCTGCCGCTTTGCCATCGTCATGGGGCTCACCGACGAGCGGCCCGATGCCGAGCCGCATGCCCGCCACTCCATGGTCGTGGTGCCGCTCGAAACGCCGGGCGTGGAAATCGTCCGCAACCTGCCGATCATGGGGCATCTGGCACCCGAGGGGCATTGCGAGCTGGCCTTCGCTGGCGTCCGCGTCCCGGTCGCCAACCGGCTCGGCGAGGAGGGCAGGGGCTTTGCACTCGCCCAGGCCCGGCTCGGCCCCGGCCGCGTGCATCACTGCATGCGCTCGATCGGTCAGTGCGAGCTGGCGCTCGAGCTCATGACCGAACGCGCCATGGCGCGCGAGGCCTTCGGTCGAAAGCTCGCCGACTTCGCCAACATCCAGGACTGGATCGCGCTCTCCCGCATGCAGATCGACCAGGCGCGGCTCTACGTGCTCAGGACCGCCTGGCTCATGGACCGCGAGGGCAACAAGGCGGCACGCGCCGAGGTCTCGGCCATCAAGCTCGTCGTCTCGCGGCTGCAGACCGAGGTCCTGGATCGCGCCATCCAGGTCTTCGGCGCCATGGGCCTCACCGACGACACGCCGCTCGCCTATCTCTGGACCTGGGGCCGCGCACTCCGCTTCATCGACGGCCCCGACGAGGTGCATCTGCGCACGGTTGCCCGGGCGGAATTCAGGCGGGCCAAGACCCGGGCGAACACTGGCGGCCCGGGGAGCTGAGACGATGCGTGCGGACGGCCACCTCGCCCCGCGGCCCGCCAATTTCGTCCCGCTCACCCCGCTCGACTTCCTGCGCCGCTCGATTGAGGTTTTCCCGGCGAAGACCGTTGTCGTCGCCGGTGCGCGGCGGCTCTCCTATCTCGAGCTCGGCGCACTCGTCGGCCGGCTGGCGGCCGGCCTGCGCCAATCGGGCATCGGCCAGGGCGATGTCGTCTCGGTGATCGCCGGCAACACGCCGGAGCTCCTCGCCCTGCATTTCGCCGTGCCGCTCGTGGGTGCGGTGCTGAATGCCATCAACACCCGCCTCGATCCGGCGACCGTGGCCCATATCCTGGCCCATGCCGAGGCCCGGCTGGTGCTCGCCGATGCCGAGCGGGCGCCGCTCGCCAGCACCGCCCTCGAGGCGGGCGGGCTGAAGACGCGGCTCGTGACGCTGGACGAGGCGTCGCTGGCCGCCTTCACGCAGGGCCAGGGACCCCTGCCGGTCACCCTCGACGCCGTCGTCGACGAGTGGCAGCCGATCAGCCTCAACTACACCTCGGGCACCACCGGCAGCCCCAAGGGTGCGGTCTACCACCACCGCGGCGCCTACCTGAACGCGCTCGGCAATGTCATGGCCCTGGGTTTCGACGAGCGGAGCGTCTACCTCTGGACGCTGCCCATGTTCCACTGCAATGGCTGGTGCCATCCCTGGGCGGTAACCGCCGTGGGCGGCACCCATGTCTGCCTCGACCGCCCGGACCCCGCCGCCATCGTGGCGGCGATGCGGGAGGAGGCCGTCACCCATTTCGCCTGCGCGCCCGTCGTCCTCTACAACCTCCTGCACCAGGGCGGGGAGCCGGGCGGGAAGCTGGCCCGGCGCGTGCGGGTTGCAACCGGTGGTGCGGCGCCCACGACGGCATTGATCCAGGGTCTCGACGCCATGGGCATCGAGCTGATCCATCTCTATGGCCTGACGGAATCCTATGGCCCGGTCACGGGCTGCGCCGAGCGCGCCGACTGGGGGGAGCCGGAGGCGGCGGAGAAGGCGCGGCTGCTGGCCCGCCAGGGCGTGCGCCACCCGCTCGCCGCCGAGGTCGCCGTCGTCGATGCGGAAGGCGAGCCGGTGCCGATGGATGGCGTTGCCATGGGCGAGATCGTCATCCGCTCCAACACGCTCATGGCTGGCTATCTGAAGAACGCCGCGGCCACGGAGGAGGCGTTCCGCCATGGCCGGCTCGCCACGGGCGACCTCGCCGTTCGGCACGGCGACGGCTTCATCCAGATCAAAGACCGGGCCAAGGACGTGATCATCTCGGGTGGCGAGAACATCTCCTCGCTCGAAGTCGAGAGCGTCCTGCACCAGCACCCGGCCGTGCTGCTCGCCGCCGTGGTCGCCGTTGCGGACGAGAAATGGGGCGAGGTGCCGGTGGCCTGCCTCGAGCTGAAACCCGGGCAGGAGCCACCACCGGAAGTAGAACTCACCGCATTCTGCCGCGACCGTCTCGCGCATTTCAAGGTGCCGCGCCGTTTCGTGTTCCGCGAGCTGCCCAAGACCGCGACCGGCAAGATCCAGAAGTTCCAGCTCCGCGCCGAGCTGGGTTCAGGTTGAGCGGTCCGAATACCAGACATCTCCACAGTTGACAGGGTTGGGCGTTTTGCGCTCGCTGCCGCGGAACCGCGGCGTTCTTGCGGCGTTCCTTTCCCATCACCTGCAGGACCGCAAGAGGTGCGGCAGTGCAGGCAGGGAAGGGAGACGTTGTCATGTTGAGCAAACTAGTGACAACCACGGCTCTGGCGATGGTGCTTGCAACCGGTGCCTATGCCCAGACCACGACGCCGCCGGCCGCGCCCGCGACCGCAATGCCGCAGGCGGTGCCCATGGTGAAGAAGGCGGAAGGGTTCCTCGCGGGCATGATCATCGGCGAGGCCGTTTACAATGGCACCGGCGAGGAGGCGGAGCGCATCGGCGACGTCAACGACCTCGTCCTGAGCCCGCAGGGGCAGATCGAAGCCATGGTGATCGGTGTCGGCGGTTTCCTCGGCATCGGCGAGAAGGACGTCGCGATCGAGTACGACCTGGTCCAGATCCAGGAGCGCGACGGCGACGAGGTGCTGGTCGTCGAGACCACGGCCGACGCCCTGAAGGCGCAGCCCGAGTTCGAGCGTGCCGCCTATCAGCCGATGCCGGCGGATGCCCCGGTGATGGAGACGAAGCCGGCGACCGCCGAGGATCTCGCGAAGCCGCCGGCGGAAGTGGTGCCCACCCAAGCGCTCCCGCCGGACCAGGCTCCGGCGGACGCCGCTCCGATCGGCGCGGTACCGCCCGAGCAGGCTGGCACCAGCCAATAGCCAGCTCTAAGGTAGCATTGCCGGTCGCCAGTCCGCTGGCGGCCGGTCGTCGTTTCTGGGATCAGCCCTGTCAGGCCAGGGCCGGCACGAGCTCGGCCGCGGCGGCATAGCGGTCGCCGCCCTGGCGCCTGGCCTCGTACATCGCGGCCTCGGCCCGGCCGAGGAGTGCCCTGAACTCGAGATCGGGGCCGGTGTCGGTCACCACGCCGATGCTGGGCCGGACGCGCATGGCGGCGTCGCCCACCTGGATCGGCTCGCGTGCCGCGGCGATGACCTTGCGGGCCACCACATAGGCATCGCTGATATGCTTCATGCCGTCGACCAGGGCGACGAACGTCGTGTCGTCGAGCTTGGCCACGGCGTCGGTCCGCCGCATCAGCCGGGCCAGCCGCTGGGCGAACTCGACCAGCGCCGCCTCGGCCCGATCGATGCCGTGCGTTTCTCGGAGGTTCGCGAAGTCGTCGATGGCGATGTGCAGGAGGGCGAGCGGCGCGTGGTTGCGGGCGTTGCGCGCGACGGAGCGGCCGAACCTTTCCTCGAGCTGTGGCAGCCAGGGCAGGCCGGTCAGCGGGTCGCGCACCGCACCCTGGACCAGGCGGTGCTCGCGCGCCTTGCGCTCGACCGCGAGCCTGAGGACGCGGTGGAGCCGGTCGGCCTCGATCCGGCCCTTGCAGAGGAAGTCCTGGGCACCCTGGCGGATCGCCTCGGTGGCGACGACCAAGTCATCGGCGGCGAAGCCGGAAAGCACCACGACGGCGAGTGCTGGATGATGCCGCTGCAGCCATTCGACCCCGTTGAGGCCGCGCGCATCGGGCAGCTCGAGATCGAGCAGCACGACATCGGGGGGGGCGGCGGTGATCGCATCGGCCGCATCGTGCAGGCTGGCCGCCATGCGGGGTGCCAGGCCCGGGCAGGCGGCGAGCTCGGCGGCGAGCAACGCACGCTCGGCGTCGCTGTCCTCGACGATCAACAGGTTCAACTTGTCGGGCATGGCCCCTCGATCCCGCGGCATTCGACGCGATCCTGGACCAGTCCGCCTAAGATTCGGTTAACGCGCCCCTGTCAGTCACGCCAGAGATAGGCGACCTCGAGGACCTTCGTGCCGCCGATCTCGAGCGTGTTCTCGGCGACGCGCTCGCCGCCCAGATGCTCGTAGAAGCCACGCGCCGGGTTGCTCGCCAGTACCCACACGAGGGTGCCGGCATAGCGGCGACGGGCCAGCTCGAAATGGCAGGCGTCGAAGAGGGCGCGGCCGATGCCGGCGCCGTGCTGGTCGGGATGCACGTAGAGGACGTAGATCTCGCCACCCGCCAGCGACTGGCGCCGCGACCGGCCGCCACTGGCGATGCCGACCACGTGATCGTCCATCTCCGCGACGAAGGCCCAGCCGCGCGCCGCGAGGGTGCGTCGCCAGTGACGTTCGAAGGCGCTGTAGGTGAGGCCCTTGAGGTAATCCTCGGGCAGCTGGCCGCGGTAGGACTCGCGCCAGGTGTCGACATAGACCTTGGCGATGGCGGGAGCATCCTGGGCCCTGGCCCGTCTGATGGTCAGCGGTCGCTGCAGCTCCGATCGGCTCGGCCCGAGCATGACGTTTCGATTCCCTTCCCTTCGGCCCGCCGGCTCCCGTTCAACCGGGATCGAGGCGACAGTCGACCCAGCTTCCGGTCCGGCTGCTCTCGACCGCTGCCTCGATGAACCGGATGCCTCGGGCCCCATCAAGCACTGTCGGGAAGGCGAGGGCAAGTGGCTCGACGGCCCTTCCGGTACGTCGTGCGACCACGGCCTCGGCGACGTCCCGGTAGAGGCTGGCAAAAGCCTCCTGGTAGCCCTCGGGATGGCCGATCTCGAGGCGCGTGGCGTGCTCGGCCAGGGGCTCGAGCGCGCCATGCAGGCGACGGGTCTGCAGCTCGGCGAAGCCGCCGCGCCGCCGGTGCAGCAGCTGGTTGGGCTGCTCCTGCTGCCATTCGAGCCCGCCCTCGGCGCCGAAGATCCGGATCGACAGCCCGTGCTCGGCACCGGCCGCGGCGTTGGTCACCCAGAGCGTGCCGAGCGCCCCGCCGGCCCAGCGCAGCAGGAGGGCCGCGTAGTCGTCGCTGGCCCGGCCGGGCACGGTCGTCGCCACCTCGGCCAGCACCGCCTCGGGGTCGAGCCCGCTGACATAGGCGCCGAGATGCAGCGCGTGGGTGCCGATATCGCCCAGAATCAGGGACTGGCCGGACCGCGCCGGATCGTGACGCCAGGCGGCCGTCTCGGCCGCGTCGCGGGAAGCGGCGTGGCCCTGGACGTATTCGAGGTGGATCTGGCGTATCGCACCGATGCGCCCGGCCGCGACCAGGGCGCGTGCCTGGCGGACCATCGGGTACTGGCTGTAGTTGTAGGTGGTGCAGAAGACGAGGCCGGTGGCCTCGACCTTGCGGACGAGGGCGAGCGCCTCGGTGCTGGTCATCGTCAAGGGCTTGTCGCAGATCACGTCGAAGCCGGCGTCGAGCGCCGCATCCGCCACGGGAAAGTGCAGGTGGTTCGGCGTCATGACGGCGACGACGTCGATCCCGTCCGCGCGCTTGCGCTCCGTCTCGAGCATCGTTTGCCAGTCGGCATAGGCGCGCTCCGGGGCGAGGCCGATCGCCACGCCCTGCGCCCGGGACCGTTCCGCATCCGACGAGAGCACGCCCGCCACCACCTCGAAGCGGTCGTCGAGGCGGGCCGCCGTGCGGTGCACCGGGCCGATGAACGAGCCGGCACCGCCGCCGACCACGCCCAGCCGGAGGCGGCGGCCGAGCGCCTGGATCACCGGGTTCATGCCGGCGTGCTTTCCTTGAGGATCTCGGCACGCAGCTCCCAGGCGAGCGTGTCCCGGTCGAGCTCGACATCGTCGAGCGTCAGCTGCCGGTCGCGGGCCACCTTCCGCCTGAGGCGCGCATGGTGGGCGAGGCCGATGGGCAGGAGGCCCTCGGCCGAAGCGACGGCGGCCGGGACCAGCGCGCCATAGACCGTGAAGCCGCCCTCGCCATCGAGCGTCTCGCCGACCTCGAGGTCGCGCTTGGCCGTCGCCGCGACATCGCCGGCCCAGCGCCAGGGAGCGCCCGTCGGCTCGCCGCGCAGCGCCATGTCGGCGACCGAGATGCCGAGCTCGAGCCCGATCAGGTGGTAGGGCCGCCAGAGCGCCGCATAGCTGCCGCTCGCGTCGGTCACGAGGCCGTAGTCGCGAAAGCAGCCGGCGACGTAGTCGGTTGACGCCTTGAAGACGACATAGACGCCCCAGCGCAGATCGTCCGGCACCGGGCGGCCCTCGCTATCGAGGCAGGAGACGGTCTCGACCATGCCGTGGCCGTTCATGCCGGCGGCTGCAGCACGCCGGCTCAGCACGCTCGCGAGATCGCCGGTCGCGGCCGGCGGGAAGAGCAGCCCGTCGGGCGCCACCTCGAGGTCGGTGGCATTGGCGATCGCCGCCATCTCGATGGCCGACTTGGTGCCGTCGAGGAAGGAGTTGAACATCTTCGGGTTCATGCCGGCCGCGGCGGCGCGCTCGGGCGTGAGCCCGTAGTGGTCCCAGACGGTCTCGGGTGTCGAGAAGCGGAAATGCGGACGATGCTTCGTGCCCTTGCCGGCGGCGACGATCTCGAGGCCGGCGGCGTGCGCCCAGTCGACCAGCTCGACGACCAGCGCCGGCTGGTCACCATAGGCGAGGCTGTAGACCACGTCGCGATGCCGCGCCCGTTTGGCCAGCGCCGGGCCGACCAGCACGTCGGCCTCGACATTGACCATGAGGATGTGGCGCCGCGCCTCGATGGCGGCGAGCGCATGCACCACGCCCTGCACCGGATCGCCGGTCGCCTCGATGACCAGCTCGACGGCGTCGTCGTGCACGACCGCGGTGTAGTTGTCGACGAAGCGGATCGCCTCCACGTCGAGTCCGGTCGAGCGCTCGACCTTCGCCCTGGCAGCCGCGGGATTCAGGTCGGCAATGGCGCGGATCGCGATGCCCGGCGTGCGCGCCGCCTGGGCCAGGAACATGGTGGCGAACTTGCCGCAGCCGATCAGCCCCACGCCGATCGGATTGCCGTCCAGCGCCCGCTGCCGCAGGCCATTCGTCAGTCGCATGCGGTTCCCCCCTGATGCCGTGCCGCCACAGGCCAGCCGGCGCCCGCCCGTGTCGTGCAACTGCCACGGGATGGTCGCTGCGTTGTCGCGGTCTGTCCATAGGTTTCGGCCGATCGCGATGATCAACCTGTAATTGATAACGGCGCAGCCCGGAGGGTTCATGTTCCCGACCATCGCCGTCAACGACCTCGAGCTCGGCCTGACCCGCCAGCCCGAGCTGATCCGCGCGGCGCAGGAACTGCGCTATCGCGTCTTCTACGAGGAGATGGGTGCCCGGGCCGACGCGGCACTGCTGGAGAGCCGGCGCGACGCCGACGCCTTCGATGCAATCGTCGACCATCTCGTCGTCATCGACCGGCGGGGCGGCTCGCCCGCCGCACCGCACGTCGTCGGCTGCTACCGCCTGCTGCGGGGCACGGTCGCCCGCGACGATGGCGGGTTCTACTCGGCGGCCGAGTTCGACCTCGAGATCCTCGCCGACCGGACCGACCAGCTCGTCGAGCTCGGCCGGTCCTGCGTCGCCGCCGCCTATCGCAACGGCACCGTCATGCAGCTCCTCTGGCGCGGCATCGCCCACTATCTCGAGCGGCATGGCCTGCGGATCATGATCGGCTGCGCCAGCCTGCCCGGCACCGACCTGGAGCGCCTGCGGCCGACGCTCGCCTATCTGGCGGCCCAGCATCTGGCGCCGGCCGAGCTGCGGCCGCGGGCGGTTGCCGACCGCATGGTGGCCCTGCCCGCGGCGGGCGACCTCACGCCGATCGAGCTGCGACGCGGCAAGGCGCTGCTGCCGCCGCTGCTCAAGGCCTATCTGCGGATGGGCGGGCTGATCGGCGATGGCGCCGTGCTCGACCACCAGTTCAACACGACGGATGTCTGCCTCGTCCTGCCGACCGACCGGCTTCAGGATCGCTATCTTCGCCATCTGGCGACGCCGCCTTCAAGCGATGCGCTCGCTGCCTGAACGAGGCCAGGCAGCCGTCGCCCCGCGGCGGCGGGTGCGTGCCGCCTGGCGCGCCGCCCTCTTCCTCCTGGCGACGGCGACGCTGCTGCCGCTCTTCCTCTTGGCAGGGCTGCTCGGACGGCCGGCGAAGCGGCTGGTGCGGGTCGCCTGGTGTCGTGCCTGCCAGGGGATCCTCGGCCTCGTCGTCGACTACCGGGGCGAGCCGATGGGTGCCTGTGCGACGCTCTACGTCGCCAACCACGTCTCCTATCTCGACATCGTGCTGCTCGGCGCGCGAATCGATGCCACCTTCATCGCCAAGGCGGAAGTGGGCGGCTGGCCGCTCTTCGGCCTGATCAGCCGGGCCGCCAACACGTTCTTCATCCGCCGCAGCTGGCGCGATGCGCTGCTTCAGCGCAACGTGCTGGCCGCGCGGATGCGGGCCGGCGAGAGCTTCATCCTCTTCGCCGAGGGCACCAGCACGGACGGGCTCGACGTCCTGCCGTTCAAGACCTCGCTGCTCAGCGTCGCCGAACCCTGGGTGATCGACCGCCCGATCGCGGTCCAGCCGGTGGCCCTCGTCTTTCGCGCCCTGCGCGACGGCCAGCCCATCGGGCCGCTGACCTGCGGGCGGTATGCCTGGTTCGGCGACGACTCGATGCTGCCGCATCTCTGGGCGGTGCTGCAGGATGACGGCCTCTTCGTCGAGGTGACGTTCGGCGAGCCGGTGATCTCGTGGGCGGTCGACAGCCGCAAGACGCTTGGCCGGAAGATGCGGGAGACGGTCCGGCACGAGGTTGTCGGCGCCAGGCGCGCATTACGGGAGGAAATTGTCTTCAAGGTGGCCGAGCCGGCCTGAACCAAAAACGCGCACAAAAAAAAGGAGGCTAATGCCTCCCTTTTCAGATCGGACCTGCGTGTGTGGGCTTACGCCTCATTTTATGCAGAAGAGAGGTACCAACCACGTACCTCGCCGGCTAGACGCAAAAAAGGTGAAAAACTACAGTCGTCGTTCTACCACGAGCTTCTTGATCTCGCCGATCGCCTTGGCCGGATTGAGGCCTTTGGGGCAGGTGTTGGTACAGTTCATGATGGTGTGGCAGCGGTAGAGCTTGAACGGATCCTCGAGCTCGTCGAGCCGCTCGCCGGTGGCCTCGTCGCGGCTGTCCGCGATCCAGCGATAGGCCTGCAGCAGGACAGCCGGGCCCAGATACCTGTCGCTGTTCCACCAGTAGGAGGGGCAGGCGGTCGAGCAGCAGGCGCAGAGGATGCACTCGTAAAGGCCGTCCAGCTCCTCGCGGTCGTCAACCGACTGCAGGCGCTCCTTCGCAGGATCGGTCGAGTAGGTCTTGAGCCAGGGCTCGATTGATTCGTACTGCGCCCAGAACTGGGTGAAATCGACGACCAGATCCTTGATCACCGACATGTGCGGCAGGGGGTAGACGGTCACGTCATCGCCGGCCACGTCCTCGATCGCCTTGGTGCAGGCGAGGGTGTTGTGGCCGTCGATGTTCATCGAGCAGGAGCCGCAGATGCCCTCGCGGCAGGAGCGGCGGAAGGTCAGGGTGCTGTCGGTCTCGGCCTTGATCTTGATCAGCGCATCGAGAACCATCGGCCCGCAATCATCGAGATCGATGGTGTAGGTGTCGATGTGCGGATTCTTCCCGTCCTCCGGCTCGTAGCGGTAGATCCGGAAGGTCTTGGTGCGGGACGCACCTTCCGGCCGGGCATGGGACTTGCCGGCCTCGATCCGGGAATTCTTCGGCAGGGCGAATTCGGCCATGATTGCTCTCTTAGTAGACGCGCTTGGTCGGGGGCACGACCTCGACCTCGTTCGACAGCGTGAAATAGTGCACCGGCCGCGGCTCGATGCTCACCTCGTGGCGCTCGTCGACCCAGACCAGCGTGTGCTTCATCCAGTTCTCGTCGTCGCGCTCGGGGAAGTCCTCGCGGGCGTGGGCGCCGCGGCTCTCGGTGCGGTAGCGCGCCGAGTGCACGGTGGCGACGGCCTGGGCCATCAGGTTCTGCAGCTCGAGCGCCTCGACGAGGTCACTGTTCCAGACCAGCGAGCGGTCGGCGAGGCGAATCTGCGGCAGGCTGGCCGCGACCTCGCCGAGCTTCGCCACGCCTTCCTCGAGCAGGGGGCCGTCGCGGAAGACGGTGGCGTATTTCTGCATCGTCTTCTGCATGGCGGCCCGGATCGCACCGCTGTTCTCGCTGCCATTGGCGTGGCGCAGGGTATCGAACCGGGTGAGGCATGCCTCCTCGCCGCCGCTGGCCGTCAGCGGCCGGTGCGGGCTGCCGGGCCGGATCGTCTCCGCTGCCCGGTGCGCCGCGGCGCGGCCGAAGACGACGAGGTCGATGAGCGAGTTGCCGCCGAGCCGGTTGGCGCCGTGCACGGAGGCGCAGGCCGCCTCGCCCACGGCCATCAGCCCGGGCACGACGCTGTCGGTGTCGCCGTTCTTCAGCTTCACCACCTCGGTCAGGTGGTTGGTCGGAATGCCGCCCATGTTGTAGTGGCAGGTCGGCACCACCGGGATCGGCTCCTTGGTGACATCGACGCCGGCGAAGATCCTGGCGGTCTCGGAGATGCCCGGCAGGCGCTTGTGCAGGAGCGCCGGGTCGAGATGCTCGAGGTGCAGGTGGATGTGGTCCTTGTTGGCGCCGACCCCGCGCCCCTCATTGATCTCGATGGTCATCGCCCGGCTGACGACGTCACGGCTGGCGAGGTCCTTGGCCGATGGCGCGTAGCGCTCCATGAAGCGCTCGCCCTCGGCATTGGTCAGGTAGCCGCCTTCGCCGCGCGCACCCTCGGTGATCAGGCAGCCGGCGCCGTAGACCCCCGTCGGGTGGAACTGCACGAACTCCATGTCCTGCAGCGGCAGGCCGGCGCGGAGCACCATGGCATTGCCGTCGCCGGTGCAGGTGTGCGCGGAGGTGGCGGAGAAGTAGGCGCGGCCGTAGCCGCCCGTCGCGAGGCAGGTCTGGTGCGCCCGAAAGCGGTGCAGCGAGCCGTCCTCGATGCACATGGCGAGGATGCCGAGGCACTCGCCATCCTCGCCAATCCGGAGGTCGAGGGAGACATACTCGTTGCAGACCTGGCCCTTGTTCTTGAGCGCCTGCTGGAACAGCGTGTGCAGGATGACATGGCCGGTGCGGTCGGCGGCGGCACAGGTGCGGTAGGCCTGGCCCTTGCCGAAATTGACGGACTGGCCGCCGAACGCGCGCTGGTAGATGCGCCCGGCGTCGGTGCGGGAGAAGGGCACGCCGTAATGCTCGAGCTCGTAGACCGCCGCCGGCGCGTTCTTCGTCATGTACTCGATCGCGTCCTGGTCACCGAGCCAGTCGGAGCCCTTGACCGTGTCGTACATGTGGAAGCGCCAGTCGTCCTCGTTCATGTTGCCGAGGGCGGCGTTGATGCCGCCCTGCGCCGCCACGGTGTGGCTCCTGGTCGGGTAGACCTTGGTGACGCAGGCGACCGAGAGGCCGGCCTCGACCATGCCGACGGCGGCCCGGAGGCCCGAGCCGCCGGCGCCGACGACGATGGCATCGAACACATGCTCGGTGATGGGGTAGGCCTCGGCCATCGGATCAGCCTCCAAGCGCAATCATGAGGACGGAGACGACACCGGCCGTGGCGAGCAGGGCCGCGACGAGCGTGATGCCGACGAGGATGGCGACCTTGCCGATCTCGTGGTGGACATAGTCCTCGACCACTTCCTGCAGCCCGATCCTGGCGTGGTAGCAGGTCGAGAGGACGAGGAGGATCATCAGGGCGGCGGTCATGGGCGAGTGGAACCAGGCCACCCACTCGGCGTAGGTGGCGCCCGCCATGGCGATGGCGTTGACGACGAACCAGAGCACCAGGAGGAGGTTGGCGATGGCGGTGAAGCGCTGCGCCTTCCAGGTGCCGGCGCCCGAACGGGCCGAGCCCCGACTGCGGACCTTGCCGATAGCGGCTTGCATGGGATGTCCTTTCGCTGGGCTCAGGCGACGATGAGCACGAGCAGCCAGAAGAGGATGGTCAGCCCGCCCGCCACCGCGAGGGTGACCATGGCGCTCTGCTGCGCCACCGCCTTGTCGAAGCCGTAGCCGGCGTCCCAGACGAGATGGCGAACGCCGTTCGCGGCATGGAAGAAGAGGGCGGCGGTGAAGCCGAAGAGCACGAGCCAGCCGAAGAAGTTGTGCATCACCGCCTGGACCACGGCGAAGCTCTCCGGACCGCCGGCCAGGGCCACCAGCCACCAGATGAAGAGCACGAGCCCGACCGTCAGCGCGATCCCGCTGGCGCGGTGCCCGATCGACAGCGCCATGGTGAGATACCAGCGATAAATCTGGAGGTGCGGGGAGACTGGTCGCGCGCCCTGTGCCATGCCGGCTCCGTTTTCTGACCCGAACGGCCGCCCTGGCGACGGCCGGTTTGTGCGTTGCGTCATAAAGCGCAGGGGATAGTAGAAGCGACCAATATCCTGTCAACGCGACAGAACCACCCGCCGGCGCGGTCGATCGGGCTTCACGCTCTGCTCATCAGCCTCTAGGCTCTTTGGTCCAACGATCGGGGAGGGGGCGCATGACCCAGAGGGATGCGAGCTTCCAAGGATCGATCCCGGGGCTCTACGACGACTACCTGGTGCCCCTGATCTTCGAGCCCTATGCGCGCGACCTCGCCCGCCGGGCTGCCGTGCTGGCGCCAGGGCGGGTGCTCGAGACCGCGGCCGGCACCGGGGTGGTGCCGCGGGCCGTGGCCCCCGTCCTCGGCGACGACGCGCGCTACGCGATCACCGACCTCAACCCGGCCATGCTGGAGCGCGCCCGTGCCCGGCAAGGAGATGATCATCGGCTCGACTGGCAGGTGGCCGATGCGACGGCGCTCGACCTGCCGGACAGGAGCTTCGATCTCGTGCTCTGCCAGTTCGGCGCCATGTTCTTCCCCGACCGGGTGCGGGGCTATGCCGAGGCGCGCCGGGTCCTGGATGCGCAGGGCCGGTTCATCCTCAACATCTGGGACGGCATCGAGGCCAACGACTTCGCACGCCTGGTGACGGAGGCAGCGGGCGAGCTCTTCCCCGTTGACCCGCCGCGCTTCCTCGCCCGCACGCCGCACGGCCATGGCGATCCCGCAACCATCGAGCGCGAGCTGCGCCGCGCCGGCTTCGCCACGGTCGAGATCGAGCCGCTGGAGGCGGTCAGCCGGGCCCCGTCACCGCGTCATCCGGCACTGGCCTATGTCCAGGGCACGCCGCTGCGCGGCGAGATCGAGGCTCGCGATGCCGACCGGCTCGCCGAGGTGACCGATCACGCGGCCGGGCGGATCGCCAGCCGGCATGGCGACGGCCCCGTCGAGGGCCGGATTCGCGCCTTCGTCGTCACCGCCTCGGGTATCGCCTGAGCGGTCAGTCGCCCGGCGGGGCGACGCTGTAGTGGTAGTCGTAGAGCGGCAGGAAGCCGGCGCTGCGGTAGAGGGCGGCGGCCGGTGCGTTGTCCGCCTCGACCTGCAGCCAGGCCGTCCGCGCCCCCATCCGGCCGGCCCAGACGAGCAGCCGGTCGAGCACCGCCCGGCCGTGTCCCTGGCGGCGCGCCGTGGTCGCCGTGCGCATCGCGGCACAGCCGGCGAGGGCTCCATCGACGACGCAGAGCCCGCCCGCCACCGGCTCGCCGCCCACCTTTTTGACGGCGAAGGCGAGGGGCCGGCGGATGCGGCCGAAGAGCGCCGCCCGAGCCGCGCGCTCTGCCTTCGGCCAGAGCGGGTCCGCCACCGCCTGCATGGCGAAGGCGGTGGCCCGGCCCTCGAGCACGACGTCGGCCGGCTCCCCGGGCAGGGTGTCGAGGTGGCGCACCAGGACGGAGCTCCGGCCTTCGGCGCGGTAGCCCCGCCCGGCCAGGGTTGCTTCGAGCCCGGCAGGCGCACTCAGTGCGTTGAGCTGGAAGCAGGTGCTTCGCCCGGCGGCCGCATACCAGGCCTCGACCGCGTCGATCGCGGCGTCGAGCGCCGGCCCGCCCTCGAAGGACATCGCCTGCACCGAGTTCTCGCGCCGGGTCGACGTGGGCCCCGTCCGCAGCCGCCAACCGGCGAGTGGGGAGACCCGCGCTGCCGGCCAGGCGTGCCAGGCGGCTTCCTCGATCCGGCGGATCATGGCCTCGTTT
>JAUIID010000050.1 GCA_030431615.1 Alphaproteobacteria bacterium
ATGAGCCCCAGGGAGTTTGCGCCGACCAACCAGTACGATCAGCCGCAATGGCCGATGTGGGGGCAGCACTTCGAGACCAAGGGCGAGGCCGGTGAGCCGCCGGACGACCCGGTAGCGGCCAAGCTGCTGGAGCTCTTTCATGACTGGCGGCGGGCGACGGACACGGCGGGTCGCGCTGCGGTCTGGGAGGAAATGCTCACCCTCTATGCCGAGCAATGCTACACGGTTGGCCTCATTGCCAACGTCCAGCAGCCGATCGCGGTCCGCACCACGCTGCGCAACGTACCGGTGACGGCGACGTACAACTGGCAGCCACATGGGCAGATCGGCATCTATCGGCCGGACACGTTCTGGTATGCCGATTAGCGAGGCTCGCGCTTGCGCAGCCAGAGACTGCTCTCGATCGCGCCCGGCATGAGCGGCAGGTTTGCGACGCAGGTCGCAGCAAGCGCCTCGGCCATTCGGCTGACGACGAATGCGCTGGCGAATTCGATCGCGTAGCCGCCGCCGGACAGGAGCGCTGCGACCAGCAATTGCTCGTTGTAGCCTCGCCACGCCCATGCTTCCGGGTAGGCTTGGGGCAGGAAGATGTCGTGGAAATGAATGTCCGAGCCCGGCCGCAACCGCGGCAGGAGGCCGTTCACCAGCTGATCGACGTCGCTGCCCGGCACAGCGATGTGG
Organism: Alphaproteobacteria bacterium; assembly: GCA_030431615.1. Lineage (GTDB taxonomy): Bacteria > Pseudomonadota > Alphaproteobacteria > Geminicoccales > Geminicoccaceae > SLRI01. The sequence continues at coordinate 682 of JAUIID010000050.1, forward strand.
CTTGAATCGATGAACAGCACGTCGGCCGCTGTGATCATGTCGAGCTCGCTGCGACCAAGGCGGTCGAGCGTTGCCGGAAGATGCTCTACCGGCAGGCTCTGCAGATGCGCGCGCGGAGCAGGGTCGATGCAGACATGGCGTGTGGCCGCGCCGGAATCCTGCGTGGCGCGGGCCATGATCCGGGTCGAGTGGCCGCACCCTACCTCGACGATCAGCCCGGGGCGTCGCTGGCGGATGATCGTGTAAGCCGCGCAGGCGTCCAGGCGCGGAAACCAGTCCTGCTCGAACCTTGGCGCGGGCGGCTCGCCGCCGAAACGGGCGAAGTTCGCCGCATGACCCTCGATGCTTTCCAGCACACGATGAAACCGCCCGCTCGCCGCATCGAAAATCGGCGCGATCGCCGGATAGTCGCACGGCGTCGTCGCCGACGCGTAGCGATAGGGGATGAAATAGCCCGCCTTGCCGCTCACGGTCGCAGCGTCAGCCCTTCGGCAGCCACCAGCGACCCGGGTCGTTCGCGCGCCATCTTGCGGGCTATGTCATCGAGGAAGGCGTCATCGTGCTCGGGATCATGATGAAACGCCACGAGGCGCCCCGCATCGGCTGCATTGCACAGCCGGATGCCTTCCTGCCAGGTCGAGTGCCCCCATCCGACATATCGCGGGTACTCTTCGTCCGTATAGGTGCAGTCGTAGACGACGATGTCGCTGCCGCGGATGAATTCGACGATCTGCTCGTCGCGGATCCCGATGCGATGCTCGACATCGGTAACGATGCACATCACGTGACCCGCAAACTCGATCCGGTAGCCCGTGGCACCGCCCGGGTGGTTCAAGCCGAGCGTGTGAACCACCACGCCCGCGTAGGGGCTGAAGACATCGCCCGGGGTGAAGTCATGGAAACAGACGCAGGCGTGCATGATGCCCAGGGGTACGGGAAAGAGTGGCGGCTGCATCAGCTGCACGAGGACCTGCTGCAGCGTCGAGCCGTGCGCGCGCAGATGGCCAGCCCAGAACTCGAACTGGTTCTTGCGGCTGTAGGCCGGCCGGAAGAAGGGCAGGCCAGCGATGTGATCGATATGGGTGTGGGTGAAGAAGAGGTGACCGGCACTGCTGTCGCCGGTTGCAGCGAGGTGATTGCCGAGCAGGCGCAGTCCGGTTCCCGCATCGAAGATCAGCCGGTTCTCACCGCATTTGACCTCGATGCACGATGTGTTGCCGCCATAGCGAAGCATTGGCTCCTGGGGGCAGGGGACCGTTCCTCGCACGCCCCAGAAGCGCATCGTGAAGGCCGGAGACGTCATCGCCAGCGTCCGGCCGGCAACAAGGCTCTCGGAGCCATGCGGTCGACGGCGCGCCGTCTTGGGCGAGCCGCCGTAAGATCAACGGCGTTCATACAGGAAGTACCGGTCCGCAGGCACGCCGGCAGGCGCAGCCAGCGGATGAAGCATCGGGGCTTCGAGCGCCTGATCGCTGACGATGATGCCGCCCGGCGCCAAGAACGGGGGCAGCAGCTGCGAGAGTGACTGGGCCACGCGGCGGTTGCGATCCGGGTCGCCCGTGCCGATGTCGCTGTGCACGAGTGCAATACGACCCGTCCATTGACCGGCAACCTCGGGCAGGATCGTCTCCAGGTCACCGACAATCATGTCGTCCGACGCCGGGACGCAGCCGGGGTGCGGTTGTGGATCGCGCTCGAAAACGACGATCCTTCGGTCGGGCAATATCTGCCTCATATGGTCGTACGTTCGTCCGTTGCCGAGGCCGAGCTCGAATACCAGTCCGGGAACCTCGGCGACAAGCCGAGCCGCGGTGTCGAGGCAGGCGCGTTGGGCTTCGAGGCGTCGGATGAAACTGTCGAGCCGGCTCATTCGCAGAACCCATCCCGACCCGTCACACATTCAGCCTTTGTACCGGTCACAACTATTTTCACGATCCATCGCGGCGGGCTGTGACGATCGTCACATTCGGCACCGAGAAGGTGCACTACGAGCGATACCCCCTCAGAACTTTTCCGTAAAGCGCAGGCCCACGCCGAGAGCCGGCTCGGCATCCTCCGCGTGGCCCGGCTCGTGCTGAAACACCAGCCATCCCGCAATGGCGCGCTTCGCCTGAAGCATGCGCTGGTAGGCGAGCTCGAGCCTGAGCTCGCGGCCATTCGGCGTCGCCTCGACGCGCTCCTGACTGCGCTCGACGCCGCCATCGAGCGTGCGGCCCGTGGGGACATCGATCATGACCGATGCGGAGCTTACGCGCAGCGGTTGGCCGACCACGACGCCCAGCCGGTCGGCATCCTTGAACACGCTGTCAGCGATGACACCGAAAGCAAACGCATCGGACTTCACGGTGCTCCAGTCGTTCAGCATGCCGCCGTCGTCGTCGAGCGTCGAGATGCCGAGGGTCGCCTGCGCGAAGAGCTCCAGCGTGCCCAGGGGCCGGTAGGCGAAGCGGGCCGTGCCGAGATGCGACTGTGCGCCCTCGTCGAAGGCGAAGGCGCCGCTGGCCGAGCTGCCGAGCAGCGCCGTGGCCTCGTCCACATAGGCGTAGTCGAAGTGCAGTGAGGTCTGCTCGCCGAGCCGCTGGTTGGCGCCGAGGGAGAAGAGCCGGCCGCCACTGCCATAGGTGTCGTTGCCGGGTGTGGAAAGGCTTTCGCTGTCCAGGACGCCGAATGTCAGCTCGGTCGATTCGCTGACCGAGAGATGCCACGCTCCGCCCGTACCATTGGCGAGCAGCCCATCGACCGGGGCCAGCAGGGTGTGGGCGTCGAGGAAGAGGTCGCTCGACGAGGCCGTCGCGGCGCCGGAACTGACGTTCGAGGGGGAGAGGCCGACACCGAAACGGAGATCGCCCGCCGGCAGGTCCCCGGCCCGGAGCATCAGATGATCGAGCTGCTGGGTCGATTGCTCGGCCGGCTCGGTCAGCGCCGCACGCATCGAGCCCGGAACCGGACGGTCCTGCTGCTCGCTCAGGCGCAGCCCGGCCATCACCCCGTTCGGCGCCAACGCATCGAGTGGCACGTCACGGGTCAGACTGACGCGTTGCAGGCGCCCGGCGAAGTCGACCACGCCGTCATTGCCCTGGATCGACTGCCGGAAATCGGCCCGATAGGGCCGGTCATAGGCATCGAGGACCATGCCATTGGCCAAGGCACTGCTGCCGCTCAGCGCGTCGCCGAAGGCGGCGCCGAGCCGCAGGCTCGAGTTCGCCACGTCGAACCTTTCCCCCGACACGCTATCGCCACCGGCCACCTGCTGCCGGCCAACGGGGGCCAGCGCCCGTTCCAGGTTGATGAGGCCGTTGCCGTACACCTGATCCCGACCCCGGGCGCCCAGGTCGTCGGCCGTGCTGACGAGAATCTCGGCCACCTCGCGCATCGACAGCGACGGAAAGGCGCTCTTCAGTGCTGCCGCGGCTCCGGCGACGTGCGGGGCTGCCATCGATGTGCCGGTCAGCCGCTGATAGCCGCCGTCGCGATAGGTGCTGTAGATATTCACACCCGGGGCAACCAGGTAATGGGCCTCGGCGTCGCCGGCCCGGTTGCTCTGCCCGTAGATGCCGCCATCCTTGTCGACGGCGCCGACGACGAGCATCCCGCCCCTGATGCCGGCCTCTTCGGCCAGCAGGCCGGGATGCAGCGGCTCGTCCTGTCGCTGGTTGCCAGCCGCGACGACGACGAGGGCACCGCTGCGGACGGCGGCTTCCACGGCGGAGCGGTAGGCGCCGTTGACGGGCGTGTCCTTGCCGATGCTGAGATTGACGATATTGGCGCCGCGGCTGCGGGCGTGGTTCAGCGCGGCAGCAACATCGTCGTCGAAATAGCCGCAGCCGGGCGACGAGCACACGTCGTTATCACGCAGATCGGCCCGGATCGCCATGAGCGAGGCCGACGGCGCCACACCGCGCATCCCCTTGCCGTCGGCGTTCGCCGCGATGATGCCTGCGACATGGCTGCCATGGCCGCTCTGGTCCTCGAGCGTGCTGCGGTTGCCGGTCACGATGTCGATGCTGTTCGCGGTGTCGATGCGCCCGGCGAACTCCGGGTGCTTCAGCGAAATGCCGGAATCGATGACGGCGACCTTGACCCCGCTGCCGCGGGCGCCGGCGGTATAGGCCGCATCTGCGCCGATCTGGGCAATCCCGTAATTGGCGGCGGTCTCGGCGGCATTGGTGCTGGGCACCGGGGGCGGGGTAACAGGCGGCTGGGCCGGCACCACAGGAGGCGTCGAAACTACCGGGCCGGCACCGGAGCCTCCACCCGAGCCACCACCGCCGCCGCCACAAGCGGCGACGAGCAGCAAGGCACCGGTCAGTGCCCTGGAGCGGATTGAAGCATGGCGCCGCGCTCGCTTCGGAGCTTTCCGGCTAGGCCCACCTGCTGGTTGACGCGTTCCGCTCCGCATATCGTTTCCTAGTGAGGCTTCCTCACGGACGATAGTTAACGGCAAACCCGACCCAGTAAAGTGCCGTGTGGTTGGGTGGCGCAGTATGCTATTCACCGCAGCCTCGCCCGACCTGGCGGAACCGGTGTTGCGGATGTCCGGTCTCAGTGGCGGACGTCGACCACGAGCTTGCCTGTCGCCTGGCGGCGGCGCAGCCGCTCGATGGCTTCGGAGGTGCGTGCCAATGGCAGAACCTCCGTTATTTTCGGTTGAATGCGGCCGGCTTCATGCCAGTCGAAGAGCCGGTGGAATCCGGCGCGCAGCCGCTCCGGGTCGTGCTTGCGGTAGCTGCCCCAGTAGAAGCCGAGCACCGCCGCATTCTTGACCAGGAGTATGTTGGCCGGGATCTGGGGTATGTTGCCCGAGGCGAAGCCGATCACCACGATCCGCCCTTCCCAGGCAATGGCGCGCAGCGAGGCCGAGAACAGGGCGCCGCCGACGGGATCGAAGACCACGTCAACCCCGGCACCGTTGGTCAGGGCCCGCACCTGCTCGACGAGGTCGGGGGCGTCGCTGTCGATCACGTGGTCGGCCCCGTGCTCGGTGGCGATGGCCAGCCGATCCGCGCCGCGGGCGGTGGCGATCACCGTTGCGCCGATCGCCTTGCCGCACTCCACGGCGGTCGAGCCGACGCCGCCGGCAGCACCATGCACCAGCAGCACCTCGCCCTTGGCGAGCCCGGCACGCCAGACCAGGGCACCGAAGGCCGTTCCGTAGGCGATGGCGAAACCGGCGGCGATGACCGGATCGAAGCCCTGGGGCAGCGAGACCACGTCGTCCGCGCGTGCAATGGCCTGCTCGGCGAAGCCGCCGTGGTCGACGAGGGCGAGGACGTGCTCGCCGCATTCGAGCCCCTTGACCCCGACACCGACCTTGTCGATGCGGCCGGCGACCTCGAGGCCGGGAACGAAGGGCAGGGCCGGCCGCTCCTGGTAGCGACCCTCGAGCATGAGGGCGTCGGCGAAGTTCACGCCGGCGGCATCGACGGCGATCCGGACCTGGCAGGCACCGGTTTCCGGTACCGGCAGTTCCGCCAGCTCCAGACCGGCGGGGCCCTTGAGCTCCCGGGTGATGACGGCGCGCATGTTGGCTCTCGATCGACTGCTCGGGGTGGGACGACTGGCCGGCCGCGGCAGGGCGCTGCCCGCCACGCGCGGCTGGCACAAACGCCATTCTTTGCCTATCTGCAAGCCCATGCAAAACGAACTTGCTCGCGGCTATTTCGCCATTGGCGCGGACGGCATCTCCAAGGCCATGAATCTCGGCAACCTTATCCGTTCGGCGAACGCGTTCGGTGCGAGCTTCGTCTTTCTGGTCGGGGTCGAGCAGTCCCTGCGACGGATGAAGTCGGACACCTCGCATGCCCAGCTGCAGGTGCCGGTCTACGACGTGCCCGATGTGACGGCGTTGCGCCTGCCCCGGGGCTGCCGGCTGGTCGGGTGCGAACTGGTCGACGACGCCGTCGCCCTGCCGAGCTTTCGCCATCCGCTCCAGGCCGCCTATGTCTTCGGGCCGGAACGCGGCAATCTGAGCGAGGGCATGCTGGAACGCTGCGATCACGTGGTCCGCATCCCCACCCGGTTCTGCATCAACGTGGCGGTTGCCGGCGCCATCGTCATGTATGACAGGATGGTGTCGCTCGGCCGCTTCGCCGAGCGACCGGTGCGTTCCGGCGGGCCGCGGGAACGACCCGGGACCCGGTGACGCCGATAGTCGCTACGTACTTCCGTGAATGGACAGCGCGGGCTATGTAGCATGCGGAGTTCTGCTCAACGACCGCAAGGGAGCCCATGTCCAGGCAATTCGTGATTTTCGCCGGTCTCCTGGCGCTGCTTTCGCTCGGTGGCGAGGCCTTTGCCCAATCCCCGCAATTCCTGGGCAATTTTCGCGACTGGTATCTCTATGCCTACGACGATTCCGGCGGCAAGACCTGCTACATCGCCAGCAAGCCGACCGAGGAGGACGGCAACTACCGGCGCCGCGGGGCGGCTGCCGTGCTCGTGGCACGCCTGCCGATCGCGGGTGCCGGGGAGCAGGTGAGCGTCCAGCCGGGCTACAGCTTCAAACCGGGCAGCACCGTCGAGATCCGCATCGGCGGCAAGCGCTGGGACTTCTTCACCCAGGGCGAGCATGCCTGGGCCAACACCGACGACGAGGACAGGCAGGTGATCGCCGCCATGAAGGACGGCAGCGACATGACCGTGCGCGGGACCTCCACGCTCGACACCTTCTCGCTCGATACCTATTCGCTGCTCGGCTTCACCGCCGCCCTCGATGCGCTGCGCGATGCCTGTCCCGGCTGATTCCCTGCCTGCCGCCGACGCAGCCGCGAAGCACGTGGCGGCACCGGCACCGAAGCCGCTGGCGGCGGACGGCAGGCCGAGCCTGATCGGCCTTGACGTCGCGGCGCTGACCGAGGTGATCGGGGCGCTGCAGGTCGTGCCGGAGCGGCAGGCGGTGCTCCGGGCACGCCAGCTCTTTCACTGGCTCTACCATCGGGGTGCCGACGACTTCGCAGCGATGTCGACCTTGCCCAAGGCGTTGCGGGAGGCCCTCGACGAGGCCTGCTCGGTCGCCCGGCCCGACATCACGACTGCGCAGACGGCGACCGATGGCACCCGCAAGTGGCTCCTGCGCTTCGCCGACGGCCAGGAGGTCGAGACCGTCTTCATTCCCGAGGAGGACCGGGGTGCCCTGTGCATCTCGACCCAGGTTGGCTGCACCCTGAGCTGCTCGTTCTGCCACACCGGCACGATGCCGCTCGTGCGCAATCTCGGCGTCGCCGAGATCACGGCGCAGCTCCTCGTAGCCCGCGACGCGCTGGGCGAGTGGCCGACGGCGAAGGAGGGGCGGCTCTTCACCAATATCGTGGTGATGGGCATGGGCGAGCCGCTCTTCAACTACGACAATATCGCGGGTGCCTTGCGCCTCGCCATGGACGAGACGGGCCTTGCGATCTCCCGCCGCCGCATCACGCTTTCCACCTCCGGCGTCGTGCCTCGCATCGCCCAGTGCGGCCGGGAGCTGGAGGTGGGGCTCGCGGTGTCGCTGCATGCGGTGCGCGACGAGCTGCGCGACGAGCTAGTACCCCTGAACCGGAAGTGGAACATCGCCACGCTCCTGGAAGCCTGCCGGCAGTACCCGGCGCGGCGGCCGATCACTTTCGAATATGTCATGCTGCAGGGCGTCAACGACAGCGACGCCGATGCCCGGGAGCTGGTCCGGCTGCTTGCCGGCCTCTCCGCCAAGGTCAACCTGATCCCCTTCAACCCCTGGCCGGGCGCACCATACGCCTGCTCCTCGAACAACCGGATCCGCGCCTTTGCCGCGATCGTCGAGGCGGCAGGCTATGCCTCGCCGGTGCGCACGCCGCGCGGCCGCGACATCCTCGCAGCCTGCGGCCAGCTGAAGACGGCGAGCGAGCGGCAGCGCCGGCAGCGGGCCGCCGCTTGATCGTCGCCGGCCCTCTTTGGCACCACAAGTGAAACGCCTGCTCGTCGGTTTCCTCGCCATTGTCGGTGCGCTGGCGCTCCTCGTGCTGGCGGCGGCGATCGCCGGCGGCATCTGGTTCACCCGGCAGTTCGCTGCCGGCCCTGAGCTGCCCGAGCGGATGGTCCTGACGGTCGACCTCGGCGAGGCGCTGGTCGAGACGCTGCCGGGCGACCCGCTGGCGTCGTTCGGCCTGGAGCAGCCGCTCGAGCTCGGCGAGCTCGTGCTCGCCCTCGAGCGCGCGGCCGCCGATCCCCGGGTGCGAGGCCTGGTGGCCCGGCTGGATGCCACGGATCACGGCATGGCGGTCGCCCAGGAGCTGCGGACGGCGATCGAGCGGCTGCGCGACGGTGGGGCCTTCGCCTGGGCCTGGGCCGACAGCTTCGGCGAGCTCGGGCCCGGCAACGAGGGCTACTACATCGCCACGGCGTTCGACGAGATCCACCTGCAGCCGAGCGGCATGGTCGGCCTGACCGGGCTCCTTGTCGAGATCCCGTTCGTCCGCCCGCTGCTCGACCGGCTCGGCATCGAGGCCGAGGTGATCCGCCGCTCCGACTACAAGACCGCCTTCGACAGCCTCATCGAGGACGGGCTCACCGCCGCCAATGCGGAGATGAGGAACGACCTGCTCGACCAGACCTATGCCGGGCTGGTCGACGGCATTGCCGGGTCGCGCGGGATGGCGCCCGGCGAGGTCGAGGCGCTGATCGACGGCGGGCCCTATACCAGCGACGCGGCGCTCGCGGCCGGGCTCATCGACGGCCTCGCCTTCCGTGACGAGGTGCTCGATCGGGCGCTGGCCGAGGCCGGCCCCGGCAGCCGGCAGGTCAGCCTCGCCACATATGCCCGGGCCGAGCCGGAGAGCCCGGCGGACGCACCCGCCACGGTGGCGTTCATCGTGGCGCAGGGGCCGATCCAGCGGGGCACGGCCGGCTTCGACGCCTTCATCGGCGCGGACGACCTCGCCGCACAGCTCGCCGAGGCGCGGGAGGACGTGGCGATCGACGCCGTGGTCCTGCGCCTCGACACGGGCGGCGGCTCCGCGGTGGCCTCCGAGACCGTCGGCCGCGAGGTCGAGCGCCTGCGCCAGGCCGGCAAGCCGATCGTCGTCTCGATGGGCAATGCCGCGGCCTCGGGCGGCTACTGGATCGCCATGGGTGCCTCGCACATCGTGGCCGAGCCGGCGACGCTCACCGGCTCCATCGGGGTGATCGCCGGCAAGCCGGTCCTCACGGGGCTCTGGGAGCATCTCGACGTGCACTGGGCGCTGCTGCAGCGCGGCCTGAACGCCGATTACCTGTCACCGCACCGACCCCTCGACGCCCTGGCCCGCGAGCGCCTGGAGCGCGAGGTCGACGCCCTCTACGAGCGCTTCAAGGCCCGCGTCGCGGAGGGGCGGGGGCTCACGCTCGATGCCGTCGAGGCGCTGGCCCAGGGCCGCGTCTGGCTCGGTGCCGAGGCCCTGAGGCTCGGCCTGGTGGACGAGCTGGGCGGCATTCTCGAGGCACGCGCGGCGGCGGCACGCCTGCTCGAGCTCCCGGCCGGCAGCATCCCGCATCTGCGTCGCTACCCGGAGCCGCCCTCGACCTTCGAGCGGCTGCGCGAGCTTTTCGACCAGCCATCCATCCCGGACCTCGCGTCCCTGGTCGCCCTCTGGCACGGGACACGTTTGCCCGGCACCGCCGAGATCACGCTGCCCCGCTTCCGCTGATTCCTTCACGCTCTAGGATTTATAGCCTATGGCCGCCGCATGGTCAAGCCTGACCGCGGGTTCGCTCGGCAATACAGGGTCGGCGGGATCCGTCACGGGCAGAAAGGCAGGAATCCGGCGGCCCGGGGGTCGCGAACGAACCCGCCGGACCGACGAACGAACCCACCAGACGGCACTTTCGGCGGGTTCGTTCGTCGATTCCTCCGGTTCGTTCGTCGTCCACTGTCGCGTATAACGCGACATTGAACCCGAACTGTCGCGGAATCTGCGACATCACGATTGCTTATGTCGCATTATACGCGACAGCAGGGCCTCGCCTGTCGCGTATAACGCGACAGCTTGGGTTCAGGTGTCGCATATAACGCGACAGTCTCGGGGTCGGTGGGGTCGTTTGCGGGGCCGGAAGGCGGTGTCGGGTGATCCAGGCGTGGATGGCCATAACGATTCGTGATGGTTCCGCGCGCCTGGCACCAGTCGCGGGAAAAGCTCGTTGAAGACAAGGAACCGGGACGTGGCCCGAAGGTTTGCGACGTCGTCATGAACCCACGCCCGATCCCGCGCCAGCGCCGCGGCACGGGTCGAGCGCGCTCTTCATTCATCACGGAGGATTGCCTCTGGCGCACGCGACAACAGCCGCGTACGCCAGTTCTCGCCGGCCCGATACGGAATGAAGAACATGTTCGATGTCAGCACCTTTATCCTCGACCAGCCCGACGAGATCCGGCTTTGGCAGGCAGTGTGCGAGAACGCGACGCTCGCGCTGTTCATCATGAACGACCGCCAGCGCTGCATCTACATGAACCCGGCGGCCGAACGGCTCACCGGCTTCACGCTCGCGGAAACGATGGGCCGCGCCCTGCACGACGTGATCCATCATACCCGCCCGGACGGCTCGCCCTATCCCCTGGAGGAGTGCCCGATCGACCGGGCGTTCCCGGAGAACGCGCGCGAGCAGGGCGAGGAAATCTTCGTCCACAAGGACGGCAGCTTCTACCCGGTAGCGTTCACTGCCAGCCCGTTGCGGGGCAGCGACCGGCAGGTGGTGGGCACGGTCATCGAGGTGCGCCCGATTGCGGCCGAGCGGGCGCGCGAGGCGGAGTTGCGCAACCTGATCGATGAGCTCAACCACCGGGTCAAGAACACCCTGATGACGGTCCAGGCGCTCGCCCGGCAGTCGCTGCGTCCCGGCCAGGACGTGATGGCAGCCAGAGAAGCCTTCCTGGATCGCCTCCAAGCCTTGTCGAGCGCCCACAACGTCATCATCGAGGACAACTGGCGCTCCACGGATCTCGCCAAGCTTCTGGCGCGGAGCCTGGCACCGTTCGGCTTCGATGGCGATGCCGGGCCGATCCGCTTCTCGGGGCCGTATCTGAAGATCGAGGCGCGGCAGGCCCAGAGCCTGGCGATGGCGCTGCACGAGCTTGCCACCAACGCCACGAAGTATGGCGCCCTTTCGGTCCCGGGCGGCGAAGTGAGGATCGATTGGAAGTACGAGGAAGCTGCCGCCTTCCCGTTCAGGCTCACCTGGACGGAGACCGGCGGGCCCGTCACGCAATCGCCGGAACGGCAGGGATTTGGTCTCAAGATGCTCAGGCAGATCCTCGCCGCCGACCTGTCGGGCGAGGTGACCGTCGAGTTCCCGCCGGCGGGCCTGGTCTTCGAGGCGCGGGGCCACATCGAATGAGGTCCGGGTAAGCCCCGACATGCGCGTACTCATCATCGAGGACGAACCGCTTTTGGCCTTTCTCGTCGAGGACATGGTGGCGGAGCTGGGGCACGAATCGGTCCGGGTCGTCCACGAGTTCCAGCATGCGCGCGAGGCCGTGAAAGCGACCGACAGCTTCGATGTCGTCGTTCTGGACGTCAACCTGAAGGGCTGCACCAGCTACGCCATCGCCGACGCACTGGAGCATGAGGGGAAACCGTTCCTCTTCGCCTCGGGCTATGACAAGGGATCCCTGCCGCGGCGGTTCCACAGGTTCACGCATCTGCAGAAGCCCTATCGCACGGCTGACCTGAAGAAGGCCCTTTGCGCGGCGATGGCGCACTAGGGCATCTTCGGTTCAGTCAGGCAGTTGAGCGAGTGCAAGTCGTCATGAACGGCTTTCTTCGTATGGCAAGGGGTTCTCGTCTGGCGTTCGGATCAACTGCCGTCTAGGAGCCAATGAGTTCAGCAACTGTTCCATCGGGCAATCTGAAGTGCACCCAATGGCGGTCATCTTCAGACTGAACATCCGTGAGCTGCTCAACACCGATCCGCGTCAGCCGGTCCCAGCTTCTCTTGAAATCCGGAACTGAGAAGCCGACGACTGGACCCGTCGTGAAGAAACTGTGGAAGGTGTTTTCGTGAGCGTAAGCTTCCAGACGCGTACCGTCTGACAGAAGATACCTGATCTGATCCTGCGATGTATCGGTCGGAACCAGTTCGAGACCCGCTTCAAAAACCTCACGCAAGGCTTCCAGATCAGCCGAACGAAAACCAACGAAACCAATTTTTTCGACGGACATTCTCTCCTCCCAAGAGACTTGCTGCCTACCGATGTTATCCAGATTTCATCGCAAGGGCGACGTGTCCGAAGGCTATCGGTGTACAGAGCTGATCTTGACCTGGCAGTACCGCATCGAGGTGTCGACTCAAGCGCAGGCGGTCTGATCCAGGGAGTAGCCTTCGGCGCGGACGGTGCGCAGCAGGTCGGGGCGGTCCTCGATGTTGAGGGCGCGGCGGAGGCGGCGGATGGTGGCGTCGACGGTTCGGAGCTCGATGTCGAGGTCGGTGCCCCAGACGCGGTCGAGGAGCTGGTTGCGGCTGAAGACGCGGCCGGGGTTCTCGAGGAAGTGGCGGAGCAGGCGGAACTCGGTCGGGCTCAGGTGGATCTCCTGCTCGCCCCGGTAGATGCGGTGGGCGGCGAGGTCCATGCGGAGGTCGTGGAACTCGAGCACGTCCTCGGCGAAGGCGGGGCGGACGCGGCGGAGCACGGCGCGGATGCGGGCGACCAGCTCGGCCGGCGAGAAGGGCTTGGTGATGAAATCGTCGGCGCCGGTATCGAGGCCGCGCAGGCGATCCGGCTCCTCACCGCGGGCGGTCAGCATGATGATCGGGACGTGGGCGGTGGTCTGGCGGCGGCGCAGGCGGCGGCAGAGCTCGAGGCCGGAGAGCTGCGGCAGCATCCAGTCGAGGAGGACGAGGTCGGGCGTGCGCTCCTCGAGCAGCGTGATCGCCTCCTCGCCGTCGAAGGCGGCGGCGACCTCGAAGCCGGCGGCGCCGAGATTGTAGGCGAGCAGTTTCTGGAGCGGCGGCTCGTCCTCCACCACCAGGATGAACGGTCTCACGGCTGGCCGCTCCGCGGTCGATTGATCTGCACGCCGTGCACCATGTAGTGGATCTTCTCGGCGATGTTGGTCGCGTGATCGCCCATGCGCTCGACGTTCTTGGCGACGAAGAGCAGGTCGATGGCCGTGCTGGTCGTGCGCGGGTCCTCGAGGATGAAGGTGATGAGCTCGCGGAACAGGCTGTTGTACTGGTCGTCGACGGCCTGGTCGCGGTGCCAGACCTCCATCGCCTTCTCGGCGTTGCGGTCGATATAGGCGTCGAGCACGTCCTTGAGCATGGCCTGCACGAGCGACGCCATGTGCGGGATGGTGACCAGCGGCTTGAGCTGCGGGGCGCTGCTGAGGCGGCGCGAGCGCTTGGCGATGCTCTTGGCGTAGTCGCTTATCCGCTCGAGGTCGTTGGAGAGCTTGAGCGACATGGCGATCACCCGCAGGTCGACGGCCATGGGCTGCCGGGTCGCCAGCATCCGGATGGCGTGCTGGTCGATCTCCTCCTCGAGCCGGTCGACGGCCTTGTCGCCCTCGATCACCTGCTCGGCGAGCTCGTCGTCGCGCTCGACCAGGGCCTTGAGCGCCAGGGCGATCTGGCGTTCCGCATGGGCACCCATCTGGACGATCTGGTTGGTGAGGTCGGTGAGCTCCTGGTCGAAGGAGCTCACCGTATGGCGGCGCTGCATGGCCTCGTTCGGATCCTGCATTGTCTCTGTGTCCTTAGCCGAAGCGGCCGGTGATGTAGTCCTGGGTCATCTGGTGCTCGGGCGAGGTGAAGATCCGGTCGGTCGGGCTGAGCTCGATCAGCTTGCCGAGATGGAAGAACGCGGTGCGCTGCGAGACCCGGGCCGCCTGCTGCATGTTGTGGGTGACGATGATGATCGTGTAGCGGTCGCGCAGCTCCTCGATCAGCTCCTCGACATGCGCTGTGGCGATCGGGTCGAGGGCCGAGCAGGGCTCGTCCATGAGGATGACCTCGGGGCTGACCGCGATCGCCCGGGCGATGCAGAGGCGCTGCTGCTGCCCGCCGGAGAGGCCGAGCCCGGGCTGGTCGAGCCGGTCGGCGACCTCGTTCCAGAGCGCGGCGCCCCGGAGGCTGGTCTCGACGATCTCGTCGAGCTCGGCCTTGTTGGCGGCGAGCCCGTGGATGCGGGGGCCGTAGGCGACATTGTCGTAGATCGACTTCGGGAACGGGTTGGGCTTCTGGAAGACCATGCCGACCCGGGCGCGGAGCTGCACGACGTCGATGCCCTTGTCGTAGATGTCCTGGCCGTCGAGGCGAATGTCGCCCTGGATGCGACAGATGGCGATCGTGTCGTTCATCCGGTTGAGGCAGCGCAGGAAGGTGGACTTGCCGCAGCCCGAGGGGCCGATGAAGGCGGTCACCTCGTTCTCGTAGACGTCGAGCTCGACGTCGAAGAGCGCCTGCTTCTCGCCGTACCAGAGGTTCACCTTGCGGGCGGAGACCTTGGTCGTGGCCGGCGGTGAGTGCGGTGCGGGGGAGGCGGATGCTGCCTGGGTGGCTACCATTTGATCTGGAACCTCTGTCGGAGGAAGACGGCGGTCGCGTTCATCACCACGAGGAAGCCGAGCAGCACCAGGATGGCGGCGCTGGTGCGGGCGACGAAGCCGCGCTCGGGGCTGTCGAACCAGATGAAGATCTGCGTCGGCAGGGCGGTCGAGGGCGACAGCATGCTGTCGGGGGCGGCGGTGATGAAGGCGTTCATGCCGATGAGGAGGAGGGGGGCGGCTTCGCCGAGCGCCTGGGCGAGGCCGATGATGGTGCCGGTCAGGATGCCCGGCATGGCAAGCGGCAGGACGTGGTGGGTGACGGTCTGCAGGCGCGAGGCGCCGATGCCGAGGGCCGCCTCGCGGATCGAGGGGGGCACCTGCTTCAGGGCGGCGCGGGTGGCGATGATGATGGTCGGCAGGGTCATCAGCGAGAGCACCATGCCGCCGACCAGAGGCGCGGAGCGCGGCAGGCCGAAGACCTGGAGGAAGACGGCGAGGCCCAAGAGACCGAAGACGATGGACGGCACGGCGGCGAGGTTGTTGATGTTGACCTCGATGATGTCGGTGAAGCGATTCTTCGGGGCGAACTCCTCGAGATAGATCGCGGCGGCGATGCCGGTCGGAAAGCTGATCAAAAAGCAGACGAGGAGCAGATAGAACGAGCCCCAGAGGGCGCCCTGGAGGCCGGCGAGCTCGGGGAAGCGGCTGTCGGCGGCGGTGAACAGCGTCCAGTTGAAGGTCGACTGCAGGCGACCCTCATCGACCAGCTGGTCGTAGATGTCGATCTGCGCGTCGTTGACGTTGCGGCGGTTGGCCGGCAGGTCGCGATCGATCACCCCCTTGTGGAGCTGGTCGATCGGGTCGGCGGCCGGGACCCAGATCGAAAAGGTCCGGCCGATCAGCGCGGGGTCGGCGACCACGGCGTCGCGGACGAAGAACTGGCTGCCGTTGCTGACCATCGAGCGCAGCTCGCGCTCGCCGGCGGGGGTGTCGATCAGGGGGAAGAGATCGGCCAGGGACTGGTCGACGAAGCTGCCGTAGCGGGCGCGGAAGGGGTCCTCCGGATTGACCTTGTCGGCCGGGATGGTGACGTCGAGCCGGATCGAGGTCTGGGTCCAGGCGGTCCAGGACGCGGTGACGATCGAGCCCAGCAGGATCAGGAGGAGGCCCATGGCGATCGCCACGGCGCCGATGCCGAGCGCCCAGAGCCGCCGGTCGGCGGCGCGTCGCCGGCGCAGCCTCGCCTGCGCTGCATCGGAGGTGGCCCAATTGGGATCCACGCCGCGTGTTCCCGGGAAGTCCTCGGCGTCAATCATACTGCTCTCGATATTTCTTCACGATTCCCAGTGCCAGGATGTTGAGCAGCAGGGTCGCGGTGAAAAGGACGAGGCCGAGGCCGAAGGCTGCCAGGGTCTTCGGGCTGTCGAACTCGGTGTCGCCGGTGAGGAGGGCCACGATCTGCACGGTCGTCGTGGTGACGCCCTCGAGCGGGTTCAGGGTGAGGTTGGCGGTGAGGCCGGCGGCCATGACGACGATCATCGTCTCGCCGATCGCCCGGCTGAGTGCGAGCAGCACGCCGCCCATGATGCCGGGCAGGGCGGCCGGCAGGAGGACCTGGCGGATGGTTTCCGACTTGGTGGCGCCGAGTGCGGCGGCACCGTCGCGCAGCGAGCGCGGCACGGCGTTCAGCGCGTCGTCGGCGAAGGAGGAGATGAAGGGGATGAGCATGATGCCCATGACCCCGCCGGCGACGATGGCGGCGGTCGGCGCCATCTCGATCCCCAGCGACGCCGCGAGGTCGCGCAGGAAGGGCGAGACAGTGATGACCGCGAAGAAGCCGTAGACGATGGTGGGGATGCCGGCGAGCACCTCGAGGATCGGCTTGATCGTGCCCCAGGCGAGGGGGGTGGCGTATTCCGCCGTGTAGATGGCGGCGAGCAGGCCGACGGGCACGGCCACGCACATGGCGCAGAGGCTGACGACGATGGTGCCCCAGAAGATCGGCACGGCACCGAAGGCGCCCGAACCGCCCACCTGGTCGGCGCGGATGGCGATCTGCGGGTCCCACTTGGTGCCGAAAAGGAACTCGGTCACCGGCACGCGGGCGAAGAAGCGCAGGCTCTCGAAGACCAGCGAGACGAGGATGCCGAGCGTCGTCAGGATGGCGATCAGCGAGCAGAGGACCATGAGGCCGAAGATGATGGCCTCGACCCGGTGGCGGGCGCGGAATTTGGGGGCGATGCGGCCGCGCGCCCAGGTGAGGCCGGCAATGGCGAGCGCCATGACGAGGGCCACGACGGCGCCGTTGACGATCAGCCGGTAGGTGTTGAGCGATTCGGCGGCGGCCAGGATCGCGGGCTCGGGCGTGCCGAAGGTGGTGCCCTGCGCCGCGTTCCTGATGCTGGAAAGGAGCAGGTTGCGCTCGGCCGAGGTGATGTCCGTCGTCATTTCGGACGGCAGGCTGCCGAGCAGCAGCGAATCGATGATCGAGCCCTGGAAGAGGAGCCCGGCGATGAACAGCACGAAGGCCGGCAGGCCGGCGATCAGGGCGACGTAGTAGCCGTAATATTGCGGCAGGGTTGCGAGACCGCCCGACGCCGTTCCGTCATGGAGGGCCAGGGCGCGCTGGCGGCCGAGCCAGTAGCCGATGGCGGCCAGCAGGAGCAGGAAGGGGATGATGAAGGTTTGCGACATGCACCGGTTCGCTTGCTTGCCCCGGGCGAAGGATCAGGGCTGTCGGTTCACAGGAGGGGCGGTCGGCGGCCCGCCGGGGCGGGCCGCCGTGCCTCGAGGGTTGCCGATCAGCTGGCGGGGGCGTCCATCGACGCGCCGTTCAGGGCACCGTCCTGGACGGCCTTGCGTGGCTCGTCGGCGAGCGGCACGAGGCCACGCTCCTGGAGATAGCCGCCGGGGCCCATCGCCTCCTCGCTGACATACTCGGCGACGAACTCGTCGAGGTTGGGGATGGCGCCACGGTGGGCGTTCTTCACGTAGAAGTAGAGCGGCCGCGCGATACCGTACTCGCCGGTCGCAATCGTCTCCGGCGACGGCTGGACGCCCGAGATGGCGGCACCGGTCAGCCGGTCCTGGTTCTCGTAGAGGAACGAGTAGCCGAAGATGCCGAAGGCATGCGGATCGGTGACCAGGCGCTGGACGATCAGGTTGTCGTTCTCGCCGGCCTCGACGAAGACGCCGTCGGTGCGCATGCGCTGGCAGACCTCGCTGTGGCGGTCGCCCTCGAGGGCGTTGACCTCGTCGAACTCGGCGCAGCCCTCGTCCATGACGAGCTCGACCCAGGCGTCACGGGTGCCGGAGGTCGGGGGCGGGCCGTAGACCAGGATCGCCTCGTCGGGCAGCGACGGGTCGATCTCGCTCCAGTTCGTGTAGGGGTTGGCGACGAGCTCGCCGTCGACGGGCACCTCGGCGGCGAGGGCGAGGAAGAGCTGCGCCTTGGTGACATCGAGCTCCGGCGACTCGTTCGAGTGGGCGAAGGTCAGGCCGTCATAGCCGAGCAGCACCTCGGTGACATCAGTGACACCGTTGGCAGCACAGAGCTCGTGCTCTGAGGCCTTCATGGCGCGCGAGGCGCCGGTCAGGTCCGGGTGGCCCTCGCCGACACCGCCGCAGAAGATCTGCATGCCGCCGCCGGTGCCGGTCGATTCGACCACCGGGGCAGGGGCACCGGTCAGCGCCGAGAACTGCTCGGCGACGGCCTGGGTGTAGGGGAAGACGGTCGAGGAGCCGACGATGCTGATCTGATCGCGGGCGACGGCCGAGCCGGCGACGGCGACCAGTGCCGCGGCCGTCGTGGTCAGCAGAAGATGCCTCATGAATTTCTCCGATAGGGTCAGACAACCAGTTGACGGGCTGTCTCTGAAGCCGGTCTGTGCGGCTTTTATGAGGTCTTTGTGACAGGCTCGTGACGGGCTGGCCGGGCAGGATCGTCGCTCGCTTCCGGGACCGGCAGCAGCACGGTGAACCGGCTGCCCCGGCCGAGCTCGCTCTCGATCCTGAGCTCGCCCCGATGGTGGCGGACGATGTGCTTGACGATGGCGAGGCCGAGGCCGGTGCCGCCGGCGCTGCGCGAGCGGGCCCGGTCGACCCGGTAGAAGCGCTCGGTCAGGCGCGGGATATGATCGGGCCCGATACCCTGGCCCTGGTCGGTGACGCTGACGGCAACGGCACGCCGGCCGGCCAGCGCACCGGCGCTGACCGGGGCCGGGTCGAGCACCCTGACCTCGACGGTCACGGTCTTGTCCGCACCGCCATACTTGATGGCGTTGTCGATCAGGTTGGTGAAGAGCTGGTGGAGCTGGTCCGGCGTGCCCTGCACGGCCGGCAACCCGTCGGTCGCCGGGCGGGCGATGGTCACACCCTGTTGGGCGGCCCGCGGCTCGAGGCGGTCGATCACGGGGCCGAGGATCGCCGGGATGTCGATGATCTCGGTCGGCGGCTGGTCGGCGGCGAGCTCGATCCGGGACAGCGACAGGAGGTCGTCGACGAGCCGCGTCATGCGGGCCGTTTCCTCCGCCATGATGGCGAGGAAGGCCGCGCGGGCCTCGGCGTCGTCCTTCGCCGGGCCCTGCAGGGTCTCGATGAAGCCGACCAGTGCGGCCAGCGGATTCCTGATCTCGTGGCTGGCATTGGCGACGAAGTCCGAGCGCATGCGCTCGATCATCACCTGCTCGGTCTCCTCCCGGAGGGCAAGGAGGGCACCATGCGCGCCGCGCGGCAGGACGACGCCCAGGGCGCGGACCGCGTACTGCTTGGCCGGGGCGAGGGCGGGGCGGAAGGCGAGCTCGGACGCAGTGTCGCCGTCGAGGGCGGAATCGACTGCCGCGAGCACGCCGGGGTCGCGCAGCACGCGGCCGAGCGGCATGGGCAGTGCCGCGATCGCGAAGCCGCGCCGGGCCGCGGCGTTGGCCTGCACCACGCGCCGGCGCTCGTCGATCATCAGGATCGGGTCGGGCAGGGCCTCGACCAGTTGCTCGATCAGCTTCTGCCGCGCCGCGTTGTCCCGCTCCTCCCGGCGCAGCCGCCGGACGACGTCGATCACCGGGCGCACGATGCCGGCGGCGGTCGGCTCGTCGAGCCCGGCCGGGTGCCGGGTGGGGTCGTTCCGGGCGAGACCGGCGAGCCAGTCCTCGATGCGCTGGCTCAGGCGCAGGCGAACGACGGCGACGGCAATGGCGACCGAGGCGGCGGCGAGCGCTGCCACGGCAAGGGTTGCCGGCCCGCCGGCCGGGCCGGCCAGGACGAGCACCAGAAGCGCCGTCGCCGCGGGCAGGATGCCGATCAGCAGCTCGCGCCAGAACGGCAGGCGTGCCCGGCGCCACTTCGACCGGAGTGTCCGCAGGAGGTCCGAGGCTCGAGGCGGCTGGAGGCTGATGGCGGCGCCCGCGGGATCAGTCGGTGGACGGGAGGAGGAACTCGCGGCCGAGCTTGACGCGGTATTCGCCGTCATAGGCGATCACGTCGGCGGTGGCATAGGTTTCGCCCCAGATCTCGGGGAGGTAGGAGCCGGTGCCGATGACGTCGATGGGGGCCCGCACGCTCGCCATCAGCTTGCACTTGGACGGGCTGAAGCCGGAACTCGCGATGATCTTGACGTCGGGGTAGCCCGCCGCGTCGAGCGTTTCGCGGACGTGGTAGATGGCGGCCGCGGTGACGCCCGTGCCGGTCAGCCAGCGCAGCTCGTCATGGGTCCTATAGGTGCGGATCGCCTCCGGCATGTGCCGGTCGAGCACCGCATAGGACCTGGCCGTGTCGAGGCCCTCGATGAAGCGGCCGCCATGGGTGTCAAGACGGACGCCGAGCCGGCCGCTGGCGGCAAGGTCCGGGAAGGCGGCGCAGACGGCGAGCGAGTCCGTGACCTCGCGACCAAAATAGTCGACCAGCACGTAGAGCGGGTCGTCGGGGAAGGTGGCGTGGAACATCCGCGCCGCCTCGACCGTGCTCTTGGCGTAGCCGATGAGCGCATGCGGCATGGTGCCGAGGCCGTGGCTCTGGCCGAAATAGTGGGCGGTGGCGTCGGTGGCGTTGCCGATGAAGCCCTTGGCGGCGCTCTCGCGCCGGGCCCGGGCCGAGCCGACGCTCGCAGCATAAGCCATCATCTCCGCCATCTCCGCCCCGGCGCAGTGCCGCGCGTCCATGGCGAGGAAGGCCACGTAGGGCAGGTCGGTGCACATGGTGTAGGCGTTGAAGGCGGCAACGCAGGCGGGGCCGAGCTTCTGCAGGAACATGGTCTCGAGGTCGACGAGATGGCGAAATGACCCGTGCAGATAGAGCATGGGCTCGCCGGCGCCGACCCAGCCGCCTTCCTCGAAGCGCTCCTCGATGACGATGTCGGCGGCGCGCTCGGCCGCCACCTCGCGCAGCCAGTCGACCGCGAGGCGGGGGGTCGACAGCACCGGCCGCCGCATGAAGACGGCGTAGGTGACGCGGCAGTCGCCGAACTGCTCGACGATCCGCCGCGTCTTGTCGAAGTACTTGTCGGTGTAGCGGGCGACCTCGGCGTTGGTCGGCGTCATGATGCGGCGCGCAGGCCCTGTCGCTCCTCCTTCAGCGCCTCCGCCATGAGGAAGGCGAGCTCGAGGCTCTGCTGCGCGTTCAGCCTGGGATCGCAATAGGTGTGGTAGCGGTCCTTCAGCGCCGCCTCGGTGATCGCCTGCGCCCCGCCGGTGCATTCGGTGACGTCCTGCCCGGTCATCTCCAGGTGGATGCCGCCGGCATGCGTGCCGAGGCCCCGGTGGATGGCGAAGAAGCTGCGGACCTCGGCCAGGATGCGATCGAACGGGCGGGTCTTGTAGCCCGACGAGGACTTGACCGTGTTGCCGTGCATGGGATCGCAGGTCCAGACGACGACCCGGCCCTCGCGCTCGAGGGCGCGGACCAAGGGCGGCAAATGCCGCTCGACCAGCTCGTGGCCCATGCGGGCAATGACCGTGAGCCGGCCCGGCTCGTTCGCCGGGTTGAGGACGTCGCAGAGCCGGAGCAGGTCGTCGACCGGCATGGTCGGCCCGGCCTTGACGCCCAGCGGGTTGGCGATGCCGCGGCAATACTCGACATGCGCCCCGTCGAGCTGGCGGGTGCGGTCGCCGATCCAGACCAGGTGCGCCGAGGTGTCGTACCAGCGCCCCGAGGTCGAATCGACGCGGGTCATCGCCTCCTCGAAGCCGAGCAGCAGCGCCTCGTGGCTGGTGTAAAGCGTGGTCCGGGTGATCTCCGGCGTCGAGAGATCGGTGACCCCGCAGGCGCGCATGAAGTCCAGCGCCTGGCTGATGGCGTCGGCGAAATCCTGGTAGCGCTCGCCGGCCGGCGACTTGTCGAGGAAGCCCAGCGTCCATTCGTGGACGCGGGTGAGGGCAGCATAGCCGCCCTGCGTGAAGGCGCGCAGCAGGTTCAGCGTCGCGGCGGCCTGGCTGTAGGCCTGGAGCTGCCGCGCCGGGTCGGGCTCACGGTCCTCCGCCACGAAGTCGAGGCCGTTGACGATGTCGCCCCGGTAGCTCGGCAGCTCGACCTCGCCGACGCGTTCCGTGGGTGCCGAACGCGGCTTGGCGAACTGACCGGCCATGCGGCCGACCTTCACCACCGGCATGCCGCCGCCGAAAGTCAGGACTACGGCCATCTGCAGGAGGACGCGCAGCGTGTCGCGGATCTTGTCGGCGTTGAAGTCGGCGAAGGCCTCGGCGCAATCGCCGCCCTGCAGGAGGAAGCCCTCGCCCTTCGCGACGCTGGCGAGGTCTTCTTTGAGCTTGCGCGCCTCGCCGGCAAACACCAGAGGCGGGTAGCCGGCGAGCTGGCGCTCGACCGCTGCCAGGTTCTCGGCGTTCTTGTAGTCCGGCATCTGGTGGCGGCTCTTCTGCCGCCAGCTCTGCGGTGTCCAGCTCTGGGTCATGGCCCCTCGTCCCTATTACCCCGTCCCGTGATCAGCCGGTCGCCGGCTGATACATCGTGACGAATTCCTCCGCGGCCGATGGGTGAACCCCGACCGTTGCATCGAATTGCGCCTTGGTGGCCCCGGCCGTCAAGGCAATGGCGAGCCCCTGCACGATCTCCGCCGCATCGTCGCCGACCATCGAGCAGCCGAGCACGCGATCGGTAGCGGTGTCTACCACGAGCTTCATGAAGGTGCGATTCGCGGCACCCGGGAGCGTATAGAGCATCGGCCGGAACTCGGTCTTGTAGACCTGGACCGCATGGCCACGGCTTCTCGCCTCGGCTTCGCTCATGCCGACCGAGCCGGCCTGCGGCATGCCGAAGATGGCGGTCGGGATCGAGGCGTAGGCGACCTCGTGCGGGTTCCGGTTGTAGAGGGTTTCGGCGATCACCCGGCCCTCGGCGATGGCGACGGGGGTGAGGTCGTGCTGGCCGCTGTGCAGGCCCTGGCCAGCATGGTCGCTGCAGTCGCCGACGGCGTAGAGGCCGGGAACGGAGCTTTTGTAGGCGGCATCCACCAGGATGGAACCCACGGGGTCCATGGTGACGCCGAGCTCCTCCAGCCCGAGCCCGCTCGTATTGGGCAGGGCATCGCGGCCGGTGGCGTAGACGACGAGGTCGACGTCGAGGGCGCCGGTAGTGGTTTCCAGGCGGTAGCCGCTGCCGGCGGGGGCGATGGAGTTGACCACGGTGTTGCGGCGCAGCTCGAGGCCGTGGCGCTCGAGCTCGGCGGTCATGTGCCGGCGGAGGTCCTCGTCGAAGCCGCGCAGCGGCTGGTCGGCGCGCAGAATCAGGCTGGTCTTGACGCCGAGCCCGTTGAAGATGCTGGCGAGCTCGACGCCGATATAGCCGGCACCGACCACGGCGAGCCGCTTCGGCATGGGGTAGAGGTTCTCGAGGATCTCGTCGGAGGTGACCGTGTGCTCGACCCCGGGGAGGACGGGCTTCGCCGGCCGCGCACCCACGGCGACCAGCAGGTTGGTGGCCTCGTGCTCCATGTCGCCCACGGCGATGCGGAAGGCGCCGTCATCGGTGCGCCCGAGCACCCTGGCGCGGTCGGCATGGACGGTGACGCCGGCCCGGTCGAGCATGCCGAGATAGATGTCGTTGAGCCGCTGGATCTCGGTGTTGCGCGCCTCGATGAGGGCCTGGAAGTCGAGCTTCGGCGCCTCGCCCAGCCGCCAGCCATAGCCTTTGGCAAGGCGGAACATCTCGGCGAAATGGGCACCGTAATGCATCAGCTTCTTCGGCACGCAGCCGCGGATGACGCAGGTGCCGCCGACCCGGCTGGACTCGGCGAGCCCGACCTTCGCCCCGTACGCGGCCGCACGCCGGCCACAGGCGACGCCGCCGGAGCCGCCGCCGATGACGTAGAGGTCGAAACGAGCCATGCCGAATCCCGATGTGTTCCGTGGAATGCGGGCTCCTAGCGCGTCCGCCGCCGGCTGTCACGTTTTCGCCGGGTTCTGGGGCGCGTGCGCCGGCCGCGCGCCCCGGCACCGGGGGCTCAGGCGGGCTCGTGCCAGACGCCGGTGGCGTGGAAGAATTCGAGCGCCTCGACCCAGGGATCGATCGCCAGCCCGCGCTCGTCCAGCCAGTCGCGGTTGAAGCAGGTGTCGCCGTAGCGCGTGCCGGAATCGCAAAGGAGGGTGACGACCGAGCCTTCCTGGCCCGCCGCCCGCATCTCGGCGATCAGGCGCACGGCGGCGATCAGGTTGGTGCCGGTCGAGGCGCCGCAGCTGTGGCCGAGCCGGTCGCCGAGGAACCAGATCGCGGCCATGGAGGCAACGTCCGGCACCTTCTCCATACGGTCGATCACCGTGCGGATGAAGGAGGGCTCGACGCGCGGCCGGCCGATCCCCTCGATGCGCGACGCGGTCGGCAGGGTCAGTGTCGCGTCGCCGCTCGCGAAGTAGTCGTTGTAGATCGAGTTCTCGGGATCGGCGACGCAGAGGCGGCAGTCGAGCCGGCGGTAGCGGAGATAGCGGCCGATGGTCGCCGAGGTGCCGCCGGTGCCGGCGCCGCAGACGACCCAGGCCG
This sequence comes from Alphaproteobacteria bacterium, assembly GCA_030431615.1. Taxonomy (GTDB): domain Bacteria; phylum Pseudomonadota; class Alphaproteobacteria; order Geminicoccales; family Geminicoccaceae; genus SLRI01. Next base: position 25,131 of record JAUIID010000050.1, read on the forward strand.
GGACGGGATGCGGCTCGAGGGCCAGCTGGGCGAAGATCGATTCCGCGATGTTGTTGTTGCCGCGCCAGTCGGTGGCCCGCTCGGCATAGGTGAACTGGTCGAGATAGTGGCCGCCGAGCTCGGCCGCGAGGCGCTCGGCCTCACTGTAGACGCTGTCGGACCGGTCGACGAAGTGGCAGCGGCCGCCAAGCCGGGTGATCTCCCGGATCTTCTCCCGCGACGTGCTGCGCGGCATGACGGCGTAGAAGTCGAGGCCGAGAAAGCGGGCGAAATAGGCTTCGGAGACGGCGGTCGAGCCCGAGGATGCCTCGACGATCGGCCGCCCCTCGTCAATCCAGTTGTTGGCGAGCCCGTAGAGGAAGAGCGAGCGGGCGAGCCGATGCTTCAGGCTGCCGGTCGGATGCGAGGATTCGTCCTTGAAGTAGAGATGGATGTCGGGCACGCCCGGTATCGGCAGCGGATAGAGATGCGTGTCCGAGCTGCGATGCGCATCGGCCTCGATCTTGCGGATCGCGTCGTTGACCCATTCGCGCGACATCTGCCTCTCCCCGAGCTGCCCCGGCACACTGGACGGCTGGAGCGCCCTGCGCAAACCCTTGCGGCAGGCTGTGCTGTGATCGACTTGCTCGCTGCGGCCGGCCGGGCCACGTTCGATTCGGAACAGCGGTGACAACAGGAAGGCTCGATGGACAAGCGGCTGAAATACTGGGGCTGGGGCCACGAGGGGGACGGGCTCGATGCGGGCCAGACCAGGGCGCTGCTGGCGACCTTCGCCGACGGCTTCGCCATCCGGCCGACCGACGACGGTGCCTTTCCGACGCTCGACGCGCTCGACCTGCCGGCGCCGCGGCTGACGCCGCCGGCGGGCGTCGCGAGCCTCAGCACGAGTGACCGGCACGAGCGGGCGCTGCATGCTTTCGGCCAGTCGCAGGCGGATTCGATCCGCTGCTACATGGGCGACTTCGCCCATGCGCCGGACGTGGTGGCCTATCCGGAGAACGCGGCGGATATCGCCCGGCTGATGGAATGGTGCGGCGCTGCGGGGGCGGCGCTCATCCCCTATGGCGGCGGCTCATCGGTCGTCGGCGGCGTGACGGCCGACGTGGGCAGCGGCTTCAACGGGGTCGTGGCACTCGACATGGGCCGCATGGGCCGGGTGCTGGAGATCGACGAGGTCAGCCGGGCAGCGCGGATCCAGGGGGGGGCGCGGGGGCCGGCGCTCGAAGCCCAGCTCAAGGCGAGCGGGCTCACGCTTCGGCATTTTCCCCAGAGCTTCGAGCATTCGACGCTCGGCGGCTGGATCGCCACCCGCTCGGGCGGGCACTTCGCGACGCTCTTCACGCATATCGACGACCTCGTCGAGAGCGTCGCCATGACCACGCCGGCGGGCGAGATCGTCTCGCGCCGACTGCCGGGCTCCGGTGCCGGCCCGAGCCCGGACCGCCTGATGATCGGCTCGGAGGGGGCGCTCGGCGTCATCACCGAGGCCTGGTTGCGGCTGCAGGGGCGGCCGGTCTTCAAGGCGACGGCGGGCTATCGCTTCGCCGACTTCCTGGATGCGGCGCGGGCGGTGCGCGCCGTGGCGCAGGCCGGGCTCTTCCCCGCAAACCTGCGCATCGTCGACGGCGTCGAGCTGCAGGCGAACGGCGCCGGCGACGGGTCCTTCACGCTGATGGTCGTCTCGTTCGAGAGCGCCGACCATCCCGTCGACGCCTGGATGGCGCGGGCGGGGGCATGCTGCCTCGACCATGGCGGCCGGGTCGACGTGCCTTGGCGGGACAACCCGAATGCGCATCTCGAAGGGGCCGTCGGCGCCTGGCGCGAGGCCTTCATACGCATGCCCTACAACCGCGAGCAGCTGACGCCCCGCGGCATCATCTCCGACACGTTCGAGACCGCCATCACCTGGGATCGGTTCGAGGCCTTCCACGACGCCATCCAAGAGGCGACGGCACGGGCGATCCGGGAGGCGACTGGCCGGCCGGGGGCGGTCTCCTGCCGCTTCAGCCACGCCTATCCGGACGGCCCGGCGCCCTACTTCGCCTTCCATGCCGAGGGTCGGAAGGGCGCCCTGCTCGAGCAGTGGCAGGCGATCAAGGATGCCGTCTCGGAAGCGCTGATCCGCGAGGGCGGCACGATCACCCACCACCACGCGGTCGGCCGCGACCACCAGAATTGGTACGAGCGGCAGCGGCCGGCGCTCTTCGGCGAGGTGCTGGCGGCGGCGAAGCAGCGGCTGGACCCGCGGGGGATCCTGAACCCGGGGGTCATCGTGCGGTAGCGAGGTGTCGCTGCGAGGCAT
>JAUIID010000051.1 GCA_030431615.1 Alphaproteobacteria bacterium
CGAGCCTTGAGCGAAAGGCCCCGGAGCGACAGACTTGGCCTCCGGCTCCGCTTCTTCCTCGCCTTCGCGCTGGTCGGCGTCGGTGGTGCCGCTGCGGTGATCGGCGCCATGGTCCTGCTCGCCCGCCAGGGGGCGGCGCTTCGGGTCGATCATTTCGTGCTCTTTGGCGGTGCCGCCGCCGCCATCGTGCTCGGCCTCGCCGCCTGGGCCTGGCTCCGCTTCGACGAGCGCGTGGCCCGCCCGCTGCTCGCCGTCGCCAACCACCTGAAAGCCGCGGCGCACGCCGGCGCCGAGCGCGCCATGCCCGAGGACACCGCCCGCCATCTCGGCCCGCTCGGCCCGGCCGTCGGCGAGCTGACGGCGGCCATGGCCGAGGCGCGGCGCGAGGTCGACCGGACCATCGCCCAAGCCACGGCGGCTACCGAGGAGCAGCGGCAGCAGCTCGCCACCATCCTGCGTGACCTGCAGCAGGGTGTGGTCATCTGCAACCTCGAGCATCAGGTCCTGCTCTACAACCAGCGGGCGCTGGAGATCCTCCATGTCGCGGGCGATATCGGCCTCGGCCGCTCGTTCTTCGGCGTGGTCACCGCCCAGCCCTTCCGCCACGCGCTGGTGCGCCTCACCAACCGCTTCGGCAGCGGCCGCCACACGGACCATCCGGACGGCCTCGCCTGCCTCGTCATCGGCGCCACGAAGCTCGGCAACTACACGCTGAAGGGCCGCGTCTCGCTCACCGTCGGCCGCGACCCGGCCGGGCCGGAGGGCGAGCAGGCGGAGCGGCCGGTCGGCTATGTCGTCATCTTCGAGGACGTGACCGACGAGCTCGCCGCCGGCATCTGGCGCGACCGCATGCTGCACGACGTGACCAGCGACATGCGCCAGCGCATCGCCAATCTCGGCATGATCGGCGATCTGCTCACCCTGGGCGAGCCGATCGATGCGGCTGAGCTGGCAGCGGCGCGCGAGGCCTTCCTGGCGGACGGCCGGATCCTGGCCGAGCGGCTCGACCGGCTCGACGAGATCTCCTCCGATCTCCTCTCCTCCGCTTGGCCGATGACCCAGGTGCATTCGCAGACACTGCTCGACCTGATCGTCGAGCGCCGCTCGGAGGGCCGCGCCTTGGCGGTCGAGACCGGCGGCGACGTCGTCTGGCTGCATTGCGACAGTGCCTCGGTCGTCGACCTCGTCGACCGCCTGCTCAACCGGACAGCGGTGCATGCCGGAACCACCGCCTTCTCGCTCGCCCTTACCCGCAACGAGCGCCGCGCCTATCTCGACCTCACCTGGGCGGGCGGGCCGGTGCCTGTGCGCGAGCTCGAGGCCTGGCTGGAGGAGCGTCTCGACGAGGGCCTGGGTGCGATCACCGGCCGCGACGTCCTCAACCGCCACAAGACCGATCTCTGGTGCGAGCCCACGGGCGAGGGCGGCGCCCGGCTCCGTCTGCCGCTCACCACGGTCGAGGTCGATACCAGCCGCTCGCGCGGCGCCGTGCGCCTCGCCGCCCGCCCCGAGTTCTACGATTTCGACCTCTTCGGCCGCAGCGTGCCGACCGATCTCGGCGATGCCTCCCTGCGCAGCCTGACCTTCGTCGTCTTCGACACCGAGACCACCGGCCTCGAGCCCTCGGGCGGCGACAAGATCGTGCAGCTCGCCGGCGTGCGCATCGTCAATGGCCGGCTGCTCAGGGGCGAGGTCTTCAACAGCCTCGTCCATCCGGGCCGGCCGATTCCCGCCGTCGCTGCCAGGGTGCACGGCATCACGGATGCCATGGTCGCCACGGCCGACCCGATCACCACCGTGCTGCCCCGCTTCCATCGCTTCGTCGGCGACGCCGTGCTGGTCGCCCACAACGCACCCTTCGACATGAAGTTCCTGACCCTCGAGCAGGAGGCCACCGGCGTCGTCTTCACCAACCCGGTGCTCGACACCGTGCTCCTGGGGGCCGCCGTCTTCGGCGCCGAAGAGAGCCTGACCCTCGACACGCTAGCCGAGCGCTTCGACATCCGCATCGCCAGCGAGGAGCGCCACACCGCCCTCGGCGACGCCCTCGCCACCGGCCACACCTTGCTCAAGCTCCTCGACCTCCTCGAGGCGGCCGGTGTGCGCACCCTGAATGAAGCCTTCGCGGCCTCGGAACAGCAGGCCGCGATCCGCCGGGCGCAGGGGAAGTACTGAGCGGGCCGGCCTGCCTCAGCTTCGCTCGAAATGCCCTTCAGCCAGGTGCTCGTCACGGCCGATGTCGCGGCGGCCGACGGCGATCGACTTGAGCACCGCATGCACCTGCCGGCCCGGCTCGAGCGCCAGGACGCGGAGCGAGCGGCGGGTGATACGGGCGAGCATGAAGTCCTCGCCGGAGACGAGCTTGACGTCGACGATCGGCTGGTCGAGCGGGCCGATCTCGACGACCGTGGCGGGCAGGCAGTTGAGGGCGCTGAGCCCGACCGGCGGCGCCTCGGCCAGGATGACGTCGCGGGCACGGATGCGCACCCGAAGCTGCGTGCCGGGCGGTGCGTCGACCTCTGGCACCCAGAGCCGGCCGCCGCTGACCTCGAGCTCGGTCAGCGCGTCGACGGGGTCGTGGGCCAGGATGCGCGCAGCGAGGAGGGCACCCCCCTCGTGCCGGCCCATGAGCGGGAAGAGGTCCGGGTCGGCCATCAGCGCCGCCGGCGGGCCGCTCCGCTCCACCCGCCCGTCGGCGAGGATGACAACCGTGGTGGCGAGGCGCGCGATCTCCGGCACCGAGTGGCTGACATAGAGGATCGGCAGGCCGAGCCCGTCCCTGAGCCGCTCGATATAGGGCAGTATCTCGGCCTTGCGCGCCTCGTCGAGCGAGGCGAGCGGCTCGTCCATGAGGAGGAGGCGGGGGCTCGCGAGGAGGGCCCGGCCGATCGCCACGCGCTGCTTCTCGCCGCCCGAGAGGCTGCCTGGCCGCCGCTCCAGGAGGTGGCCGATGCCGAGCAGCTCGACCGTGTCGGCGAAGCTGCCGAAGCGGTGCCGGCGCCGCGTGAACCAGCGGCCGAAGCCGAGATTCTGGCGCACGCTCAGATGCGGGAAGAGCCGGCCTTCCTGGAAGACATAGCCGATGCGCCGCTTGTGCGGCGGCACCGCGATGCCGCGTTCGGTGTCGAGCAGCACCTCGCCCTCGACGCTGACCCGGCCCTGCTCGGGCCGCAGCAGGCCGGCCACGGCGTTGACCAGCGTCGTCTTGCCGGCGCCGGAGCGGCCGAAGAGGGCGGTGAGCCCGGTGCCGGCCGAGAAGGCCGCGTCGATCGAGAAGCCGCCGAAGCGGTGGCGAATGCCGACGTCGATGCTCATCGCCGGGCCCCGCTCATCGGTCGGCGATCCGCCGGGCCACCAGCCGACCGACAGCCTCCGAGGCGAGCAGTGCCGCCATGGCCACGGCAATCGAGACGGCGGTCAGCCTGAGCGCCCCGGCCTCGCCGCCCGGCACCTGGATCAGCGCATAGATCGCCGAGGGGATCGTCTGAGTCTCGCCCGGGATGTTCGAGACGAAGGTGATGGTGGCGCCGAACTCGCCCATCGCCTTGGCGAAGGCGAGGATGGCGCCGGCGATGACGCCGGGCAGGATCAAAGGCAGGGTGATGGTGGCGAAGGTCCAGAGCCGGTTGGCGCCAAGCGTGCCGGCCGCCTGCTCGAGCTTCGGGTCGACGGCCTCGACCGCGAGGCGGATGGCGCGGACCATCAGGGGGAAGGCCATGATGGCCGAGGCGAGCACCGCCCCGGTCCAGCGAAAGGCGAGGACGATGCCGAAGGTCTCCTCGAGCAGGCTGCCGATCGGGCCGCGCCGGCCGAACAGCAGGAGCAGCATGTAGCCGGTAACCACGGGCGGCAGGATCAGCGGCAGATGGACGAGCCCGTTGAGCAGCCCGCGCCCCCAGAACCGCCCGCGGGCGAGCAGCAGCGCCGTGGCGATGCCGAGCGGCAGGCTGAGCAGCGTCGCCCAGCCCGCGACCCGGATCGAAAGGGCCACGGCCGTCCATTCCTCGGGCGTGAGCTGCAGCACGGATCCCCTCAGTCGAGGATGGAGAAGCCCTGGCCCTCGAACGCCGCGCGCGCCGCGGCCGAGCCGAGCCAGGCCAGGAGGTCGACCGCCGCCGGATTCTCGCGCTCGACGGTCAGCGCCACCGGATAGACGATCGGCGGGTGGTTGTCGGCGGGAAAGGTGGCGACCACCGTCACCCGGTCCTCGGCCACGGCGTCGGTCGCGTAGACGATGCCGAGCGGCGCCTCGCCGAGCGCTACCAGCGCCAGGGCGGCGCGCACGTTGTCGGTCTGTGCTGTCCGGTCGGCGACGCTGGCCCAGAGGCCCAGATGCTCGAGCGCCGCCTTGCCGTAGATGCCGGCCGGGACCGCGTCGACGAGAGCCATGGCGAGCCGGCCCTCGCCGAGCCGGCCATCACCGAGCCAGGCAGCGAGATCGCCGCCGGGCGCCAGCTCGACCGGCGGCGCATCCCGGCCATGCGCCACGAGGACGAGCCGGTTGCCGAGCAGGTCGCGCCGGCTCGCCCGGTCGATCAGCCCGGCCGCGTCGAGATGATCCATCCAGGCGGTGTTCGCCGAGATGAAGAGGTCCGCCGGCGCGCCCTGCTCGATCTGCCGGGCGAGGCGGGCGCTGCCGGCATAGGAGATGGACACGGTGTTGCCGGTGGCGGCCTGCCAGCCGGCGGCCACCTCGTCGAGCGCGTTCTTGAGGCTCGCTGCCGCGAAGACGGTGACCTCGGCGGCCCGGATTTGGCCTGCCCCGACGAGGCCTGAAACGGCCACGGCGAGGATGACGAAAGCGCGCAGCACGGTCCGCATGAGACCCTCTCCGCCTGGTTCGAAGCGATATGTTCGTTGGTACTTATCGGCGTCGCCGGGCGGTCGACAAGCGCTATTCGTCAGCCGGACGATCGCGGCAGAGCGCCTGCAGCCCCGCCAGCTCCCCCTCGACCGCGCCGGCGGCGCGCTCCTCCATCCGCCGGTAGAGGGCGAGCACCTCGGCCCCTGCCGGCGTGAGCACGGCGCCGCCCTTGGCGCTGCCGCCCCGGCTCGTCCGGACCAAGGGCTCGCGAAAGCAGCGGTTCATGGTCTCGACCAGGAGCCAGGCGCGCTTGTAGCTCATCCCCATGCGCCGGCCGGCGGCGGCGATCGAGCCGGTCTCGCCGATGCCCTCGAGCAGGTCGGCCTTGCCCGGGCCGATGGCGATGTCGGGCTCCAGCACGACGCGCAGGCGCAGGCCGAGGGTGCGATTGCCGGCCTTCATCGGCGGCAAGCTCTCGATTCGGGGTTTGCAGGGGAGGGCATCGGCTCTGGCAGGACCCGGGCGGCAGCGATATGCTCGACCATAGGGGAAGTCGGAACGGACACGAAGAGAGGGACGCCATGAGCCTCGTCATCAAGGGTGGAACCGTCGTCAATGCCGACCAGAGCGAGCGCGCCGATGTCCTGATCGAGGGCGGCACGATCCGGGCCGTCGGGCCGGATCTCGACGTGCCGACCGGGGCCGAGGTGATCGACGCCGGCGGCGCCTTCGTCATCCCGGGCGGCATCGACCCGCACACCCACATGCAGCTGCCCTTCATGGGCACGGTGGCGATCGAGGATTTCTACTCGGGCACCTGCTCCGGCCTAGCCGGCGGCACCACCATGATCATCGACATGTGCATCCCCTCGCCGCAGCAGAGCCTGACGGCAGCGCTCGACGAGTGGAGCGACTGGGCGTCGAAGGCGGTGGCCGACTACGGCTTCCACGTCGCCATCACCTGGTGGTCCGAGCGGGTCGAGCAGCAGATGGCCGAGGTCATCGATCGCGGCGTCAACAGCTTCAAGCACTTCATGGCGTACAAGGGTGCTTTAATGGTCGACGACGAGATCCTCTTCCAGAGCTTCTCGCGCTGCCGCGAGCTCGGTGCCCTGCCGCTCGTCCATGCCGAGAACGGCGAGGCGGTCTTCCGCCTGCAGCAGTCGCTGCTCGCGCAGGGCATCACCGGGCCCGAGGGCCATGCCCTGTCGCGCCCGCCGCATGTCGAGGCCGAGGCCGCGATCCGGGCCATCATGCTGGCGAAGATCACGGGCGTGCCGCTCTACATCGTGCACACCTCCTGCCGGGAGACGGTCGACGCCATCGCCCGGGCGCGCAGCGAGGGCCAACGCGTCTTCGGCGAGCCGCTGGCGCAGTATCTCTGCCTCGACGACAGCGTCTACCAGAGCCCCGACTGGGCCTATGCCGCGTCCCGCGTGATGAGCCCGCCCTTCCGCTCGAAGGAGCACCAAGATGCGCTCTGGGCCGGCCTCATGAACGGCCAGCTCCAGGTCACGGCGACCGACCACTGCACCTTCCTCGCCGAGCAGAAAGCCAAGGGCCGGGACAATTTCACGATGATCCCGAACGGCACGGGCGGGCTCGAGGAGCGGCTCAAGATCCTCTGGCATTTCGGCGTCAATGCCGGCCGCCTGACGCCCGAGGAGTTCGTCGCCGTGACCTCCACGAACTGTGCCAAAATCTTCAACGTCTACCCGCGCAAGGGTGCCGTGCGCGCGGGCTCGGATGCCGACCTCGTCGTCTGGGACCCGAAGGCGCACCACACCATCCGGCAGGCGAACCACCAGTCGAAGCTCGACGTCAACGTCTTCGAGGGCATCGAAGTCGAGGGCTTCCCGGCGATCACCATCGCCAACGGCAAGGTGGTCTGGCGCAACGGGCAGCTCGACGTCACCCGCGGCGCCGGCCGCCATGTGGAGCGGCCGCCGATGTCACCCGTCATGGCGGCCCAGGCCCGGCGCAACGAGCTGACCCGCCCGCATGCCGTATCCCGCCAGCCGAGCGTCCAGCAGACGCCCTGAACGGACGCGGGCCCGACGACGGGCGGCCGCGCATCCCCCGGGCCAGCGCACGCCGAACCAGCGCCCGATGAACCATCCCCCGGCGACAGCCGCGATCCGGGGCCGGTGCGGCGCGAGCCCACGCCGTCTGGCCGCCGGATCGCCCGCCGTCCGGGCTCAGAAGGTCAGCGTGACGTTGACCGTGTCGGTGTAGCTGCCCGCGGCGGCGGCCTGCCCGCCCGGGATGCTGCCATAGACCGGGATGTTGCCGGCACCCGGCTGCAGGAGCTGCACCTGCTGGGCATTGGCGCCGGTGCCCCAGACCTGGGTGCGGCTCGAATTGCGGTAGAGCTGGTAGCCGAGCGTGCCGCCGGCATTGCTGGCCATGCGGCGGGCCTGGACGTCGCCGCTCGTGCCGCCGTCGAAGTCGATGACGAGCGTGCCTGCGGCGCAGCCCGTGTAGCTGATCTGGCCCTGCCCGTTCAGGGCATTCTGCTGGCCGCCCGTGTAGGTGCCGAAGTCGAGGGTCGAGCCGCTGATGGCGCAGGCTTCCTGCACGGTCACCATCACCGTGAGGACGTCGGTGTCGGTGTCCGCCAAAGCCGGCGCGACGAAGGAGGTGGCGAGAACAGCGGCGAGGACGAGGCGGCGCTTGCCGGATGAGGTCATCGAGGGGTCCCTTTTCGTGGCGCCCGACGGGGCGCATCGGAAGATTCCGGAACGGCACCAGCGCCGCTCGAGGTAAGGGAACCCTAGCTTTTCGACGTTAATGACGGATTAAGCGCGAACGCCTTTTTCGCCCGGCCGGCGGCCTGTCGCGCCGGTCCGGCGCCTATTCGAGGCCGAACAGGCGATTGCGCACCCGGTTGTAGTAGCGCTCGTCGTCGAAGGGCTCGACCGGCAGGTCGAGCCGCGCCACCGTGAGCTCGCCGATGGCCGACTTGAGCTGGTAGGTGGCGAGCACCCACTCGCGTCGGGCGCGCACCAGATCGACCTGCGAGACGAACAGGTCGTTCTCGGCGTCGAGCACGTCGAGGACGGTCCGCTGGCCGACCAGGGCCTCCTCCTGGACGCCCTCGAGGGCGATGCCGTTGGCGCGGACCTCGGACTCCAGGGCCTCGATCGCGGCCCGGGCGGCAATCACCCGCTCCCAGGACGTGGTCACCGAGCGCTGGACACCACGCAGCGTGTTCTCGAGGTCATTGCGCCTGGCACTCACCAGCTGGCGATTCTGGCGCACCCGCGAATAGTCGGCGCCACCCTGGAAGAGCGGCACCGAGAGGTTGAGGCCGATCCGTGCGTCGTTGCTCGAGTCCAGGGCCTGGCTCGGCTGCTGGTCGTAGGAGACGTCACCGGTGAGCGTGAGGCTCGGCAGGATGTCGGCGAAGGCGACGTCGACATTGTCGCGGGCGGCATTCAAATTGAAGCTCGCCGTCGTGATGTCCGGGTTGGACGCGGCCAGCGCCTGGGCCTCCGGCTCGCTCGACGGCAGGTTGTCGAGAGGCTGTGGGTCGACCAGCACGCCGGGATCGATGCCGATGATGTCCCGATAGGCGGCCGTGGAGGCAGCCAGCTCGGCTGTTGCCGTCTCCACATCGGCGCGCGCCCGGGCGACACTGGCTTCGGCCTGGGCGACGTCGGTGCGTGCCACCTCGCCCACCTCGAAACGGTCGCGGGTCGCTTCCAGCTGCCGCCTGAGGCGTGTCTCGTTGATGCGCGCGAGCTCCAGCACGGCACGGTCGCGCCAGGTCGCCGTGTAGGCGTCGACCGTATCGAGGAGCACGCTCTGCTGGGTCGACAGGAGAAAGGCGCGCTCGGCGCGGACCTGGTTCTCGGCCCGGCGAATGCCGGCCTCGATCCCGCCACCCGCATAGAGCGGCTGACGCACCGAGAGGGCGACGCCCCGGCCCAGCCGGTTGTCACGCTCGGCGAGGTCGGTATCGGAGGTGACCCCCTCGACGACGCCGTCGAGGAAGAGGCTGGGCCGTCCGGCGGCCAGGGCCTGCGGCACCAGCTCGTCCGTCGCCCGCAACTGGTCGCGCCCGGAGGCGAGCCTCGGGTTGTTGAGATAGGCGGCGGTCAGCGCCTCCCGCAAATCCTCGCCGCGCGCGGCATCGACGCCGAGCCCGCCCGCAGCCAGCAGCACGGCGACCAGCACGACACCGCGCAGGGTGCAGCCCGGACTCATCTGGTTCAAGGCCCGTCTCCCGTTCTCTCCGCAGGTCGCGCCATGGTCATCCCCGACGGTCCGGGTCGGCATGATGGCGATGTCGCACCCGTTGAATCGTAGGCCGATAGTCACAGCACTGGCAAGCGCCGCCATCTTCCGCTGCGCTATCAGCCGGCGACATGGAGCCCATTTGTTGGCATCCTGCAACAGCTTCATAGCACAAGGGACAGGGCGGCGGACCGAATCGGAACTACGTTGCGCAAGATTGTGCACATCGACATGGACGCCTTCTATGCCGCGGTCGAGCAGCGCGACCAGCCGTCGCTGCGCGGCCTGCCGATCGCCGTGGGCGGTGGCCAGACGCGCGGCGTCGTGATGACCGCGAGCTACGAGGCGCGGCGATTCGGCGTGCGGTCGGCGATGCCGGGTGGCCGGGCGGCCCGGCTCTGCCCCGAGCTCGTCTTCGTGCGCCCGCGCTTCGAGGTCTACAAGGAAGTCAGCCGCCAGATCAGGGCGATCTTTCAGGAGCACGCCACGCTGGTCGAGCCGCTCTCCCTAGACGAGGCGTACCTCGACGTGACCGAGCCGCCGAACGGACCGCTCCCGGCGGTCACCATCGCACGGGCGATAAAGGACCAGATTCGCGCCGAGACCGGGCTCACCGCCTCGGCGGGCGTCTCGTGCAACAAGTTCCTCGCCAAGCTCGCCTCCGACATGGAAAAGCCCGACGGGCTCTGCCTGATCCGCCCGGAGCAGGCAGAGGGCGTGCTCGCCGAGCTGCCGATCGAGCGGTTCTTCGGGGTCGGCCCGGCGACCGCCGCCCGGCTGCGCGCGGCCGGCATCACCAGGGGTGCCGACCTGCAGGCCCTCGACGAGGCCGAGGCGACCCGCCGCCTCGGCCGCAGCGGCGGGCACTACTGGCGGCTCGCCCGGGGCCTCGACGACCGCCCGGTCGTGCCGCACCGCAACCGCAAGTCGCTGAGCGTGGAAACGACCTTCGATGAGGACATCGCCGCCGTCGCCGAGTTGGCCACGGCCCTCGACGAGCTCGCCCGCGATCTCGCCGCCCGGCTGGCGCGCAGCGGCTACCAGGCACCGACGGTGCAGCTCAAGATCAAGTACCGGGACTTCAGGATCAGCACCCGGCAGACCACGCTTAGTCAGGCACCGCGTTCGGCCGAGGCGCTGTCCGCCATCGGCCGGCATCTCCTGCTGCGCGCACCGCTCGCCGCACCGGTCCGGCTGCTCGGGATCGGGGTCGGCGGTGCGGCCGTCGAGGCCGACCAACTCACCCTCGGGCTCGAAACCTAGCTCATGGCCCCTGGGTCATGGCCGCCAGCTCAGGGATAATCGCAGCTCTGCGCCACCACCTCGATCCGGCCGGGCTCGCGCGAGGCCGTAGCCTGGAAGCGCCACTCGCGATCGCCCAGAATGACCGAATGCACCAGCGGCAGCCGCCCGACCACACGACTGAGATCGCCGGCAATCGTCAAAAAGCGGAGGGTCACCGGCTGGCCCGGATCGTACCAGTCGAGCGGCGATCCGTCCTCGTCCCGGGCCGGCCGGCCGTCGCCACTCACCGTAATCCGGCGGTCGGCGAACGACACCGAATTCTCGAGCGCCGTGCTCACCGGTGTGCGCACCAGGAGACGCTCCGTCTGGACCCCGCGCTCGCAGGTCTGCTCGCGGCCGGCCTGCTCGATCACGAAGGCGAGGCGCTCGCGGTCGACCCCCGCCCGGGCGCGGGCCTGCAGCAGCGCCAGGAGCGGCTTGAATTCCGCCGGCGGCACGTTCGCGGCGTAGTCGAGGCGCAGCGCCTGGAGCTGCGTCTGCAGCCGGTTCGCCCGATCCTCGGCCATGGCCAGCCGCTCGGTCAGCTCGAGATTGCGGGCTCCCGCGGCGGCGAGATCGGCGGCCTGACGCTCGCCCTCGTGGCTGCTCTGGGAGATCCCCGCCTGGTAGCCGGCGACCGCGAACAACACCAGGAGGACGGCGACGACGATCAGCCGCACCGCGTTCCAGATGAACTGCCGCCGCGCCTCGCGACGCCGGCGGCCGAGGGTCGAGAGCTGCTTCATTCAGCCGATCAAGCTCACCTGAAGGCCGCCCGAGAGGTCGTGCGTCAAGCGTCCGGCGACCGGGCGGCGCTCTCCGCCGACCCGGCGTCCGATCCCGCATCCGCTGCCCGGCTCGTCTCGACCAGTGCCCCGATCTCCGGAAAGGCCCGTGCCTGAACCAACTGATAGATTGTCGCAGAGGTTTCTTCAACTGATCGCTTCGTCACGTCGATCTCCGGCCAGCCATGCCGCGCGAACAGCCGGCGGGCATAGCGCAGCTCGTCGCGCACATGGTCGAGATCGGCGTAGTGACCGCCGAAGCGGCTCGTCTCGTCCCCCTCGAGGCCGAGCATCTGCTGGCGGTTGCGGCGGATATGCACGAGCTGGTCGGGGCTGATCGTGAGGCCGACGATCAAGGGCCGCTTCAGCCGCTCGAGGATCCCGAGCTGCGGCAGGTCGAGCACGAGCGGCACGTTCGCCGCCTTGATGCCGCGATGCGCGAGATAGACGCAGGTCGGCGTCTTCGAGGTGCGCGACACACCGACCAGCACGACATCGGCCTCGTCGAGCTCCTCCGGGAACTGGCCGTCGTCATGCCGCATGGTGAAGTCCATGGCCGCGATGCGCGAGAAATAGTCGTCGTCCATCGCATGCTGGCGGCCGATCTGCGGCCGGCCCGCGGAGCCGAGGAGGCCAGTGAAGGCGTTCATCACCGGGTCGAGGACCGGCACGCAGGGCACGGCGAAGGCGCGGCAGCGCTCATGCAGCAGGAAGCGCAGCTCCGGCGAGACCAGCGTGTAGATGACCATGCCGGGCAGCGCCTCGACGATGGTCAGCACCTTCTCGAGCTGGGCCCGGGTCCGCACGAAGAACCAGACGTGCTCGACCGGCACGACGTCCTCGAATTGCGACACCGCGGCGCGCGCCACCGTGGTCACGGTCTCGCCGGTGGAATCGGAGATCAGATGGAGATGCAGGCGCACAGGCTCGATTTCCTCGAAAGCACACGACGACGCAGAAGGCAGGGAGGAAGCTGTGGACAGCGAACGGGTTATCCCGGGGCACCATGAACGACCCGACAATGCTCCCCGATCGGCCGCTCGCCGTCCAGCCCGGACTTGCAGGAATGGCAGCCTCTTGGGACATCGCGGGAAAGCTGTCCGGTCTCGCAGTTTTCCCGCAGTTTTCCGGATGGACGGCATGATCGGATCCGGCCAGAAAAGCCTTTGGCCGACGCCGGCCGAGCCTGCGGCGTGGTCCGTTCTCCACAAACCCGCCGGCTGCCGGACCGAGCCACCCCAATCGTGTTGATCGTTCGTGGATGCCGACTAATCCTCGTTGTCCACGGCCATACTACTACCTCAATCTCCTTATTTCTCTTTAAGGTTAAGAAAGAGTGACAGAACCCGAACGGGGACCAATCGGTGAGCACCCGTAACGCGAAACGGCTCCTGCAGGCGCTGCGCGGCGAGCCGGTCGACCGGCCTCCGGTCTGGCTGATGCGCCAGGCCGGGCGCTACCTGCCGGAGTACCGCGCCCTTCGCCGCAAGGCGGGCGGCTTCCTCGAGCTGTGCTACGATTCCGACCTCGCCGAGGAGGTGACCCTCCAGCCGATCAGGCGGTTCGGCCTCGATGCGGCCATCCTGTTCTCCGACATCCTGGTCGTGCCGGACGCGCTCGGCGCCGATGTCGGCTTTCACGAGGGCGAAGGGCCGCGGCTGGCACCGCTCGCCCATCGCAGCGATCTCGGTCGCCTGTCGACCGAGCGCCTGCACGAGCATCTCGAGCCGGTCTACGAGACGCTGCGCCGGCTGCGCCGCTCGCTGCCCGAGGGCGTGACGCTGATCGGCTTCGCCGGTGCGCCCTGGACGCTCGCCGCCTACATGGTCGAAGGGGGCGGCTCCAAGGACTGGGCCGTCGCCCGCCGGTTGGCGCGGGTCGAGCCCCGGCTCTTCGGCGACCTCGTCGATCTACTGACCAAGGCCGTCATTACCTATCTCGAACGCCAGGTGGCTGCCGGCGCCGAGGTCCTGCAGGTCTTCGACAGCTGGGCCGGGGCGCTGCCGCCGGACGAGCGCGAGCGCTGGGTCACCGCACCCCTGGCGCGGATCGTGGCGGAGCTGGGCGAGCGCTGCCCGGGCGTGCCGGTGATCGTCTTCGCGCGGGGCGTCGGCCCGGCGCTGGTCGATCTCGCCGCTGCCACCCGCCCCGCCGGGCTCGGCATCGACACGACCATCGATCCGGCCTGGGCAGCGGCCAGCCTGCCCGCGAGCGTGTGTCTACAGGGCAATCTCGATCCCATCGCCCTCGTCGCCGGTGGCGACACGATGCGCCGCGCCGCCGATCGCATCCTGGCCGCGTGGCGCGATCGGCCGTTCATCTTCAACCTCGGACATGGGGTTGTGCCCGAAACGCCACCCGACAATGTGCATGATCTCGTTCGCCACTTGAAATCCGGCGGGAGCTGACCTTATACTGAGATGCGTGGCGTTCGGTCACGCACCCCCCGAACATGACTTGGCCCCCGGCAATTGGCGCACTGACGATTTCCCGTGTCGCGAAATCGGCCTTCAACCGGCGGTCCGCAGCTGTCGTGCAGCGCATGGTGAACAGTCCTGGCTGACCTCGTTCTCTGGTTGTTGGCGCTTCATATCATGGCCTTCGCTGCCTGGATGGCGGCGATGTGGTATCTGCCGCGCCTCCTGATCTACCACTGCGATGCGGTGGTGGGCGGTGAGGCATCGGCGACCTTCAAGGTGATGGAGCGGCGCCTCCTGAAGGCGATCGGCACGCCGGCCATGATCGCCACCTTCGTTTTCGGCCTCTCGCTGGCGACCATGCAGGGCCAGTGGGACCAGGGCTGGCTGCACGCCAAGCTGGCGCTGGTTCTGGGGATCGCCGGCTGCCACGGGCTTCTCGCGCGGGATGTCCGGCGGTTCGCTGCCGACGAGCGGCCACGGTCGGCTCGTTGGTATCGCTTCTTCAACGAAGTACCGACCCTGCTCTTCGTGGGCGTCGTCCTTCTGGTGGTCTTTCGGCCATTCTGATCCGCAGGCCGAAGCGCCGGAACTTCCAGCAAACGCAACAATCGAGACAGAGTTGATTCACGACACCGAGGACAGGATGGCCGATACGCCGCGTGACGATGCGAATGACAAGTCGCCCGAGCCCACCGCGGCCGAAGAGACCGCGACGGCCGCGCCGGCTGGTGCAGGCGGGACCGAGGCCGGTGGCGACGGCGAGGCGCCGGCGCCTGCCGAGGGCGATGCCGCGCCGCGCCCGGCCCGCCGCAAGCGCACGCGCAGCCGTCCGGCCCGCCGGACCGAGGAGGAGCAGCCTCTGCTCGCCGCGATCGAGGGAAGCGTTGAGAACGACGACAGCGACGACGGGGTGATCGGCCTGCCGGCCGAGCTCTTCGGCATGGTCGAGCCGGAGGAAGCCGACACGCGCCCGCCGCGCGAGGCGCGTGAGCCGCGCGAGCCCCGGGAACAGCGTGAGCCGCGCGAGCGGGCCGAGCGGCCCCGGGAGCGTGACCGAGGCGATCGCGAGCGGGCCGAGCGGCCCCGGGAGCGTGACAGGGGCGATCGCGATCGGGGGGATCGCGAGGGCAACCGTGAGCGTGACGGCAATCGCGACCGGGACCGCGATTTCGGCCGCGAGCGCGAGCGTGATTATCCCGAGGTGCGCTCCGACCTGCCGCCGATCAGCCTGACCGAGCTCAAGCGCCGGCCGGCCGCCGAGCTCTTGCGCTACGCCGAGGAAATCGGCATCGAGAACGCCAGCACGCTGAAGAAGGGCGACCTCGTCTTCGCCGTGCTCAAAGAGCTGGCGATGACCGGCGTGCCGATCACCGGCGACGGCGTGCTCGAGATCCTGCAGGACGGCTTCGGCTTCCTCCGCTCGCCCGACATGAACTATTTCGCCGGTCCCGACGACGTCTACGTCTCGCCGTCGCAAATCCGCCGCTTCGCGCTGCGCACCGGCGACATCGTCGAGGGCCAGGTCCGCGCACCGAAGGAAGGCGAGCGCTATTTCGCGCTGCTCCGCGCCAACACGATCAATCTCGACCCGCCCGAGGTGGCGCGCCACCGCATCCACTTCGAGAACCTCGTTCCCTACTTCCCGACCAGGAAGCTGAACCTCGAGGTGCTCGGCAAGAAGGACGTCAGCACGCGGATCATCGACATCGTCTGCCCCCTGGGCAAGGGACAGCGCGCCCTGATCGTGGCACCGCCCCGGACCGGCAAGACGGTGCTGATGCAGAACATCGCGACCGCCATCTCGGCCAACCATCCCGAAGTCTACCTCATTGTGCTGCTCATCGACGAGCGGCCCGAGGAAGTGACCGACATGCAGCGGACGGTGAAGGGTGAGGTCGTGAGCTCGACCTTCGACGAGCCGGCGACGCGCCATGTCCAGGTCGCCGAGATGGTGATCGAGAAGGCCAAGCGGCTGGTCGAGCACGGCCGCGACGTGGTCATCCTCCTGGATTCGATCACGCGCCTGGCCCGCGCCTACAACACGGTGGTGCCGAGCTCCGGCAAGGTGCTGACAGGTGGTGTCGACGCCAACGCCCTGCAGCGGCCGAAGCGCTTCTTCGGCGCCGCCCGCAATATCGAGGACGCCGGCTCGCTCACCATCATCGCGACCGCCTTGATCGATACCGGCTCGCGGATGGACGAGGTGATCTTCGAGGAGTTCAAGGGCACCGGCAATTCCGAGATCGTGCTCGACCGCCGGGTCGCCGACAAGCGCGTCTTCCCGAGCCTCGACATCAACAAGTCGGGCACGCGGCGCGAGGAGCTGCTGGTCGACAAGGCAACGCTGCAGCGCATGTGGGTGCTGCGCCGCATCCTGAACCCCATGGGCACGACCGATTCGGTCGAGTTCCTCATGGACAAGATGCGCCTCGCCAAGACCAACGACGACTTCTGGGGGACGATGAACTCCTAGGCTGTCTCTCCCGGGAGCGCCTGGTCCGGGTTGCTGCCGAAATGGTAGGGGCCCGGATAGTTGCCGAGATGGACGTGGTGGGTCACGAGGCCCTCCGCATCCGTCCAGCGATGCAGGTGGAAGCCCGGCGGCTCGAGGTTGAAGGCCGGCTCGCGGCCATCGAGACCGAGCACCACCTGATGCGCCACGCCCGGCGTCACGCTCACCGGCACGCCCTGCCAGCGATAGAAGATCGGCCGGTGCACATGGCCGCAGACGATCCGCTCGATCGACCCGGCGTGGCGCCGGATGAGCGCTTCCAGCGCCGGGGTCGACCGGAGCCCGATGCGGTCCATGAAGTCGATGCCGGTGGCCGCCGGCGGGTGATGAACCATGATCAGGACCCGCCGCGCGCTTGCCCGCTCCAGCTCACCCTCGAGCCACGCCACCCGGTCGGCGCAGAGAGCGCCGTAGCCCTCGCCCTCGACGAGGCTGTCGAGGGCGATCAGCCGGAGCGAGCCGAGGTCCGCCGTGAACTGCCGGTGGGCATTGCCCTGGCCCAATTCGGCGACACCGGCGAGAGCCGTGATCCGTTCGCGATCATCGTGATTGCCCGGCACCACGTAGACCGGCATCGGCAGCCGGGCGAGCTCCGGCAGGATCTGCGCATAGGCCTCGGTCTCACCGTCATTGGTGAGGTCGCCCGAGACCAGCACGGCATCGAGCTCGGGGCTGAATGCCAGGAGGGTGTCGATGGCCCGCCGCAGCATGGCGAGCGTGTCGACCACGTCGGCGAAGATCACTCCGGGCGGGCGGATGTGGAAATCCGAGATCTGGGCGATGAGGAGCGGCCGGCTCATGGCAGGAGCACGGTCTGTCCGGTGGTCTTGCGACCCTCGAGCGCCCGGTGCGCGTCGGCGGCCTCGGCGAGCGGGAAGCGCTGGTTGACCTCGATCTTCACGGCACCGGAGCCGACGACGTCCACCACGTCCCTGGCGGCGGCCTCGAGCTCGGCCCGGGTCGAGGTGTAGCCGGCGATCGTCGGCCGGGTGACGAAGAGCGAGCCCTTGGCCGCGAGAATGCCGAGATTGACGCCGTCCACCGCACCCGAGGCATTGCCGAAGCTGACCAGAAGGCCGCGGGGCCGAAGGCAGTCGAGCGACATGACGAAGGTGTCCTTGCCGACGCCGTCATAGACCACGGGCACGCCCTTGCCGCCGGTCAGCTCCTTGACCTTCGCCGGCACGTCCTCGTCCCGATAGAGGATCACGTGGTCGCAGCCATGCGCCTTCGCCAGATCGGCCTTCTCCTGGCTTCCGGCAGTGCCGATCACCGTGGCACCCAGATGCTTCGCCCACTGGCAGGCGATCAGCCCGACACCGCCGGCGGCCGCGTGGAAGAGGATCGTGTCGCCCGGCTGCACCGCATAGGTCTGGCGCAGGAGATACTGGGCGGTCAGGCCCTTGAGCATCATCGCTGCCGCCGTCTCGTCGGCAATCTTGTCGCTGATGGCGACCACCTTCTCGGCGGGGATCAGCCGTTCGGTGCTGTAGGCGCCGAGCGGGCCCGTGCCGTAGGCCACGCGCTGGCCGACCTTCAGGCTGTCGACACCCTCGCCAACCGCCTCCACGACCCCTGCGGCCTCGAGGCCCGGCACGAAGGGCAGCCCGTTCGGTGCCGGGTAGAGCCCGGAGCGGAAATAGGTGTCGATGAAGTTGAGGCCAATTGCCGTATGCCTGAGGCGAACCTGTCCCTTGCCGGGCGCTCCCACCTCGGCTTCCGCCCGCTCCATCACCTCGGGACCGCCGTTTCGCCCGACCCTGATCTGCATCGCCATCGCTCGCTCCCTCAATTGACTGGCTTCGGAGCTAGGCCGGAACGCGCTTTCGGGCAAGACCGGGCAGCGCCGCCGCCCGCTGTTTCTGGCGTCGCCGCGGCCACCTGACCTATAGTCCGGGTGAGCCAGCGTCAGCAGCGCCAGATGCCAGCAGCCATGGGGAGCGGCCTTGAAGTTCAATATCGAGATCGAATGCACACCGGAGGAGGCGCGGCACTTCCTCGGCCTGCCCGAAGTGGCGCCGATGCAGCAGCGGCTGATCGAGGAAATCGAGGCGCAGCTCAAGAAGACCGTGCACGAGATGGACGGCAAGGCGATGCTCGAGCAGTGGATGCCCATCGGCATGAAGGGGGTCGAGCAGTTCCAGTCGATGTGGACCCAACTCGCTGCCGCGGCTGCCGGGGTGCAGCGCAACCGCCGGCCGAGCGACGAGGGTGGCGGCGACAAGGGTGGCGGCGACAAGGGCCGCAAGCCCTGAAGACCGGCTAGCCGATGAACACGCGGCGGGCCACGATCTACGCGCCGGCCACGCCGCCCGGCCGCTCGGCGCTGGGCGTCCTCCGCCTTTCCGGTGCGGCCGCGGCGCTGGTCGCCGAGCGGCTGGCGGGCCGGGTCCCGGCACCGCGCCGGGCGACGCTTGCCGAACTTCGCGACCCGGCGAGTGGCGCCCTGCTCGACGAGGTGCTCCTGCTCTACTTTCCGGCGCCTGCCAGCAATACCGGCGAGGACGTGCTGGAGATCCAGCATCACGGCGGGGCCGCCGTCATCCGCTCGCTGGTCGAGGTGCTTGCCGCCATGCCAGAGCTCCGGCCGGCCGAGCCCGGCGAGTTCACCCGCCGGGCATTCCTGGCCGGCAAGCTGGATCTGACTGCCGCCGAGGGCCTGGCCGACCTGATCGACGCGACCAGCGCCGCCCAGGCCCGGGCAGCGCTCCGCCAGATGGATGGCGCGCTCGGCCGTCGCTACGCCGAGTGGCGCGAGCGCCTCTTGCGGGCCCTTGCCCTGCTCGAGGCGGAGATCGACTTCGCCGCCGAGGAGGAGGTTCCCGAAAGCCTGTGGGA
The DNA here is from genome assembly GCA_030431615.1 of Alphaproteobacteria bacterium. Lineage (GTDB taxonomy): Bacteria > Pseudomonadota > Alphaproteobacteria > Geminicoccales > Geminicoccaceae > SLRI01. The sequence goes on from JAUIID010000051.1 coordinate 18,883, forward strand.
CGCCGTCGGGCCCGACCTCGCGGCGCTCGCGGGCGAGTTGCGCGGCCATCTGGACGACGGCGGGCGGGGCGAGCGCCTGCGCACCGGTCTCGCCATCGCAGTGATCGGCGCTCCCAATGTCGGCAAGTCCAGCCTCGTCAACGCGATCGCCAGGCGGGAAGTGGCTATCGTCACACCCTTCCCCGGCACCACGCGCGACGTCATCGAGGTGGCGCTCGATCTGGGCGGCCTGCCGGTGACCCTCCTGGATACGGCGGGGCTGCGCGACAGCGACGATCCCATCGAGCGTGAAGGGATCGCCCGGGCCCGGGCCCGGGCGGCTTCCGCCGACCTCCGGCTGCTGGTGGTCGACGACCCCGCCGCCCTATCGCCTGCCGGGGACGCCGATCCGGCGACGCTCCGTGTCCTCAACAAGCTCGATCTCCTTGGTCACCACAGGGCGGAGCGCGTCATCGGCGTTTCGGCCACGACGGGAGAGGGTCTGGATCAACTGCTGACCGCCCTCACCACCCACGCCCGTGACCGGCTGCCGGGCACTGACGAGGTGCTGCTGACCCGCGCCCGGCACCGCACCGCACTACAGGACGCGCTCGGTGCGCTGGAGCGGGCGCAGGCGCTCGGTGGCGCTGCCGATCTGGGGCTGCTGGCCGAAGAGATCCGCCTTGCCGGCCGGGCCATCGGCCGCATCACCGGGGCCTTCGGCGTCGAGGACATCCTGGACCGCGTGTTCAGCGAGTTCTGCATCGGCAAGTGACGCTGTTTCACGTGAAACAGCGGTGCCGAGCGGCGATCAGCCGGCGGAGATCCGCCCCGCATGGCGCTGGGTCGCCACCTCGCGGACCCGGCGGCCGAGCACGCTGTGGCTCCCCATCACCTGCTCGAACAGCTCGCGACGCAGGATCAGGAGACGGCAGAAGCCGATGGCGACCACATCAGCGTTGCGGGGCCGCCGGGTGAGGAGGCCGAGCTCGCCGAAGAACTCGCCCGTGCCGAGCCGCACCGGCTCCGGCTGGACCCGCACCTCGACGGCGCCCGTGGCGATGAAATACATGGCATCGCCCGGCTCGCCCCGCCGCAGGATCCGCTCGCCCGGCAGTGCCAGCCGGGTCTTGAGCTGCCGCGCCAACTTCCTGGTCTCCTTCTCGTCCAGCTTGGCGAAGAGCGGCATGTTCCGGATCAGCTCCGCCGTGCGCAGGCCCAGATCGAGATCCGGCGGGCGTTCGAGCCGCGCACGCCGCTGCCGCAGCGCCTGGCCCATCTTGTGGGCGACCTGCGGCGACAGCAGGCGCTCCTGCTCCATCTGTTCGATCGCGGCGTATTCGAGACGGAGGGCCGCAAGGGACAGATAGCGCCTGCCGAACGAGGCCCAGTATTCCGGGTACTGCAGGCGCATCGCGTCGATGGCCCGCTCAACCTGGTCGAGCCGCGTCTCGAGGAAGAGGCCCGCGACCTCGCTGACCCGCTCGCCGAACAGGCTGCGGACGCGCTCTGTGTTGAACGTCAGGAGCTCGCTCAGAACGTAGCGCTGCACGATGTCGCGCTCGAGATGCAGGGTGAGCCGGCGGGCGAGGGGCGTGTCCCAGCGCAGGCGGCGATGCAGGAAGGCGGCGAAGCTGGTCGCCCGGTCGAAGCGAATCTGATCGCGCGCGAGGTAGCGGTAGCCCTCGAGGCCGTCGGCGCGCAGCGCGTCGATCAGCGCGCCCACCTGGCGGACCAGCGCCGCGTTGGCCGAGCGTGCGATCATGCGCCGGGCGCGCTCCTCGGCATAGAGCTCGGCCTCGCGACGGCTCAGCGTCATGAGGGCCGAAACCACCTGCCGGCGCTGCATCTCCTCGCCGACCGGCTTGGCGACGGCTGCCGCATCCTGCTGCCGGTAGTCGTTCGCCACGGCCTCGACGCTGGCCGGGTCGAGCATGCGCTCGGCCGCAGCATCGCGCAGCGTGTCGATGATCTCGCCATGGGTGAGCAGGATGGCCCGCTGCCGGAGGATCTCCTCGAGCGGCGACAGGCGGTCGAGGCCGACGGCGCGGATGAGCCAGCGAAGCGTCGTGGCCTGGACGAAGAGGGTGAAGAGCACGTAGCCGGTGGCCAGCACCGCCACGAGGTGCTGGACGTCGTCCGGCACCAGCGGGTTCTCGGTGACCGCAAGGGCGAGGGCGAGCGTAATGGCGCCGCGCAGCCCGCCCCACAGCATGACGTGCTTGAAGCTGGTCTGGATGCGCCCGGCGAGGCCGACGGCTTCCATCAGCGGCAGGGCGCCATAGAGTATCATGGCCCGCGACCCGAGCGCACCCAGGATCAGCAGGGCCAGCAGCACAACATCGAAGGCACCAGCCGTCGCCAGCGTCTTTGGGGCCAGCATCGCCGCCATGACGAAGATGAGCGAGCTTGCCCAGAAGCTGAGCTGCGCCCAGATGGCGATGAGCGAGCGCCAGTCGGCGCGCGACAGGCCGGCGCGGCCCTGGGCACCGAAGACGATGCCGGCGGCGACCACGGCGACCACGCCCGAGACGCCGAACTGCAGCTCCGCGACCGCGTAGGTGAGGTAGGCAACGGCGACGCTGAGCGTGATCTCGGCCGGACCGGCCTCGTCGAGCCGGGTCAGCAGCAGGCCGGCCAGCCGGCCGACGACGAGGCCGAAGACAGCGCCACCCGCCATGCTGATGGTGAAGTCGCCTACGATCGTCTCGAACGAGGGGGCGGCCAGCCCGACGACCAAAGCCAGGAGGCTGGTGGTGAGGGCGATGGCGGCGGCGTCGTTGAGCAGGCTTTCGCCCTCGACGAGGTTCACCAGCCGCCGTGGCGCGCCGACCTCCTGGAAGACATTGATGACGGCGATCGGGTCCGTCGTGGCGATGATCGCCCCGACCAGGAGGCAGCCCGCCAGGGTGACGGAAGAGACGCTCCAGACGGCGAGCCCGGCGACCACGGTCGTGGCGAAGACGGCGACCACCGCGAGGAGGAAGACCGGGCCGATATCGTCGAGCAGGGCGCGGCTGTCGAGCTCCATGGCGCTGTGGAAGAGGATCAGCGGCAGGAACACCCAGAGGAAGACCGCCGAGCTGACCTCGAGCTCGCTGATGGCCGCGACCAGGTCGAGCACGTCGGAATCGATGAGGATGTTTTCGAGCGGTTCGGCGAACCCGGTCAGGAGCCCGAGGCAGCAGCCGAGAATGGCGAGCAGGACCGTGTAGGGCAGGCCCAGCCGCTCCGCCAATGGCGGCAGGGGTGCAATCAGTGCCAGAAGCACGCCGAAGCCGAGGATGACGCCGCCAATTCCGCTCATGGGCGGCAGAAAGCACGTCTCTGCCGCCGCCGTCCAGCCGCCGCCGGTGCCCCTGCCTTGCTTGACGCTGCAGGCGCGCCGGCGCACATAGCCGGCCATGGAGAACCACGATGTCATCGTCATCGGCGGCGGCCATGCCGGGGCCGAAGCGGCGGCGGCGAGCGCCCGGATGGGTGCCCGCACCCTGCTGCTCACGCAGAAGCTCACCACCATCGGGGCGATGTCCTGCAACCCCGCCATCGGCGGGCTCGGTCGCGGCCATCTCGTGCGCGAGATCGACGCTCTCGACGGATTGATGGGCCGCGCCATCGATGCGGGCGGCATCCAGTTTCGCGTCCTCAACCGCCGCAAGGGGCCGGCCGTGCAGGGGCCGCGCGCCCAGGCCGACCGCCGGCTCTACGCCCGGGCCGTCCAGGACCTGCTGGCTGAACAGGAAGGTCTCACCCTCGCCGAGGGCGAGGTGGCCGGCCTGCTGCGCAACGGCAGCCGGATCACCGGCGTGGTGACGGCTGACGGCCGTGAAATCCGCGCCGGCGCTGTGGTGCTGACGACCGGCACGTTCCTCCGCGGCGAAATCCATCTCGGGACCGAGCGCTGGCCCGCCGGCCGGGTCGGCGACCAGCCGGCCGTGGCGCTCGCCCGGGACCTCGAGGCGGCGGACGTGCGGCTCGGCCGGCTGAAGACCGGCACGCCGCCCCGGCTCGACGGCCGCACCATCGACTGGGCGGCGCTCGTGGAGCAGCCCGGCGACGAACCGCCCCGCCCCTTCTCCTTCATGACCGACCGCATCACCAACCCGCAGATCGCCTGCCACGTCACCCGCACGACCCAGGCGAGCCACGACCTGATCCGCGCCCATCTGCACGAGGCGCCGCTCTTCTCCGGCCAGATCGCCGCCACCGGCGTGCGCTACTGCCCGTCGATCGAGGACAAGGTGGTCCGCTTCGCCGAGCGCACCGGTCACCAGATCTTCCTCGAGCCGGAAGGCCTCGACGACCACACGGTCTACCCCAACGGCATCTCCACCTCCCTGCCGCGGGCCGTGCAGGAAGCCCTCGTCCGGACCATCCCTGGCCTGGTTCAGGCGGTGATCACCCAGCCCGGCTATGCCATCGAGTACGATCACGTCGATCCGCGCGAGCTCGACCCGACCCTCGAGCTCCGGGCCCTGCCCGGCCTCTTCCTCGCCGGCCAGATCAACGGCACGACCGGCTACGAGGAAGCGGCGGCACAGGGCATCATGGCCGGTGCCAACGCGGCGCTCCGGGCCTCGGGCCGCCGGCCGGACGCCGTGCTGGACCGGGCCGAGGCCTATATCGGCGTGCTGGTCGACGACCTCACCACCCAGGGCATCACCGAGCCCTACCGCATGTTCACGAGCCGCGCCGAGTACCGGCTGATGCTGCGCGCCGACAATGCCGACCGCCGGCTGACCGAACGGGGCGCCGGGCTTGGTCTCGTCGGCACCACGCGCCAGGCGCGGCTCCTGGAGAAGCTGGACCAGCTGGCGCGCGCCGAAGCGCTCCTGGACGCCCGCCGGCTGACGCCGGCCGCGGCCGCGGCGCACGGCATCCGGGTGAACCAGGACGGGGCAGCCCGCACCGCGCGACAGCTCCTGGCTCTGCCGGATGTCGATATCGCCCGGCTGCGGGCCATCTGGCCCGAGCTCGGCGCGATCGAGCCGGAGATCGCCGAGCAGATCGAGATCGGCGAGCGCTACGCCCCCTATCTGAAGCGCCAGGCCGCAGACATTGCGGATTTCCGCCGCGAGGAAGCGCTCGACCTGCCGCCCGAGGTCGACTTCGCCACGCTGGCCGGGCTCAGCGGCGAGCTGCGCAGCCTGCTGAGCCGCGTCCGCCCGACCACGCTCGGTGCTGCCGCCCGCCTGCCGGGCATGACCCCGGCCGCCCTCACGCTCCTCTATCGGCACGTCCGACGTGCGGCGTGAGGCGCCGCTCGATGCGGCGGGCTTCGCCCAAAAGGTGCCTGTTTCACGTGAAACAGTGGAGCGCCTGACCCTTTATCTCGACCTGCTGCGACAGTGGCAGAAAGCGATCAACCTCGTCGGCGCCTCGACCCTTGCGGATCCGTGGCGTCGCCACATCCTCGATTCCGCTCAGCTCATCCGCCATCTGCCAGAGGACGGCGTCACGCTCGCCGATCTCGGCAGCGGCGCCGGGCTGCCCGGGCTCGTGCTCGCCGCCATGGGGATCCCGGAAGTCCATCTCGTCGAGTCTGATCGGCGGAAGGCGCAGTTCCTGCGCGAGGCGGCGCGACGCATGGGCCTTGCCGGCGTCACCGTCCATCCCGTGCGGATCGAGACCCTGTCACTCGCCGTCGATGCGGTGACCGCGCGGGCACTTGCACCGCTCGTGCAGCTCGTGCCCATGGCCCGGCCGTTGCTCCGGGCCGGCGGGCGGCTGGTGCTGCTCAAGGGGCGTGGCGTCGACGCGGAATTGACCGCGCTCGGCGAAGCGGAGAAAATGCGGGCCGAGCTTCATCCGAGCCTTGCCGACCCGGAAGGTCGCGTGCTCGTCCTCGAAGAGGTGGCGTCATCAGCGCCCTGAGCCGGATGCCCGCCCCGCCACGCCAGACACCAGCCGCCGCGCGGTCCTCGGTCCTGTGCGGCCGGATTCTCGCCATCGCCAACCAGAAGGGCGGCGTCGGCAAGACCACGACGGCCATCAATCTTGGGACGGCGCTCGCCGCCGCCGGCAAGCGCATCCTGGTCATCGACTTCGACCCGCAGGGCAATGCCAGCACCGGCTTCGGCATCAATCGGGAGGCGCGCCGGGTCACCGCCTACGAGGTGGTGCTCGGCCAGGCCCGCCTCGCCGACGCGATCCTGCCTACCATGGTCCCGGGCCTGGACATCGTCCCGGCGACGGTCGACCTCTCCGCCGCCGAGGTGGAGCTGGTCGGCGACCCGCGCCGCAACTTCCGCCTGCGCGATGCCTTCGCCAACTTCATCAAGCCCTACGACCACATCCTGATCGACTGTCCGCCCTCGCTCGGTATCCTGACGGTCAACGCGCTCGCCGCCGCCCACGCCGTCATGGTTCCGCTGCAATGCGAGTTCTTTGCCCTCGAGGGCCTGTCGATGCTGCTGCGGACCATCGAGCGCATCCGCCAGTCCCTCAACCCGATGCTGCAGATCCACGGCATCGTGCTGACCATGTTCGATCGCCGCAACAATCTCTCCGAGCAGGTCGCCACCGACGTGCGCAGCTTCCTCGGCGATCGGGTCTACCAGACCGTCATCCCGCGCAATGTCCGCATCTCCGAAGCACCGAGCCACGGCCAGCCGGTGCTTTATTACGACGTCAAGTCGAGCGGGGCGAAAGCCTATGCCCATCTCGCCGGCGAGATGCTCCGCCGCGACCAAGCCATCGCCGTCTTCGGCTGATCGACAACACGAGCCCACGAAGGATCAAGAACCGGATGCAGCAGGACAACCCAAAGAAGCGCGGCCTCGGCATGGGCCTTTCGGCGCTGCTCGGCAATGACGCGCCGGACCCGTCGGCGCGGCCGCTCGCCCAGTCCGTGCCGATCGAGTTCCTGAGCGCTTCGCCGCTGCAGCCGCGCCGGCATTTCGCCGATGACGAGCTCGAGGCCCTGGCAGCGAGCCTGCAGGCCTATGGCGTGCTGCAGCCGCTGCTCGTCCGGCCGCGGCCCGGATCGGCGCCGGGCTACGAGATCGTCGCCGGCGAGCGGCGCTGGCGCGCGGCACAGCGGGCCGGGCTGCACGAGCTTCCGGTCGTCGTGCGCGAGCTTGCCGATCGCGACGTGCTCGAGATCGCGCTCGTCGAAAACCTGCAGCGCGAGGACCTGACGCCGATCGAGGAGGCCAGGGCCTACCAGCGCCTGATCGACGAGTTCGGCCGCACCCAGGAGGAGATCGCGCAGGAGATCGGCCGCAGCCGCCCGCACATCGCCAACACGCTGCGTCTCCTGAAGCTGCCGGAGCCCGTGCGCCGGATGCTGGAGGACGGCCGCCTGACGGCCGGCCATGCCCGGGCGCTGCTCGCCGCCGACGATCCGGTGGCGCTCGCCCAGGCGGTGGTCGAGCGCGGGCTCAACGTCCGTGACACCGAGGCCGTGGTCCAGACCGGCAAGCTCGTCCAGCGCCAGGCGCGGGCGGCGGTCGGTCGCGATCCCGATCTCGAGGCCTTCGAGAACAGGCTCGCCAGCACGCTCGGCCTTGCCTGCCGGCTGCAGCCCAAGGCCAAGGGCGGCACGCTCACCATCCGCTACTCAAGCCTCGACCAGCTCGACCGGATCGCCTCGCGCCTTTTGGCAACGGATTGAAAGTTATCCACTAGAATTTGTGCCGGGCCGGTTGACCAAGCGCATATCTTGTGGCCTTATCGCGTCGGGGTGAAACAAGGAAAGAGTTCATTCCCTGATCCGGTCCTCCAGGGTCCCACCGTCTCTGCCCAGACGGGCTGCAGGTACCGATCATTCGGAACGTCCCGCTGCTCGACGGACAAGCCGAGCCAATCGGCACCCGTCCCTCTCCCGATTGACGCCGCCCCGCCCAGGGGCGGCGTTTGTTCTTCCGGGCTTCTCCTGAGACCCCCGCCCCGCGCTGGACAGCGACCGCCCCGCCTCCTAGGTTCCGCCTCGCCATTCAAGGGGGACGGAAAACATGCGTGAAAATCGGCTGCGGCAGCTCTGGGATGCCGGCGAGAAGACGGTCAATGCCTGGCTCGGCATTCCGAACAGCTTCAGCGCCGAGATCATGGCCCAGCAGGGCTTCGAAAGCGCCACCATCGACATGCAGCACGGGCTGGTCGACTATCCGGCGTCGATCGGCATGCTGCAGGCGATCTCGACCACCGACACGGTGCCGCTCGTCCGCGTCCCCTGGAACGAGCCCGGCATCATCATGAAGTCCCTCGATGCCGGCGCCTACGGCATCATCTGCCCGATGATCAACAGCAAGGCGGAGGCCGAGGCCTTCGTCTCGTCGGTTCGCTACCTGCCGCTCGGCAGCCGCAGCTTCGGGCCGATCCGGGCGACGATGTATGCCGGCGCCGACTACTACAAGCATGCCAACGAAACCGTGCTGGCACTCGCCATGATCGAGACGAAGGAGGCGATGGCGGCGCTCGATGACATCCTCGCCGTGCCCGGCCTCGACGGCATCTACGTGGGTCCCGCCGATCTCTCCCTCTCGCTGGGCCAGACGCCCAAGATGGACCAGGACGAGAAGCCGGTGGTCGATGCCATCCAGCA
>JAUIID010000290.1 GCA_030431615.1 Alphaproteobacteria bacterium
GGCCTGCCTCGAGCTGATGGCCGGCGACTGCATCGTCGCCATCCAGGACATGGGGGCGGCCGGGCTCACCTCCTCCTCCTTCGAGATGGCGTCGCGCGGCGAGTGCGGCATCCTGATGAACCTCGACGCGGTGCCGCTGCGCGAGACCGGCATGACGCCCTACGAGATCATGCTCTCGGAGAGCCAGGAGCGCATGCTGATGGTGGTGGCCGCCGGCCGCGAGAGCGAGGCCGTTTCCGTCTTCGAGAAATGGGGGCTCGACTGTGCCGTCGTCGGCCGGGTCACCGAAACCGGCCGGATGGTGCTCACCTGGCAGGGCGAGACCGTGGCCGACGTGCCGGTGGCCCCGGTCGCCGGCGCCTCGCCGGTGCTGGACCGCCCCTACGAGCGGACCACGCCGCCAGTGCCGGTGCCGAGCCCGGCAAACCTCGACGCCGGCCCGGTCGACCGGCTCCTCTTGGCGCTCATGGGCTCGCCCGACATCGCCAGCAAGAGCTGGATCTTCGAGCAATACGACCACATGGTGATGGCCGACACGGTCGTGCTGCCGGGCCGCGCCGATGCCGCCGTGGTGCGGGTCCACGGCACCGGTCGGGGCCTGGCGCTGACCACCGACTGCACGCCCCGCTATTGCGAGGCGGACCCCTTCATGGGTGGCATGCAGGCGGTGGCCGAGGCGTGGCGCAACCTCTCGGCGACCGGGGCCCGGCCGCTTGCGATCACCAACTGCCTGAATTTCGGCAACCCCGAGCGGCCGCGCATCATGGGCCAGCTCGTCGGCTGCATCGAAGGCATGGCCGAGGCCTGCCGAGCCCTCGACTTCCCCGTCGTCTCGGGCAATGTCTCGCTCTACAACGAGACCGACGGCCGGGCCATCCTGCCCACCCCCAATGTCGGCGGCGTCGGCGTCGTCGACGACACCGCCCGCATGGCCGGACTCGCCTGGGATGCTCAGGGGCTGGCACTGGTTCTCGTCGGCGAGACCCAGGGCTGGCTCGGCTGCTCGCTGCTCTGGCAGCAGCTCCTGGGCCGCGACGACGGCGCCCCGCCGCCGGTCCGCCTCGAGATCGAGCGGCGCAATGGCGACTTCGTCCGCGCCGCGATCGGTGCCGGCAAGGTCCGGGCCGCGCACGACCTCGCCGATGGCGGCCTCGCCGTCGCCCTCGCCGAGATGTGCCTCGCCAGCAGGATGGGTGCCGCCGTCACCGTGCCGCGGGACACGCCCTCGGTGCTGGGCTGGCTCTTCGGCGAGGACCAGGCCCGCTACCTTCTCGCGGTGCCCGGGGACGGGCTCGAGCCGCTCCTGCAGGAAGCCGGTGCCGCCGGCGTCGTCGCCCGTGCGATCGGCACGACCGGCGGCGACGCGTTGACGCTCGGCGACGCAACCGCCATATCCTTGGCGGACTTGCGAGCCCGGCACGAGGGCTGGCTGCCAAACCTGATGGCCGGCTGAAGCCGCCACCAGCCCTAACGAATTCGACGAGGATGCCCGAATGCCGATGAGTGCGGCCGAAATCGAAGCGGCGATCAGGACCGCCCTGCCCGATGCCGAGATCAGCATCGAGGATCTCGCCGGCGACGGCGACCACTATCGCGCCACGGTCGTCTCGAGCGCCTTCAAGGGCATGCCCCGGGTCCGCCAGCACCAGCTCATCTACGAGGCGCTCGGCGGCCGCATGGGCGGCACCCTGCACGCCCTGGCCCTGACCACCCGAACACCCGCCTGACGCCCGGCCGATCGCGGCCCCGCGCGTCCCGGCCATGAGGAGACATTCGATGACCGACCCGATCCACGCCACCATCCAGGACCAGATCAGCAAGGACGACGTCGTCCTCTACATGAAGGGCACGCCCGTCTTCCCGATGTGCGGCTTCTCCGCCGGCGTCGTTCAGGTGCTGGGCCAGCTCGACGTCAAGTTCCAGGCTTACAACGTCCTCGACGACATGAGCCTGCGCGAGGGCATCAAGTCCTTCTCCAACTGGCCGACCATCCCCCAGCTCTACGTCAAGGGCGAGTTCATCGGCGGCTTCGACATCGTCCGCGAGATGGCCGAGAGCGGCGAGCTGCAGGAGACGCTGAAGGAAAAGGGCGCCGCCGAGGCGTAAGGCTCTCATTGACGAGCTGATCCTTCAGACGTTGCGCTGTGTGGCGCCCTGTCGGTCACGTTCCAGTAACGCCAATTTGTATTGCGATTTGTATTCACATTGCGATATCATTTGAGGGATGGAGTTCAGCGGATTCGATTGGGATGAGGGCAATATCGATCATTGCCGTAAGCACGGGCTGACCATCGCCGATATCGAATCCGCGCTGAGCAGCGGCGCCTTGATGATCCTGCCCGATGCCAGGCATTCAGGCGCAGAGCAACGACAGATCGCCGCCGGAACGCTACCGAACGGCAAACGCATCTTCGTGGCGTTCACCCTGCGTGAAGTCGACGGAAAGACGTTACTACGTCCGATCAGCGCCAGACCGATGCACGAAGGAGAAGGGCGAAGATATGAGCAGGAAACTGCCCCCTCTGGAAACGGATGAAGCCGCCCGCGCGTTTCTGGAGAATACCGATCTGAGCGATTATCTCGATCGGGCGAACATGGCCCCGCTGACGCGTGAGTTCGAGGCGAAGGACAAGGCCCTGACCTTGCGCCTGTCCGCGGCCCTGCTCGATGACGTCAGGAAGAAGGCGTCGTCTCTCGGCATCCCGGTGCAGAAATTCGTGCGCATGACGCTCGAGAACGCCACGCGTTGATGCTGCAATAAACCCTGAAGAAGAAGAGCCCCGCCGAGTCCTGAGCGCCTACCCGCTCACCAGCTCGATCGAGGTCTCGATTGCGCTGTCCCGGGAGCGGATGGCCAGCGGCATCGGCATGGGCTCGATGCTGGCGTAGACGTCGATCCAGGTGGGGGGGTCGCCCGGCAGGGTGACGAGAGCGTCGTCGGACTCGAAGCCGGAGAGGCCGCGAAGCGCGGCGGTCAGGTGGTGGGCCTCGTGCTTCCTGCCCTCGACCTCGACGCTGGCGCGGCCGCGATAGACCGTCTCGAGGTCGCCGCGCTTGCGGCCGTCGAAGACCGGCAGGGTCATGGTCGCCTCCGGGGCGGGTCCCCGGGCGAGCCAGTCGCTCAGCTCGAGAAGGGCACCCAGGGGATCGATCGAGGGCTGGCGCAGCGCCTCCGGCACCGGGCTTTCCTGCTCGCGGCCGCGATTGCGGACGACGAGGTCCAGGAGGCTGCCATCGGCGGCGAAGACGAGGGCCGTCTCGCGGGTCCGGTCGGGCTTGGTGTAGAGGGCACCGAACCGCGCCGGGCGGGGGCCGCCGGCGTCCATGGCGATTTCTGCCGTCATGTCGGTGCGGTGGCCACCCGAGATGAGGGCGGCGAGGCCTCTGTTGCGCATCGCCAGCTGCACCGAGGCGAGATCGCCGCTGCAGCGCAGCCGAAGCTCGAGATCGGCGACGGCAACGCCGCCGACGCGCATGGCGTAGGCGAGGTCGCGGGTCGCAACGGCGGCGCAATCGGCCCTGGCGGCCCGCGTGGCCCCGGCGAGCAGCGTCAGGCCGAGGCCGAGAAGAAGCGAACGGCGCGTCGCCGGCAAGGTCGCCCCTGCCCGGCGAAGCGCCCGGGGATCGTCAGCGCGAGTAGTATTCGATGACGAGGTTCGGCTCCATCTGCACGGGATAGGGCACGTCGGCGAGCTTCGGGACGCGGACGAACTGGCCCTTCAGCGCCTTGGTGTCGACGGCGAGGTATTCCGGCACGTCGCGCTCGGGGCGGGCCACGGCCTCCAGCACCATCGGGATGTTCTGCGCCTTCTCGCGCAGCTCGATGATGTCACCCTCGCGCAGGCGGTAGGAGGGGATGTTCACCCGCTTGCCGTTCACCTTCACATGCCCGTGGTTGATGAACTGCCGGGCGGCGAAGATGGTCGGCACGAAGTTGAAGCGGAAGAGCGTGATGTCGAGGCGCCGCTCGAGCAGCCCGATCAGGTTCTCGGCGGTGTCGCCGCGGGTCTTGCTGGCTTCCTCGTAAGCGCTGCGGAACTGCCGCTCGCTCATGTTGGCGTAGTACTTCTTCAGCTTCTGCTTGGCGGCGAGCTGGTTGGCGAAGTCGGACATCTTGCGCCGCTTCTGGCCATGCTCACCCGGACCGTAATCGCGCCGGGCCAAAGGACTCTTGGTGCGGCCCCAGAGGTTCACGCCGAGGCGGCGACAGATCTTGGACTTAGCCTGAATACGCTTGGTCATCGGTCCTGATTTGCAGAAACGGTGTAAGGGAACGCCGCTTTCCGTCGCCGGCAACCAATGCCGGTGCGCACAAAGCAACGCAGCCGGGGAAGGTCCCCGGCCGATGGCGCGCTTCTAGTCCGCACACCCGGGCTTGTCAAAGGCTTTGCGTCGTTTTGGCCGGCCGTCAGAGCCGGCGGCCGGGGTTCGCCCGGCGCCGCTGCTGCACGTCGCTGAAGGCGGCGGCGAGGATGCCGGCCGGCATGGCGATCAGAATGATGCCGCAGACAGCCGTCAACCCGGCGAAGATGCGGCCCGGCACGGTCACCGGAATGGCGTCGCCGTAGCCAACCGTGGAGAGGGTGGAGACCGACCACCACATCGCCCTTGGGATCGAGCCGAAGTTGTCGGGCTGGTAGGGCGACTCGCAGAGGTAGAGCAGGGTCGAGCTGACCAGCAGCAGGATGAAGCCGATGACCAGGCTGAGGCCGAGCTCGTAGCTGCGCAGCATCAGCGCCTCGAGCATGTCGTGCATGGCGAGCGAGAACCGGCCGAGCCTCGCCAGCCGCAGCA
>JAUIID010000052.1 GCA_030431615.1 Alphaproteobacteria bacterium
CCGCCTCTCCGGCACCGCCGACCAGCTCACCCAGACCTTCGACGCCATGGTGCTCGACCTGGCGCTCGCCGTGGTCATCGTCTACCTGGTCATGGCCGTGCTCTTCGAGAGCTTCATCTACCCGCTCGTGATCCTCTTCTCCGTGCCGCTCGCCGCCGCTGGCGGCGTCGCCGGGCTCTTCGTCCTCAACCTCTACACCTTCCAGCCGCTCGACATGCTGACCCTGCTCGGCTTCGTCATCCTGGTCGGCATCGTCGTCAACAACGCCATCCTCCTGGTCCACCAGACCCTCTTCGAGCTGCGCGAGAACGGCCGGGCCCCGCTCGACGCCATCCTCAATGCGGTGCGCAACCGGCTCCGCCCGATCTTCATGTCCACCATGACCTCGGTCATGGGCATGATGCCGCTCGTCCTCTTCCCGGGCGCCGGCTCGGAGCTCTATCGCGGCCTCGGCTCGGTCGTGGTGGGCGGCCTCTCGCTCTCGGCCGTGCTGACCCTCCTGCTCATCCCGCCCTTGATGGCGCTGGTCCTGGTGCGTCAGCGGCACAGCACGGCGACCCCGACGGCCACCAGGGACGCGGCACCGGCGCCGGCCGAATAGCCAGCGTTAACGGTGGGGTGGGCCCCGGTATGCTGAAGACGGTGTTAACCAGAGGGGTTAACCCTGGTCGCTTCCGTTTGCCGTAATCTTCGAGCGCAGGCCGCCAGCCTGGTGCCTCGAGGAGAGCAGATCATGGTCGCCGCCGCCCAGCCGGCTCCCGCCCCGGTGTCTTCGCCGACCGACATCGCCGCACCCATGGCCCGGCCCGATGCCGGTGACCGCGCACGCCTCGCCGCCGCTTCCGGCGAGGCGGCCACGGGTGCCGCGACGCAACCACTGCCGCTGACCCTGGCCGAAGCGGTGGTGCAGGACGGGGAGGCCGAGGTCGCCAGGCAAGGCGGCGCTGAAACCCCGGCCGTGTCCGAAGCGGCGGCGGCCGACATTCCGGCGACGCCGCCCGCCGAGGCGATCGAGCCCGGCGCCGGGCCGGCCGCTGGCACCCGGCCGCCGAGTGGCGGTGGCGCCGGCTTCACGGCCTACGACCAGGGCGACATCGGCGACGGTCTGGACCCGACCGGCGCGCTGGGGCCGACGGCGCTCGGCTATGCTACGGCGGTCAACGTCCCGTTCTCGGGAGAGTACGGCAGCGCCGCATCCAGCCAGGGCGCGGGCGAGCCGGGCGGCGATTCCGGCGGCGACCCCGGCGGTGGCGGCCCGGGCAACCCGCAGGCCAACCGCGCACCGGTGGCCTGCGACGACAGCTTCACCGCCGGCGAGAACCTGGTCCGCAAGATCGCGCTCGGCGACCTGCTCGCCAACGACCATGACCCGGATGGCGCCTTCGTCTCGGTGCAGGCCGCCGAGAACGGCACGGTGCGGCTCGGCGCCGACGGCTTCCTCTATTTCACGCCGACCCCTGACTACAGCGGCGACGCCGGCTTCAGCTACACCATCACCGACGGCAAGGGCGGCTACTCGACCGCCGAAGTCAGGCTCGACGTGCGCGCCAACACGAAGCCGCACGCCACCGACGACAACGTCAACACCACCATGAACACGCTGAAGGTCATCGAGCCCTCGAACCTCGTCAACGACGACTTCGACGCCGATGGCGACGCGCTGCGCCTCGTCTCGGTGCAGAACGCGCAGCACGGCGAGGTCTGGATCGGCAAGGACGGCAAGCTCCATTTCCAGCCCGATGCGGGCTTCGTCGGCGAGGCGGGGTTCAGCTACACGATCACCGATGACCGGGGCGGCATCGATACCGCCCGCGTCCACGTCCACGTCCACGAATCGGGTTGGCAGAAGGGCGAGCCCGGCAACCACGCGCCGGTCGCCACCGACGACAACCTGACGGCGCAGATGAACACGCTCAAGGTCGTGCAGCAGTCCAACCTCACCGGCGACGATCACGACGCCGACGGCGATGCGCTCCGCATCGTCTCGGTCCAGCGCGCCGAGAACGGCACGGTCTGGCTCGGCCAGAACGGCGAGCTCTATTTCCGCCCCGACGAGGATTTCATCGGCGAGGCCGGCTTCAGCTACACGATCACGGACGACCGGGGCGGGCTGGACACGGCGCGCGTGACTGTCCACGTCGCCGCCCCCGATGGTGGCGTGCCGGGGCCGGAGGGCTGCGGCTGCGGCGGCGACCAGGTGGCGAGCCTGCTCCCCCCGGCGGAGCTCGTCTGAGCCGCGTCATCCGGCCGCCCCGCCCTGCGGGGCGGCGCGCACGGGCCGTCTCGCATCGCCTCGGCGTGCCTGCTACGCTTCCTCGCAATGCACACCTGCGGCGCGAGGCCTGCCCGTGATCGAAACGCCCTATCTCCACTTCCTCGGCGACGTCCCCGACCAGCTCGCCGCAAAGACCGCCCAGGGCGTCGTGCACTGGCGCCCGGAAGCCTGCGTCGGCCAGCTCCGCCTGCCGGGCTGCAAGGCCGATCTCGGCCTGCCCGAGCTCTCGATCGAGGCCGGTGCCAAGGCCGGCGCGCGCACCTTCCTGGTCGGCGTCGCCAATGCCGGCGGCGTGCTGCCGCCGCACTGGGTCGCCAACATCGTCGAGGCGATCGAGGCCGGCATGGACGTCGCCTCCGGCCTGCACATGCGCCTCGGCGACGTGCCCGAGATCGCCGCTGCCGCCAGCCGGCAGGGTGCCCGCCTGCACGACGTCCGCCACCCGACCCGCACTTTCGCCACGGGCAAGGGCACGAAGCGCTCGGGCAAGCGCCTGCTCGCCGTCGGCACCGACTGCTCCTGCGGCAAGATGTACACGACCCTGGCCCTCGAGCGGGAGATGCAGGGGCGCGGCATGGCCGCCGACTTCCGCGCCACCGGCCAGACCGGCATCCTGATCACCGGCGAGGGGGTCTCCATCGACGCCGTCGTCTCCGACTTCATCTCGGGCGCCGTCGAGTGGCTCTGCCCCGCCAACGACCCCGATCACTGGGACCTCGTCGAGGGCCAGGGCTCCCTCTTCCATCCCTCCTTCGCCGGCGTCAGCCTCGGCCTGCTGCACGGTGCCCAGCCCGATCTCCTCGTCCTCTGCCACGAGCCGACCCGCACCCACATGCGCGGCCTGCCGCACCAGAAGCTGCCGGGCCTGAAGGAATGCCTCGAGCGCAATCTCGAGGCCGCCCGGCTGACCAATCCCGAGGTCCAGGCCCTCGGCGTCAGCATCAACACGGCAGCGCTCGACGAGGCCGCCGCCCGCGACTACATGGCCCGGATCGAGCAGGAGCTCGGCCTGCCCACGGTCGACGCCTTCCGCACCGGCGTCGCCCGGCTGGTGGACGCCATCCGGTGAGCCGCCGCCAACTCGCCGTTTCGGTCGACCGCTTTCCCCTGGTCAAGCCCTTCACCATCTCGCGCAGCAGCGTCACCGAGCTCGAGCTCGTCACCGCCACCATCACCGAGGGCGGGCATGCCGGGCGCGGCGAGTGCCGGCCCTATCCCCGCTACGGCGAGACGACCGACGGCGTGGTCGAGGAGATCCGCGCGCAGGCCCCGCTGATCGAGGCCGGAGAGGGGCGCGACGCACTGCTCGGGGCCATGCCGGCCGGGGCCGCGCGCAACGCCCTCGACTGCGCCTTGTGGGACCTCGAGGCGAAGCTCGCCGGCCGCCCGGTCCACGACCTCCTCGGCCTGCCGGCGCCAGCGCCAGTGCTCGTCACCTACACGATCGGCCTCGATTCGCCGGCCGCCATGGCGGCGGAGGCGAAGGCCGTGAACCGCCCGCTGCTCAAGCTCAAGCTCGGCGGCTCGGACGATCTCGAGCGGGTGCGGGCGGTGCGGGCCGCCGTGCCGGAGGCGCGGCTGATCGTCGACGCCAACGAGGCCTGGTCGCAGGAAATGGTGGTGGCCTGGGGCCCCGAGCTCGCCGCCATGGGCATTGAGCTGATCGAGCAGCCGCTGCACGCCGAGCGCGACCGCGCCCTCGAGGGCCTCGCCCGGCCGGTGCCGCTCTGCGCCGACGAAAGCGGGCACGGCATCGATGACCTCGATGCGCTGGCACCGCTCTACGACTTCATCAACATCAAGCTCGACAAGACCGGCGGGCTGACCGCCGCCCTGGCCCTCGCCGACGCGGCCGAGGCGCGCGGCTTCGACCTGATGCTGGGCTGCATGATGGCGACCTCGCTCGCCATGGCGCCCGCCTTCCTGCTCGCCGGCCGCGCGCGCTTCGTCGATCTCGACGCGCCCCTGCTGCTCGCCCGCGACCGCGAGCACGCGATCACCTATGACGGGGCGATGATGCAGCCGCCGCCGCGAGCGCTCTGGGGCTGAGGCGGACTTACGAGAGCCAGGTCCGGTAGTCGCTGACCAGGAGCCGGGTCGGCGGCTCGTCCTCCTCGATCTCGGCGAAACGGCCGACGGGCTCGCGGAAGATGTTGTCGGTCTCGTCGTCATTGACGGTCGAGACCTCGCCGATCAGGGCGTCGCCGCCCTTGGTCCAGAGCGCGTGCCAGTCGCCGGGCATGAGGGTCACGCTCTCGCCGGGTGCGAGCTCGAGCTGCTCGCCCGGGGCGTAGTCGTGGCGGATGCCGTCGCGGCTGACCGTGCCGCCCCGGCCTTCGGCGAAGCCGCCCTTCTCGTCCGAGCCGAAGAGCTCGACCACCAGCGTCGCCCCGCCGCGGTTGATGATGTCCTCGGCCTTGATGAAATGGGTGTGGCTCGGGCAGCGCTGGCCCTGCCGCAGGATCAGGAGCTTCTCGGCGTAGCACATGCCCCGGCCGCGCTCGAGGTCGGCGAGCCGGCCGTTGCGCAGGGTGAAGACGGCAAGGCCCACCTCGTCGAACCGGCCCGAGCCGAAATCCGTGATGTCCCAGCCGCAGCGGGCGTCGATCAAATGGCGCGCCGCCTCCCGACGGGCCCGAAGCTCCGCCGGCGACCAGTTGGCAAAGGGCGGCAGGACGAAGCCGAACTGCCGGATCATGGCGTCCGCCTCGGCGATGACGGCATTGACGCGCGAGCGCTTCATCCTCTGTCTCCTGGCTGCTCGCCGGTCGTCTTGAGGAACTCCAGCACCATGGCGGCGGTCCAGGTGAAGCGCCCGCCACCGCAAGGCTCGGCGGTGAGTGGGTCGTAATATTCGGCAAAGCCGCTCTTGCCGATGAGGTCGATGCTGTCGGCCCCGATGCGCCGGGCGATGACGTCTTCGCCGGCGGCGGCGAGCCCGTCCGCGATCATGTAGTTGCAGATCAGCCAGATCGGGCCGCGCCAGTAGCGCCTCGCGTCGAAGCGGGCATCGGCCGGATCGTGGCTCGGCACGAGATGGCCGGCCCGTTCACCCAGGGCCGCGATGCGGCGCCCGAGTGCCTCCGCCCGGCGGGCCGGGATCGGTGCGAAGGCCGCGAGCAGGCCACCGATCGAGCAGCTCTCGACCAGGCGTCCGGTCGTCCGGTCGCACGCCAGGTACTGGCCGGCCGCCTCGCTCCAGAGGCTCTCCAGGGCGGCGAGGCCGCGCTCGGCGAAAGCCCGGTTGCGCGCGGCCAGCTCATCGTCGCCGAGCCGTTCCGCCAGCGCCGCGAGGTCGTGGCAGGAGCGGATGAGGATGGCGTTGAAGCCGGGGTCGACCACCTGGAAAGGCGAGGCGTCGTGCAGCCGCGCATTGTCCCAGCCGAGGCCGCGAAAGCGCTCCAGGAGCCAGACGAAGCGATCGTAGTCCGCGTCGGTCGGCCGGTGTGCGGCGTCGGCATGCTGCAGGTCGCGGCGCGCGTAGGGCTCGATCCCGTCGCGCGGCACCCGGGCGAGCGCCTCGTCCCAGTCGATCGAGTTGTCGCGGCCGGATTCCCAGGGGTGGATGATGGCGACCAGCCCCTCGCCGGCCGGGTCGCGATGGGCGAAGAACCACTGGTGCCAGCGGTCGATGGCGGCGAGCAGCGGGCGGGCCCGCGCCGCCGCCATGGCCGGGTCGCGCGCCCGCTCGAAGAGCCGGCGGACGGCGAAGCCGGCGACGGCGGGCTGGGTGATGCCCGAGGTGGGCACCGGCCGCTTGGTGCGCCAGACATCAGGGCCGGGGAAATAGCCGTCGTCCGGCACGTGGAAGACGATGTGCGGCACCATCCCGTCCGGCCACTGGTGGCCGAAGAGCGTCTCGATCTCGCGCCAGGCGCGGTCCTCGTCGTGATGGCCGAGGCCGAGCGCCGTCAGGCACGAATCCCAGTTCCACTGGAACGGATAGAGGCCTCGCGTCGGCACGGTGTAGGCGCCCCGGTCGTTCTCCCGCAGGATCGCCAGGGCGTTCTCGACCAGGGCCGCGCGCTCGGCTGGCTCCATCGGCGTTGCCGGGTCAGGCCCCGGCGACGCTGTAGAGCTCGGGATCGTAGACGTAGCCGGCCGCGTCGAGCGCTGCGACCAGCTCCTCGCCCTTCGCGTCGTCGAGCTCGACCATGGGCGGGCGCACGATCCGCCAGACATCGTCGTGCTGGCCGGCGGCGATGACATGCTTGATCCCCGGGACCAGGGGATAGCTGGTGAGCAGGTTGCGGACGTCGGTCACGAGCTTCATGCCCGCCTCGGCGGCCGCCCGGTCACCGTCGTTGAAGGCCTTGTAGACCTTGGCACTCGCCCCGGCCGTGAGATTGCCCGCCGCCGAGAACGTCCCGGCACCGCCGGCCTCGAGATTGCGCACGAGATGGCCGTCGGCGCCCGAATAGATGGCGAGCTCGGGGAAGTTGCTGATCAGGCTCGCCGTGTGCTCCCAGTCGCCGGAGCTGTCCTTGATCCCCTCGAGCGTGTCGGGGTAGCGCTCCAGCAGCCGCTCGACCACCGCATGCGTCACCGGCACGCCGGACATCTGCGGGAAATGATAGAGCAGCAAGGCGAGGCGCGGCTCGGCCAGGGCGTCGATCACCTCGGCGAACGCCCGATAGAGGCCCTCGTCGCTGTTGTTCTTGTAGAAGAAGGGCGGCAGCATCAGGAGGTTGGTGACGCCGAGACCGAGCGCGTGCCGGGCCAGTGCCAGCGTGTCGCTCCGCGCACAGCAGCCGATGCCGAGGATCATCCGTTCGACCGGCAGGCCGGCCGCCACATAGGCCTCGAGCCCGGCCTGCCGCTCGGCCACCGAGAAGGCCTGCGTCTCCGACGTCGTGCCGAACACCCCGAGGCCGGTGCAGCCCTGCCGGAGCAGCCAGCGGGCGTGCCGGCAATAGCGCTCGACGCTGATGGCCCCGCCCGGCTCGACCGGGGTCACGACGGCGGCATAGATTCCCTTGGCAGGCATGCTGCGAACTCTCCTGAGGCGAACGTCCAGCCCTTGCTACGGCAGCCGGGCCGGCAACGGCAAGGGCGGTGCTGCGCCGCCCGGTCTCACTCGACCTTCTCGGTCTCCGCCACGCCATAGAACTGGCCGCGCTCGAGCCAGCCGCGCCGGTCGTCGATCTCGACCAGGCACCAGGCCCCCTCGCAGCTCAGAAGATTGCCGATCACCATGGGTTCGGCCAGGAGCACGACCCGCGCGTCGCTGCGCGGCGTGCGGCGCAGCGGCCGGACGTCGCCGGTGACCAGCACGGTGCGCCGGCTGGAGAGCAGGCTCGCATGAATCCAGCCGGTCTCGCCCTCGTGATCGATGATCCGCCGCCAGTCGAGCGATTCCTCGACGATCTGCACCGGGATGCCGCGCCGCGTGAAGACCCAGCGAATGGGGAAGGTCTCGGCCGGCCCGGTGCGCACGTTGGTCTCGCTGGCGGCGAGCGAGACGAAGCGCGGCAGGGGCAGGCCGGTCGACTGCGCCGCGGCCGACCCGGTGCCGGCGCCGAGCAGGAACGCCAGAAGAAGGGGCAGCAGCAGGCGACGGGCGAAGGGGGAAAGCAAGGCGACACACCACTTCGGGCAGGAATCCGCAGAGCCGGCCTCGACCACGAAGCGCGTCCACGCGCCGGCTGCCCGCCCTCTCTCGGCCCCCTCTATAGGAAGGCCGGGCCCGCCAATCCAAGCCCAAAGTGAAAAACGGCCGCAGGGCAGGCGTTTGTTCAGGGTCCGCCTTTCTGCTAGGAGCCGATCCGAGCGGCCGTGCGCCGATGCCCATCCGGGCTGGCGCCAGGACAGGAGATCGAGGCATGCCCCGCAAGCGGCCCCTGGTGGTGGTCACCCGCAAGCTGCCGGACGTCGTCGAGACCCGGATGATGGAGCTCTTCGACGCCCGCCTGAACGACAGCGACACGGCCATGACCCGGGCCGAGCTGGTCGAGGCGGTCAAGACCTGCGAGGTGCTGGTGCCGACCGTCACCGACCGGATCGATGCGGCGCTGCTCGCCCATGCCGGCGAGCAGCTCAAGCTGATCGCCAATTACGGCACCGGCGTCGACCGGATCGACGTCGAGGCAGCCTACAAGCGCGGCATCACCGTGACGAACACGCCCGGCGTGCTGACCGAGGACACCGCCGACATGACCATGGCGCTGATCCTCGCCGTGTCGCGCCGGCTGGCCGAGGGCGAGCGCCTCGCCCGCTCCGGCGAATGGGGTGGCTGGTCGCCCACCTCGATGCTCGGCCACCGCATCCACGGCAAGCGCATCGGCATACTCGGCATGGGGCGGATCGGCTCGGCCGTCGCCCGCCGCGCGCAGGGCTTCGGCCTCGCTGTCCACTACCACAACCGCCGCCGCGTCCACGAAAGCGTCGAGGCCGAGCTCGAGGCCACCTACTGGGAGAGCCTCGACCAGATGCTGGCCCGGGTCGACATCGTCTCGGTCAACTGCCCGCACACCCCGGCCACCTTCCACCTGCTCAACGCCCGCCGGCTCAAGCTGCTGCGCAAGGACGCCATCGTCGTCAATACCAGCCGCGGCGAGGTGATCGACGAGGCGGCGCTCACCCGCATGCTGCGCGACGGCGACATCGCCGGCGCCGGGCTCGACGTGTTCGAGCACGAGCCGGCGATCAACCCCCGCCTCCGCCAGCTCGAGAACGTGGTGCTGCTGCCGCATATGGGCTCCGCCACGCTCGAGGGCCGGCGCGACATGGGCGAGAAGGTCATCATCAACATCAAGACCTTCGCCGACGGCCACCGGCCCCCGGACCGCGTCCTGCCGAGCATGCTCTGACGCTCCCGCCGGCCCGGCACCTGACCGGCTCGTGAACATATTTCAACTGGCAATTCTATCCGCCTGCTAGAAAACGGCGCGCGCGGTTCGCTTCCGGCAGCCCGAAAGGCCCTTGCCCGTGTTCCAGTCCTTCTTCCCCCGGCCCAAGCTGTTCTTCCTCTCCGTCGTCGTCTGGTCGGCCCTCGTCACGGCTCTCTGGTATGGCGGGGCGGCGGGCTGGGGGGCGGCTCTCGGCCTCGGCGCCACGCCCGGGGACGCCGAGGCGGTGCTCGGGCTCGGCTATTTCGTCACGCCCGAGTTCCTCTGGTTCTACGTCTACTACGCCATCGTCGTGGCCCTCTTCGCCGCCTTCTGGTTCCGCTTCGAGCCGCATCCCTGGCAATACTGGTCGATCCTCGGCTCGGCCCTGATCCTCTTCATCACCTATTTCGGCGTGCAGATCTCCGTCGCCGTCAACAACTGGCGCCGGCCGTTCTTCGACGACGTCCAGCAGGCGCTGGGCGAGAATTCGACCGTCACCCAGGGTGACCTCTTCGCGCTGCTCGGCATCTTCGCCCAGATCGCCTTTCTCTCCATCTTCATCTTCGTTCTGTCGCGCTTCTTCGTCAGCCACTGGATCTTCCGCTGGCGCACCGCGATGAACGACTACTACATGGCCCGCTGGCAGCGCCTGCGGCACATCGAGGGTGCCTCGCAGCGCGTTCAGGAGGACACCATGCGCTTCGCCGGCATCATGGAGGGCCTCGGCGTCTCGGCAATCGACGCGGTGATGACGCTCATCGCCTTCCTGCCGGTGCTCTGGCAGCTTTCGAAATATGTCGAGGAGCTGCCGCTGGTCGGCGCCATCCCGGCCCCGCTCTTCGTCGCCGCCCTTGTCTGGTCGCTCTTCGGCACGGGCCTGCTCGCCCTCGTCGGCATCCGCCTGCCGGGCCTCGAGTTCAGGAACCAGCGGGTCGAGGCCGCCTACCGCAAGGAGCTGGTGCACGGCGAGGACCAGGCCGACCGCGCCCAGCCGATGACCGTGCACGAGCTCTTCGGCTATGTGCGGCAGAACTATTTCCGCCTCTACTTCCACTACATGTATTTCAACGTCTTCCGCTCGCTCTACCTCCAGGCGGACAACATCTTCGTCTACATCCTCTTGATCCCGACCATCGTCGCCGGTGCCGCCGTCGGCTTCACCTTCGGCGTGCTCCAGCAGATCCTGACCGCCTTCAACCAGGTCTCGAACTCGTTCCAGTACCTCGTCAATTCCTGGACGACGATCGTCGAGCTGCTCTCCATCCACAAGCGCCTGATGGCCTTCGAGGCCGCCCTCGACAACCGCGAGCTGCCCGACATCGACAAGGAATGGCTGGAAATTCACGGCGCCGGCGACGACGGCGGGGTGCGGACCGTCGGCTCGGGACTCTGACCGGGCACCGGGCCGAGAAACCGGCAGATTCACGCGCCCGTCCCGGCTAGAGTGCCGTCCTCGGGAGGGCCGATGGAACGTCGTCTAGCCGCCATACTCTGCGCCGATGTCGTCGGCTATTCCCGGCTCATGGGGAAGGACGAGGTCAAGACGCGGGGATCGCTGCGCGCGTTCGCGGCCGGGCATGTCGAGCCTTTGGTCGGCCGGCATGGCGGACGGATCGTCAAGACGATGGGCGACGGCTGGCTGGTCGCGTTCGACAGCGTGGTGGCGGCGGTCGAGTGCGGCCTCGCCTGGCAGGCGGCGGCCGAGGCACCCCTGCTCTTCCGCATCGGCGTGCATCTCGGCGACGTGATGGTCGAGGGCGACGACCTCTTCGGTGACGGGGTCAACGTCGCGGCCAGGCTCGAGGCGCTGGCGGCACCCGGCGGGATCTGTCTTTCCGAGGATGCCTGGCGGCAGGTCCGCCAGAAGCTCGACCTCGAGGCCGAGGACATGGGCGAGCGGACACTCAAGAACATCGCCCTGCCCATGCGCGTCTTCCACCTCGCTGGGACCGATGGTGCGGCGGGCGCTGCCGAGCCGTCCCCGCCGGAGCGCCGCTACCGGTTGCCGAAGATCCTCCTCGCCCCCTTCCGGCCGCTCGGCGCGGGCAATGCGGATGCGCTGGCGCTGGCGGGCGGGGTGACCGAGACGCTGGCCACGGCGCTCGTGCATTTCGAGGATTTCGAGCTGATCGATCCGGGTGGTGCCGAGGCGCTCGTGGTCGCGCATGGTGCCAGGGAGGCCGGGCGACGGCTGGGTGCCACCTATGTGCTCGAAGGCACGCTGCAGCTCGCCATGGGCAAGGCGCGGACCGGCGTGCAGCTGATCGATGCGACCAGTGGCAACCGGGTCTGGGCCGAGACCCTGGATCGCGAGGCGGGCGACGTCTTCGCGCTGCAGGACGAGATCACCGCCCTGGTCGCCTCGACCCTCGGCGAGGCGGTCGGCGAGGAGCAGGCTCGGGTCATAGAGGGGCTGCCGGACGAGACCCTCGATGCCTACCAGCTCATGATCCGCGGGCTGAAGCACCTGCACCGCATCAACCCGGAAGACCTCGCCATCGCCCGGCGCCATTTCACCGCGGCACTGGCGCTCGAGCCGGGGCAGTATTTCGTCACCCTCTGCCTCTGCTGGGTCGAGGCCGCGGCCATCGGCAATGGCTGGCCGACCTCGCGGCCGGATGCGCTGGAGCATTGCCTCGCCGTGACGCGCGAGGTGGTGCGCCGCCACGACCGCTCGGCCCAGGCACATCGGCTGATGGGTCGCCTCGCCTCCCTCAAGGGCGACCACGCCGAGGCGCTGGCGCAGTCGGAGCGGGCCTGGCGGCTCAATCCGTACAACAGCGACATGATGGCGAGCTACGGCTACATCCTGGCGCGCAGCGGTCGAGCCAGCGAGGGTTTGCAGCTGGCCGAGCGGGCACTGGCGATCAATCCCTATGCGCCGGTCTACTACCGGTCCTACCTGGGTCTCGCCTATTTCCTCGCCGGGCGGCATGCGGACGGCGTGGAGGTGCTGAGTGCCGTGGAAGGGACGGTGGGCCCCTCCCGCATCGCGCGGACCGCCAACCTCGCCGCCCTCGGCCGGCTCGAGGAGGCGCAGGCCGAGGCCCGGGTCGTGGCGGCCGATCCCGCCTTCGACCTCGACCGGCTGATCGAGGGCCTCCAGCTCGCCAGCACCACCGACCGCGACCGGCTGGTCGAAGCCCTGCAGGCGGCCGGGCTCGGCTGAGGCTCGCCGGTCAGGTCCCGAACCCGACCCGCCGACGCTCGATGGTGATGCGCCGGTGATAGAACGAGTCCTGCACAGGGGGGCCGAGGGCGAGGACGGTGGTGGCTTCGAGCTCCCGCGCGAAAAGGTCGGCCAGGAGCTCGCGGCGGTCCGGATCGAGGGCGCTCATCGGCTCGTCCATGACCACGGCAGCGGGCCGGTGCAGGAGGAGGCGGGCGGCCACCAGCCGTTGCTGCTCGTCAGTGGCGAGCTCGCGGTCCCAGCGGCGCTCGGTGTCGAGCAGCGGCACGAGGCGGGCGAGGCCGGTCCGCCCGAGGGCGGCGTCGAGATCGGCGTCCGTCAGGGCGGGCGAATCGGGCAGGGCCGGGTAGGCGAGCACGGCGCGGAGCGTGCCCAGCGGCAGATAGGGGCGGCCGGGGAGAAAGGCGAGCCGGTCACGCGGCGGCAGGCTGACGGTGCCGGAGCCCCAGGGCCAGAGGCCAGCCAGGGCATGGAAGACGGCACTCTTGCCGACACCCTTGGGGCCGGTGAGCAGCAGGCGCTCGCCGGGTGCCAGCTCGACCAAGGGCTCCGCCAGCACCACCTCGCTGCCGGGCAGGGCGACGCGGAGGTCGGCAAGGACAATGCGGGGCTCGGCATGCTCGACATAGGTGATGCGGCCCTCGCCCGCGGCGAGCGTGTCGAGGCCGGGCAGAATCTCGCGCAGGCCGACGACGCGAAAAAGCGTGGCGCGCCAGTCGGCGATTGCCGGGAAATAGTCGACGAACCAGCGCAGCGCCGCCTGCACCTGGTTGAAGGCGCCGACGGTCATCATCAGCCCGCCGAAGGAGAGCTGCCCCTGGAAATAGCCCGGTGCTGCCGCAAGGACCGGGACGATGAGGCCGAGCCAGCCATAGCCCGAGGTGATCCAGGTGAGGCGCGCCAGCGCATAGGCGAGGCGGCGGGTGATCGCCACCACCGCGTCGACCGGGCGATCGAGCAGGCGGCGCTCGCCTGCCGCACCGTCGTGGAGCGCAATCGCCTCGGCGTTCTCGCTGATGCGGACGAGGGCAAAACGGAGCTCGGCCTCGCGGGCATAGCGCTCGGCGTTGAGGCCGATCATCGGCCGGCCGACCCGCCAGGTCAGCCAGGACCCGCTCGCGGCATAGGCGAGGGCGCACCAGACGAGATAGCCCGGAACATGCAGCTCGTTCCCGCCCAGCCGGAAGACGGCGCCGGCGGAGAGCGTCCAGAGCACGCCGAGGAAGCCCACGAGCAGGAGGGTCGAGCGGAGCAGGCCGATGCCGAGCGTGATGGTGAGCTCGGTGAGCTGGCGGGCGTCGGCCTGCAGGCGCTGGTCGGGATTCTCGGCGATGTCGCCCTGAAAGCCGAGGAGCCAGGGACGGCGGCCGGTGACCCACTGGTCGAGCAGGTCGCGGGTCAGCCATTCGCGCAGGCGCACCTCGAGCAGCTCACGGAACCATGTCTCGGCGACGACGAAGAGGAGCAGCACCAGGACGATAGCGAAAAAGATCAGGGTCTGGTCGAGGAGCGCTCCCGGCAGGCGCTGCTCGAGGGCGTCGAAGAAATCACCCTGCCAGGCGTTGAGCCGGATCTGGCCCAGCATGTTGAGGCAGATGACGGCGACGAGGCCGAACGTCAGGAGGAAGCAGGCACGCCGGTAGGGCGAGCGGCGGAGTGCTTCGAAAAGGACGCCGAGCTGGCGGAAGGCGTCCCGAAAGCCGATCTCGGGCGGCTGGCCGCCTTCTGATCCGGTCCGGGCCGAAGGGTCGGGCTGCGACGGCAAGCGGGCTCCTCCCTCGGGCACACCTGGCAGTTTCGGGGGCGGGCTCGGGCGGCGATCGCGGCTGAGTAGCCGCCGTCTCTGCGGCTGTCGATGGCCGCTGTGCGGGAGGCGCGGCGGTGGTATCTACGGCAGGCGGATGAGTGTCGACACGCGGGAGGCAGGCATGACGGACGACCACTACGAAGTCTTCGCGGTGCGCTACGGGACCGTGGCGGCGCGCACCCGGCGCGAGAACTTCATGGGGCTCGACCCGCACGAGACCGCACCCATGCCGCTCGACTACTATGTCTGGCTGGTCCGGAACGCGGCCCGGACGATCGTCGTCGACACCGGCTTCGACCACGCGGAGGCGGGACGCCGCGGCCGCCGGCTGGAGCGGCTGCCGCGCGAGGGCCTGGCGCTGCTGGACGTCGACACGCTCGCCGTCGAGGACGTCATCGTCACGCACCTGCACCACGACCATGCCGGCACGCTCGCCGACTTCCCGGCCGCCCGCTTCCACCTGCAGGAGGCGGAGATGGCCTATGTGACGGGGGCCTGCATGTGCTACCCGGCGCTGCAGATGCCGTTCAGCGTCGAGCATGTCTGCGAGATGGTGCGGCACGTCTATTCCGGCCGGGTCGTCTTCCACGACGGCGGCGCCGAGGTGGCGCCGGGCGTCACCGTGCATCGCCTGGGCGGGCACTCCAAGGGCATCCAGTGCGTCCGCGTCATGACCGCCCGAGGGCCCGTCGTGCTCGCCTCGGACACGGCGCACTTCTACGAGAACGTCGAGCTCGGCAAGCCCTTCATCATCACCCACGACGTCGAGGCGACGCTCCGCGGCTATGACCGCCTGCGAAAGCTGGCGGCGAGCCCGGCGCACATCGTGCCGGGCCACGACCCCCTCGTGCTGCAGCGCTACCCTGCCCCGGACGAGCGGCTCGCCGGCATCGTCTGCCGGCTCGACGTGGCGCCTGCGAGCTAGGATGGCGACGGCCGCCGGCACGGGCGACGCGAAGCCGGGGTCGCGCTGGCACCTGCCGCACCTGGCACCCCTGGTCGGCGTGGCGGTGGTGGCGCTTGCCGCCTATGTCATCCACAAGGTCTCGGCCGAGGTCCACGTCGCCGACATCGAGACGGCGCTCGCCGCCACGCCGCTCCGCTCGATCCTGCTCGCCGTGCTGCTCACGGCCCTGAGCTTCGTCGCCATGGCGCTCTACGACGTGCTCGGGGCGGAGCAGGTGGCACCCGGCAAGGTGCCGAAGCGGATCGCCGCCTTCGCCGGGGCGAGCAGCTTCGCCGTCGCCAACACGGTGGGCTTCCACGTCCTGACCGGCGTGCCGATCCGCTACCGGCTCTATGCCCGGGCCGGGCTCGACATGGCCCAGGTCGGGCATATCGTCGGCAACGGGCTGGTCGCCTTCGGGCTCGGCGTCGCCACCCTCCTCGGTGCCGCCATGCTGATCGACCCGGCGGGCGTGCCGCTGCTCGACCGGCTCGATCCCAGGCTCGACCGGCTGCTCGGCGCCCTGATCCTCGCCGCCATCGCCGGCATGGTCCTGTGGCTCGGCCGCAACCCGCGCACCCTCGCCCTCCTCGGCTGGCGCCTGGTCCTGCCGGGTGCCGCCGGCATGCTGGCGCGGATCGGCCTCGGCGTCGTCGATGTCGGCGCCGCCGCCGCCGCGCTCTACGTGCTGCTGCCGGCCGATGTGCAACCCGGCTACGCGGTCTTCCTCCTCGTCTTTCTCACCGCCATCGTGGCCGGGACGGCGAGCCACGTGCCGGGCGGGCTCGGCGTGCTGGAGGCGACGGTGCTGATTGGCCTCGGCGCCGGCACCAACCCCGACGTCATCGCCGCCCTCGTCGTCTACCGCGTCATCTACTACCTCCTGCCGCTCGTCGTGGCCGGGCTCGCACTCGCCATCCACGAGGGAAGGCGCGGGCTCGCCCCGGTCGCCGGCAAGGCGCTGCGCATCGGCCGGCCCCTGGTCCCGCCCTTGGCCGCCGGCCTCGTCTTCACGGGCGGGGTGGTGCTGCTGCTCACCGGCAACCTGCCGGCCGAAGGCAGCCGCCTCGACCTGCTCGGCCACCTCCTGCCCCTGCCCTTCGCCGAGGCCTCGCACATGGCGGCGAGCCTCGTGGGCCTCGTCCTCGTCGTCCTGGCGCGCGGCCTCCTCGCCCGCATGGCGCTGGCGCGGACCGCGTCGGTCGTCCTGCTCCTCGCCGGCGCCGTCTTCGCGCTCCTGCGCGGGCTCGACTGGGAAGAGGCCCTGCTGCTCGCCGTCATCGCCGGCCTGCTCGTCCTCTACCGCGACGCCTTCTATCGCGGTGCCAGCTGGCAGCGGGGCGACTGGCGCCTCTTCCGCCCGACGCCCGGCTGGCTGCTGCTCGTGCTGGTGACCCTCCTGGCCCTGACGCTGGTCGGCTTCATCGCCTTTCGCCATGTCGAGTACCGCGATGACCTCTGGTGGGCGTTCGCCTGGCATGGCGACGCGCCCCGCTTCCTTCGGGTCTCCCTGCTGCTCGCCGTGGCGGCGGCGGCCATCGCCCTCGACACCCTGCTCCGCCGCCCTGCCCCGCTCCCGGCGACGCCGGAACCCATTCCCGACGCGGTGCGCCGCCTGCTCGACGCCTGCCCCGACACCCAGCCGCAGCTCGCGCTTCTCGGCGACAAGCGCTTCCTCGTCTCGGACGAGGGCGACGCCTTCCTGATGTATGGCGTGGCCGGCCGGAGCTGGGTCGTGTTCGGCGATCCTGTGGGCGATCCCGAGGCCGGGCGCGAGCTGGTCTGGCGCCTCGCCGAACTCGCCGACCGGGCCGCCGGCCGGCCCGTCTTCTACGCCCTCTCGCCCGACCTTCTGCCGCTCTATCTCGACCTCGGCCTCGCCATCTTGAAGACCGGCGAGGTGGCGGCCGTGAACCTCCGCAACTTCTCCCTCGCCGGCAAGCGGCGCCAGGACTTCCGCCAGGCGCTCCGCCGCGCCGAGCGCGAGCGCATCACCTTCGACATCGTGCCGAAGGCCGACGTGCCGGCCCTCCTGCCGGAGCTGAAGACCGTCTCCGACGCCTGGCTCGCCATCAAGTCCGGCCACGAGAAGGGCTTCTCGCTCGGCCGCTTCGACGAGCGCTACCTGGCCGAGTTCGACTGCGCCGTGCTCCGCCAGGCGGGCAGGGTCGTGGCCTTCGCCAACCTCCTCCACGGCGCCGACCGGCACGAGCTTTCGATCGACCTCATGCGCTACCGCCCCGACGTCGCCAAGGGCCTGATGGACATGCTCTTCGCCCAGATCATGCTCCATGGCCAGAAGGCCGGCTACCATTGGTTCAGCCTCGGCGCCGCCCCCTTGGCCGGTCTCGCCGACCACCCGCTCGCCTCCACCTGGAACCGCCTCGGCACCCTCGTCTACCGGCGCGGCGACGAGTTCTACAACTTCGCCGGCCTTCGGGCCTTCAAGCAGAAGTTCGACCCCACCTGGGCCCCCCAATACCTCGCCTGCCACGGCGGGCTCGGCCTGCCCTCCGTCCTCATGGACATCGCCACCCTGATCGCCGGCAGCAAGGCCGGCCTGATCCGGCGGTAAGGGGCGCGAGGGCGGCAACGACGCTCTCGCTCGCGGGGCTCTCGCGGAACCTTCAACCGGTGCCGGCGTTCTTCGCCTGCTCGCCGGTATCGGCTGCAGGTGCGGGTCTTCGACCCCGCACCGCCGTTCGGCGGCATGGGTCAACGCTGAGGAATGTGCATCGAACCGATCGCGAGGGGTGTGGCCGCCCGGCAGCCGGCCAGTGGACGGCCTGACGGCACGCTGCCGATCGCGGCGCCGTCGCATCCCCGCCGCAACCTCGTGCGCGGTTCGTCTGCAACAGGAGAGGGTCATTCATGAAAGCCGGTAGGAAGGGTGCTTCGTCTGCGCGCGAGTCCGTCTCGGTCCACGACCAGAAGCTCGAGCGCGGCCAGGGCGGGGACATGCATCAGGTCGCGGACGGTGATACGCCGCTCCTGACAACGGCCCAGGGCGGCCCCGTCGCGGACGATCTGAACACGCTGAAGGTGGGCTCCCGCGGGCCGGCCCTGATGGAAGACTTCCACTTTCGCGAGAAGATCTTCCATTTCGACCACGAGCGGATCCCGGAGCGCGTGGTGCACGCGCGCGGCTATGGCGCGCACGGCTACTTCGAGACCACCCGCTCGCTCGCCGAGTACACGCGCGCCGACATCTTCCAGCGCGTCGGCGAGAAGACGCCGGCCTTCGTGCGGTTCTCGACCGTCGCGGGCTCCAAGGGCTCCTTCGACCTCGCGCGCGACGTGCGCGGCTTCGCCGTGAAGATCTACACGCAGGAGGGCAACTGGGACCTCGTCGGCAACAACATCCCCGTCTTCTTCATCCAGGACGCCATCCGCTTCCCCGACGTGATCCATGCGGTGAAGCCGGAGCCGGACCGCGCGTTCCCGCAGGCGCAGTCGGCGCACGACAATTTCTGGGACTTCATCAGCCTGACGCCCGAATCGATGCACATGGTCATGTGGGTCATGTCCGACCGGGCCATTCCGCGGTCGTTCCGCTTCATGGAGGGGTTCGGCGTCCACACCTTCCGTCTCGTGAACGAAAAGGACGAATCCACCTTCGTGAAGTTCATCTGGAAGCCGAAGCAGGGCCTGCAGTCGGTGGTCTGGAACGAGGCGGTCAAGATCAACGGCGCCGACCCGGACTTCCACCGGCGCGACCTCTGGAGCGCCATCAAGGCCGGTGACTATCCGGAGTGGGAGCTGTGCGTGCAGCTCTTCGACCAGGAATTCGCCGACAGCTTCGACTTCGACGTGCTCGATCCGACCAAGCTGATCCCGGAAGAGGTGATAGAGCCGATACCGGTCGGCCGGCTGGTGCTCGACCGGATGCCGGACAATTTCTTCGCGGAGACCGAGCAGGTGGCGTTCATGACCCAGAACGTGCCGCCCGGCATCGACTTCTCCAACGACCCGCTGCTGCAGGGCCGCAACTTCTCCTATCTCGACACGCAACTGAAGCGGCTGGGCAGCACCAACTTCACCCACCTGCCGATCAACGCGCCGAAATGCCCGTTCCATCACTTCCAGCAGGACGGGCACATGGCGATGCGCAACCCGGTCGGCCGGGCGAACTACCAGCCGAATTCGTGGGGCGAGGGGCCACGGCCCGACCCGCGCCGCGGCTTTCGCTCCTTCGCCGCGGCCGAGGAAGGACAGAAGCAGCGCCTGCGGCCGGAGAGCTTCGCCGACCATTACAGCCAGGCGCGGCAGTTCTATCGGAGCCAGACAGCGGTGGAGCAGGACCACATCGCGCGGGCGCTGACCTTCGAGCTCTCCAAGGTCGAGACGGTGGTGATTCGCGAGCGCATGGTGGCGCATCTGCGCAACATCGACGAGGGGCTGGCCGGCCAGGTGGCCGAGAAGCTCGGCATGCGCCAGATGCCGGCGGCGGCGGAAGCGGCCGTCGCCACGCGCGACGATCTGGAGCTCTCGCCGGCGCTGAGCATCCTGCGTAACGGCCCCGATAGCTTCGCGGGGCGCAAGCTCGGCGTGCTGGTGGGCCCCGGCTCCGACGCGGCGCTCGTGAACGGCCTGTGCGAGGCATTCGAGGCCGAGGGTGCCATGGTGGAGTTCATCGCACCCGCCGTCGGCGGCATCGAGGCATCCGACGGCAGCTGGATCGAGGCCGACCACATGATCGATGGCGGCCCGTCCGTGCTGTTCGACGCGGTGGCTCTCGTGCTGTCGAAAGAGGGTGCGGCCCTGCTCACGGAGGAAGCCACGGCGCGCGATTTCGTGGCGGACGCCTTCAGCCACTGCAAGTTCATCGGTTTCACCGAGGGTGCCGGGGCACTGCTGGCAAAGGCCGGTGTCGAGGCGGATGCCGACGAGGGCTTGGTGCCGCTGGGCGAGGCGTCGGCGATCGAGGGCTTTCTTAAAGCCTGCCGCCAGCTCCGCCTCTGGGCGCGCGAAGAGGCCGTGAAGCTGTAGGTCCGGGCAGCTCGAAGTGACTGCACGGGGCAGGGTCGTCGGCCTTCCGGCGGCCGGCCCCGCCCCGGCAGATCGCTAAAATTTTAGGAAACTTAAGATCAAGTACCGGCCAAAATCGAAACGATACTTGACCCGTCTGAACACTTAATGGTTGATGCGGAGGTCTTCTTCTTGCATAAACAGTTTCGTGTTCATGGGTTTCTCCTGTGACACCCGACTTGAGGCGTTTCCTCCCTATATAGCTGGGCCGCGGTGCAAGCCGCGGCCCTCTTTTTTTGTCCCGCGCGGTGCAGAGCCCTATCCGGACCACCAGGTCTTTTGCATTTCCCTAAAATTTTAGGCAACTTAAGATAAACTAACAAATAAAATCGAAACGATACTTGGGTCTCTTGGTACGTTATTGGTTGAACGTCCGGTTTTGCTCATTTATAAGCAGTCTCGTGTTCATGGGTTTCTCCTGTGACACCCGACTTGAGGCGTTTCCTCCCTATTTAGCTGGGCCGCGGTGCAAACCGCGGCCCTCTTTTTTTGCGCTTCCGGGCAGGCTTCAGGCCGGCCGTGCCGCGTCCTGGCCGAGCACGGCGAGGCAGTCGCCCCGGCCGATCAGGCCCGGGTGGTGGCGGGCGTAGAGCAGGCCGTCGATCGGCGCGGCAAAGCTCCGGGCCGGCGCGCCGACATCCTCGATCGAATGAATGCGGGCGAGGGGTGTGCCGGCCTTGACCTCGGCGCCGAGCGGCAGCAGCGGCTCGAGGATGCCGGCCGCATCGCTGACGACGAAGCCCGCGTTCGGGGCGGTCATGAGCCGGCTCGGCCGGGGCAGCTCGACCGCGCCCGCCACCAGGCCGAAATGGACGAGGAGGTTTGCGAGCCCGCGCTCGGCGATGGCGACGCGCTCGGGCGTGGTGCCGCCGCCCCCGCCGAGCTCGGTCGAAAGGAAGATCTTGCCCAGCCGCTCGACATGCAGGTCCAGCATGCCCTCCATGTCGAGCTCGTCGAGGAGGAGGGTCAGCGGCGCACCGAAGGCCCGCGCGGCCTCCATGGTGCGCTGCATGTGGTCCGGCACGGGCAGCTCGTGGAGGATGACGCTCGGCACGAAGTCGAGGCTCTTGCCGCCGGCATGCAGGTCGACGACCACGTCGGCGCGGGCGACCAGCTCGCGCAGCACGAAATCGGCGATCATCTCGGTCACCGTGCCGACGCGCCGGCCCGGGAAGACCCGGTTCATGTTGCCCTGGTCGATGGGCGAGGCGCGGCTGCCGGCGAGCACGGCCGGGTGGTTGAGCGAGGGCAGGATGGTCACCGTGCCGGCGAGCTCGTCCGCCTCGAGCCGCTCGGCCAGCTTCAGGAGCGCAATGATGCCCTCGTACTCGTCGCCGTGATTGCCGGCGAGCAGCAGGAGATGCGGCCCCTTGTCGCCGCGCACAACGGTGATCGGCGGCCGCACCGCACCCCAGGCCGACCCGTCCCGGCTCCACGGCACATGCAGGTGCCCCTGCCGCTTGCCGGGAGCGTCGAGGTCGATGGTCGGGCGGATGCGCGAGGCGGCGTCGCTCATGCTGGCGGCCTCAGGCCGGAGCGAGTACCGCCAGCGCCTCGGCGTGCAGCTCCGGTGTCGCGGCGGCGAGCACGTCGCCCCTGGAGTCGAGGCCGAGCGGGTTGCCGGACCAGTCGGTGATCGCCCCGCCGGCTTCCTCGATGAGGGTGACCAGCGCCAGGTGGTCGTAGGGCTGGAGGTCGGTCTCGACCATGAGGTCGAGATGGCCGGCCGCCAGCAGGGCATAGACATAGGCGTCGTAGCCCCGGCGCTGCAGCCGGCCCTTGTCCTCCAGGTGGGCGAAGCGCGCGGCCTCGGCCGGGTCCGCCGGGCTGTGGCCGGCCATGTAGACGACCGCCTCGGCGAGGCTCGTGCAGCCGCTGGTGTTGATCCGCTGACCGTTGAACCAGGCGCCCTTGCCCCGCGCCGCGTGGTAGCGCTCGCCGATGGCCGGGGTGTCGACCACGCCGACCACCGGGCGGCCCTGGTCGAGCACGGCGATCAGGTTGTTGAAGAGCGGGAAGCCGGTGATGAAGGACTTGGTGCCGTCGATCGGGTCGAGCACCCAGACGAACCGGCTGTCGAGCCGCTCCCGGCCGTGCTCCTCGCCGAAGATGCCGTGGTCGGGGACGCGCTCGGCGAGGAGGGCGCGCATCACCCGTTCGGTCTCGCGATCCGCCACCGTCACCGGCGATTCGTCGGCCTTGGCGATGATTTCCAGCGGCTTGCGGAAATAGCCGAGCGGCACCGGCCGCGCCGCCTCGCTGACGGCCATGGCGATGTCGAGAAGCTCGTCCGGGGTCATGGCGGTCACCGTTGGCAGTTGCTCAATCACCGAGCACGCGCAGGCCCAGATGCTCGCGCAGCGGCTCGAAGTCGCGGTCGTTGTGCAGCAGCCACCAGCCCTTGTCGATGCAGCGCGTGGCGATCAGGAGGTCGATCGTCTTGCGCACGGTGATGCCCCGGGCGCGCAGCAGGCGATAGTATTCCGCCGCCCGCCGGGAGATCTGCGCGTCGACGATCGAAGCCTGTTGAAAGCCATCGAGAACCTGCGCCGCCTTTTGCGCATTGCGCTCGTTGCCGAAGCCCTGGAGCACCTCGACGAGCATCAGGTCGCCGACCAGCACTAGCCTCCGGCCAATAAGCTCCTTGAGCTTGAGGCAACCGCTCGTATCGACGCCCCGAAAGAAGTCGATCCAGACGCTGCTGTCGACAAGTATCACTCGAACGTCCGCCCCTTGCGGCTCTCCTCGAGATTGCCCTCCCATGGCAGCTTGCCGAAATAATCCAGCGCCTCCCGCTCCCGAGCACGTTGTACCAGCTCTTCCAGGGCCGCCTCGACGATGGCCTTCTTGCTGGCGAGCCCGGTGACCCGCCGGGCCTCCTCGATCAGCTTCTCATCGATGTCGATATTGGTGCGCATGTCATGAACCCGATGTGCAGATGGATCCTACCTTATACACCTTCTGCACAACTGGCTCAATGGGCATCCAGCCCCATCTGCCAGAAGCCGACCTCGAGCTCGGTGGCGGTCGTGAAGGTGTGCTGCAGCGCCGGCCAGCGCGGGCTCACTTCCCAATCCGAGCCGATGCGCGCGGCGGCGACGCGCTTGAGCTGGGCCGCGGCGGCCATGGCCACGCCCCGGTAGTCGGCGCCGGCATAGGTCTCGATCCACGCCCGATACGGGTTGCCGTCGAGCCGCGTGGCGGGGTCGGCCACGAGCCGCGCGGCGATCTCGCCATAGCCGATGACGCAGGGTGCGAGCGCCGTGAGCAGGTCGAGCAGGTCGCCCGCCAGCCCGCGCTCCATGACGTAGCGGGTGTAGGCGACATTGGCCGGATGCTCGGGCGTGGCCGCCATGGCCGCCTCGTCGAGGCCGAAGCCCCGGCAATAGGCGATGTGCAGCTGCATCTCCTCGTCGATGAGCGCATGCAGCGTCGCTGCACACTCGCGGATCGTCCTTATGTCCTCGGCCTTCAGGGCGGCCAGCGCCCAGGCGCGGGCGAAATGGACGAGGAAGAGGTAATCCTGCACGAGATAGTGGCGAAAGGCCGCCTCGGGCAGGCTGCCGTCCTGCAGCCCGGCGACGAAGGCGTGCCGCGTGAACCGGTCCCAGGCACCGGCGCTGCCGGCGATCAGCCGACCCGAAAGACTCCCGTCATCCACCAGATAAGGCATGCTCCCTCCCTTGGCTCAGGATCCGGGCCATAGCCCCGACCGCAGGCTGCGTCCAATCGGCCGCTCCCGGCACCGAGGCTTGCCGCCTTCGCCCTGCCTCTCTACCGTCATGCGAGCAACGGTGAGCGCCTCACGACATGAACCAGGCAGCCCAGAGCGGAACCGCCCTGCTCGCGGAGGACATCCACAAGCGCTTCGGCAGGCACGAGGTGCTGAAGGGGATCTCGCTCGCCGCCCAAGCCGAGGACGTCATCTCCATCATCGGCGCCTCGGGCTCGGGCAAGAGCACCTTCCTGCGCTGCATCAACTTCCTCGAGACGCCGGACAGCGGCCGCGTCGTCGTCGGCGGCGAGGAGATCCGCGTCCACACCAGCCGCCGCGGCCTGCCCGTGGTCAGCGACCAGGCCGCCCTCGGCCGGATCCGCGCCCGGCTCGGCATGGTCTTCCAGGGCTTCAATCTCTGGTCGCACATGACGGTCATCCAGAACGTCATGGAAGGGCCGGTCACCGTGCTGCGCCAGCCCAAAGCCGAGGTCCGGGACCGTGCGATGGACCTCCTCGCCAGGGTCGGCGTCGCCGAGAAGCACGACGCCTACCCGGTCGAGCTCTCCGGCGGCCAGCAGCAGCGCGTCGCCATCGCCCGGGCCCTCTGCATGCAGCCGCAGGTGCTGCTCTTCGACGAGCCGACCTCGGCCCTCGACCCGGAACTGGTCGGCGAGGTCCTGAAGGTCATGCGCGACCTCGCCGCCGAGGGCCGCACCATGGTCGTCGTCACCCACGAGATGGGCTTCGCCCGCGAGGTCTCGACCCGCGTCATGTTCCTCGCCGATGGCCGGGTCGAGGAGGAGAACTCCCCGGCCGAGCTCTTCGGCAACCCCCGAAGCGAGCGCTGCCGCCGCTTCCTCGCCAGTGTCCTCTAGTCGATCGGGAGATTCCTGCAGATGAAGTCCTCGCCACTCGTCGCCCTCGCCGCCGGCCTCCTCCTCGCCGGCAACGCCGCCGCCCAGGACTGGAGCACCATCCGCATCGCCACCGAGGGCGCCTACGCCCCCTGGAACTTCACCAACGCGGCGGGCCAGCTCGAGGGCTTCGAGATCGACCTCGCGACCGAGCTCTGCGCCCGCATGGAGGCGAATTGCGAGATCGTCGCCCAGGCCTGGGACGGCATCATCCCCGCCCTCCAGGCCGGCCGCTACGACGCCATCATGGCCGGCATGTCGATCACCGACGAGCGCCTCGAGGTCATCGACTTCTCGCGCTCCTACGCGACCACGCCCGCGATCTTCGTGGCACCGAAGGAGAGCGACCTCGCCGCTGCCGGCCTGCCCGAGACCCGGGTCGACATGACCGAGATCGCGCCCGACGAGCAGGCGCTCATCGACCAGCTGAAGGAGCTGCTCGACGGCCTCACGGTCGGCGTGCAGACCGCCACCATCCACGAGAACTTCCTGCGCGAGTACATGGGCGACATCGACATCCGCACCTATGACAGCCAGGAGAACCTCGACCTCGACCTCCAGGCCGGCCGGATCGACATCGCACTGGCCGACCAGAGCGGCTGGCAGCCGCTGCTCGAGGGCGACCTCGGCGACGACTTCACCCGGGTCGGGCCGGGCTTCGCCCGCGGCATCTTCGGCAAGGGCGTCGGCGTCGGCATCCGCCAGGAGGACAAGGCGCTGACGGAGAAGTTCAATGCCGCCATCCAGTCCGCCCTCGAGGACGGCACGGTGAGCGAGCTCGCCATCAAGTGGTTCGGCTTCGACAGCGCCGCCTCGAGCTGAGCCCGAAGACGGCCCCGGCCCCGTGGACCTGACGCTCCTCGCCTGGGGCGATGCCGGCTGGGGTGACCAGATGGCGCTGGGCGCCGTCGTCACCCTCGCCGTCGCCATCTCCGCCTACGCGCTCGGCATCGCCATCGGCGCCGGCCTCGCCGCCATGAAGCTCTCTTCCTGGCTGCCGCTCCGCTGGATCGCCGAGGCCTACACCACCGTCATCCGCGGCATCCCCGAGCTCCTCGTCATCTACCTCGTCTTCTTCGGCGGCGGGGCCGCGCTTCGGGCCATCGCCAGCGGCATGTTCGGCTACGAGGGCTACATTGACCTTCCCATCTTCCTCACCGGCACGATCTGCATCGGCGCCAGCGCCGGCGCCTACTCGGCCGAGGTGATCCGGGGTGCCGTCCTGGTCGTGCCGAAGGGCCAGGTCGAGGCCGCCATCGCCATCGGCATGACCCGCCGCCAGCGCTTCTGGCGGGTGCTGGTGCCGCAGGTCGCCCGCTACGCGCTCCCCGGCCTCGGCAATGTCTGGCAGTTCACCCTCAAGGATACGTCGCTCATCTCCGTCATCGGCCTCGTCGAGATCATGCGCCAGGCGGCGATCGCGGCGGGCTCGACCAAGGAGCCCTTCACCTTCTACGTCGTCGCCGCCCTCCTCTATCTGGGCCTCACCTCGCTCTCCAACCAGGGATTCCTCCGCGCCGAGAGCTGGGCCAATCGCGGCGTCAGGCGCGCCTGATGTGTGAAACCTGATGGCCAGCACCTGATGGACTGGGCCCAGCTCGCCGACGTCGCCACCCGCCTCGCCGGCGGCCTGCCGACCACCCTCCTCCTCGTCGGCCAGGCGCTGGCCATCGGCTTCGTGCTGGCCGTGCTCGTGGCCCTCATGCGGCTGAGCCCCAACCCGCTGCTCAGCGCCCCCGCCTACGGCTTCGTCTATGTCTTCCGCAGCACGCCACTCCTCGTCCAGCTCTTCCTCATCTATTACGGCTCCGGCCAGTTCCGCCCGTTCTTCCAGGATATCGGCCTCTGGTGGCTCTTCCGCGACGCCTGGTTCTGCGCCATCCTGGCACTCACCCTCAATACCGGCGCCTATACCAGCGAGATCATCCGGGGCGGCATCCAGTCCGTGCCGCACGGCCAGCTCGAAGCCGGCCGCGCCGTCGGCATGAGCCCCACCCAGCTCTTCCGCCGCATCACCTTCCCCGTCGCCATCCGCCAGGCCCTGCCCGCCTACGGCAACGAGGTCATCCTCATGGTCAAGGCGAGCTCCCTCGCCTCCACCATCACCATCCTCGAGATCACCGGCATCGCCAAGACCATCATCGCCCAGACCTTCCGCCCGGTCGAAGTCTTCATCGTCGCCGGCGCCCTCTACCTCGCCATCAACTTCATCGCCACCCAGGCCGTTGCTTACGCCGAACGCCGCCT
>JAUIID010000053.1 GCA_030431615.1 Alphaproteobacteria bacterium
GACGAAGCTGTTCAGCTCCGCATTGAAGCCGTTGGCGCAGACGTCGTCGTGGATCGCGTCACGCACCTGGCGCCAGTGCTCGACCGGCCCGTCCCGGCCAAAGGCCTCGACCGCCTTGACCGCGCGGTCGAAGGCGACCCAGGCCATGACCTTGGAATGGGTGAAATGGCGGGGCGGGCCGCGCACCTCCCAGATGCCTTCGTCCGGCTGCCGCCAGGCCGTCTCGAGCGACTCCAGCAGCACGCGCTGGAGCTGCCAGGCCTCCTCCAGCGCCGGCAGGCCATGGATCCTGTCGACGTGGAAGGAATCCATCATCTCGCCATAGACGTCGAGCTGCACCTGGCCATGCGCGGCGTTGCCGATGCGCACCGGCCGGCTCCCTTCGTAGCCGGCGAGCCACGGCAACTCGGCTTCCTGGAGCCGCCGCTCGCCCGTCACGCTGTACATGATCTGCAGTTGCGAAGGCTTGCCGGCCGCTGCCCGGAGCAGCCAGTCGCGCCAGGCCCGGGCCTCGGCGAGAAACCCCGAGGAGGCAAGGGCATCGAGTGTCAGGGTGGAATCGCGTATCCAGCAATAGCGATAGTCCCAGTTGCGCGAGCCGCCGAGCCGTTCGGGCAGCGACGTGGTCGCCGCCGCGACGATGCCGCCGGTCGGGCCATAGGTCAGCGCCTTCAGCACGATCAGCGAGCGCAGCACGGCGTCGCGATAAGGACCCTCATAGGTGCAGCGCATGGCCCAGTCGTGCCACCAGGCCGCGCAAGCGGCGAGATCCTCCGGCCAGTCACCGACGACGGGCCCTGCCCGATGCGACGGGAACCACGTAAGCCGGAAGGGGTGGGTCTCGCCCTCGGCAACGGTGAAGCGCCCCTTGGTGCGAAAGTCCTCGCTCTCCAGCTCGATCGGCGCCTCGAAGCGGACGGCGTCGGGGCCGGCAACGGCGCGCAGGCCATAGGTGCGGCTCTGCACCCAGGGCACCACGGAGCCGTAGTCGAAGCGCAGGACGAATTCGGTGTGCATGTCGACCGTGCCCCGCCGGCCCTCGACGAGGCGCACCACATCGACCTGCCCATCCCGGTCCGGGCGGGGCATGAAGTCGACGACCGCCACCACGCCGGTGGAGGTGGTGAACTCGGTCTCGAGGATCAGCGTCGCATCGCGATAGCGGCGGCGGACGGTCGCCGTGGCATCGACCGGCGCGATTTGCCAGCGACCGTTGTCGCGATCACCGAGCAGCGCGGCAAAGCAGGCCGGCGCATCGAAGCGCGGTACGCAGAGCCAGTCGATCGATCCGTCCTTGCCGACGAGTGCTGCGGTGCGCGTGTCGCCGATCACCGCATAGTCCTCGATCGGTCGGCTCATGAAGCCGGTCTCATGGCCTCGGCGCACGCTTGCTCAATATGCGCTGCAGCGTCCGGCGGTGCATGTTGAGGCGGCGCGCGGTCTCCGAGACGTTGCGGTTGCACTGCTCGAAGACGCGCTGGATGTGCTCCCAGCGCACTCGGTCGGCCGACATCGGGCTGTCGTCGAGGGCGGGCTCGGCCGAGCCCTCGAGCACGGCGACGAGCTCCTCGGGCTTCACGGGCTTCGGCAGATAGCCGATGGCGCCGGCCTTGGTGGCGACGATGCTGGACGCGATGCTGTCATAGCCCGTCATCACCACGACCTTGAGGCCCGGGCGCAGCTCCTGCAGGCTCTCGACCAGCTCCATGCCGTGACCATCCTCGAGGTTCAGGTCGACCACCGCGAGTTCGGGCAGGAACTCGCCCGCCACCTCATAGGCTTCGCGCACGCTCGCCGCCGTTGCGACGACGAAGCCGAGCCGCTCGAGCGAGCGGACGAGATTGCGGCGCAGCGGCGCGTCGTCATCGACCAGCAGAAGCCGCTTTGCGGTCGGTTCCGCCGGGGCGGTGCTCGTGTCGTCGGCTCCGGCGATCATTCGGTGCCCCTCCATGCTGCGTTCTGGCTCGCCGCGGGCCCGCCATTCCTCTCGGCCCCTTCCGGCCCGGCGGACCGAAGGTCGGGATGCGGCGCTCGCTTATTCCTTGGGTGCCCGCTTGTTGAGGATGCGCTGCAGGGTGCGGCGATGCATGTTGAGCCGTCGCGCCGTCTCCGACACGTTGCGATTGCACTGCTCGAAGACCCGCTGGATGTGCTCCCAGCGCACCCGGTCGGCCGACATCGGGTTGGCCGGCGGCGGCGGCAGGCCACTGCCGGTGGCAAGCAGGGCCGCAATGACGTCGTCCGCGTCGGCCGGCTTGGCGAGGTAGTCGACGGCACCCGCCTTGATGGCGGCCACCGCCGTGGCGATGTTGCCGTAGCCGGTGAGCACGACGATACGGACGGTCGGGTGCAACTCGCGGATCCGGGCGACGAGGTCGATGCCCGAGCCGTCCTCCAGTCGCAGATCGATCACCGCATAGGCCGGTTTCACCGAATGGGCGATGTTCAGCCCCTCCTTCAGGCTCTCGCCGGCATAGACCTGAAAGCCGCGTCGCTCCATGGCACGCTGCAGGCTGCGCCGCAGCGGGGCATCGTCGTCGACCAGCATGAGCACAGGGGCATCCGAACCCACAAACCGGGGCAAGGGCTTGTCGTCCACGGCGGCATCGAAGCCTTCATTCGTCATCGGCGGACTCCCGTCCGAGCATTTCCAGGGCACCGGATGGCCAGAAGATGCGGACCACGGCGCCTTCTTCCCGGTGAGACAACTTGTCTCGGTTGGCAAAATGCATCGAAGCACCCGTTCGGGCAAGCAGCGTCTTGGCGATGAACACACCGAGGCCGAGCCCGCCTTCCTCGCGGCGCGTGGAGAGATAGGGCTCGCCGAGCCAGTCGAGCACCTCCGGCCGGAAACCCGGGCCGTCATCCGCGATCTCGACGGCGATGCCGGCATGCGCCACGGCGACCGTGATGCCCACCCGCGTCCGGGCGAAACGGACGGCGTTGTCGACGAGATTGGCAATTGCGTGGCGCAGCTCCGGTGCGAGCACGATGCGGGGCTCCTCGAGCCCCGGCTCGACGTCGACGTCGATATCGATCGTCACGGGCTCGACGCGACAGGTATCGGCGATGGTGCCGAGCAGGCCGGACAGCGGTGCCCGGGTGAAAGCGGCATGCGCCGCATCGCGCTGGCCACTCCCCAGGCTGGCGAGGGTCTCGCGACAGCGCCGCGCCTGGACGAGCAGCTCGTTCGCGTCCTCGAGCAGCGGGCTCGTGGCCGGCAGCTCGCGAACCAGCTCCTTGGCGATGACGTTGATGGTGGTGAGCGGCGTGCCGAGGAGGTGGGCGGCCGCCGCCGCCTGGCCGCCCAGGGCGGAGAGCTCCTGCTCGCGGGCGAGGGCGAGCTGCAAGGCCGACAGGGCGAGCGCATGGCGGCGGGCTTCCGAGGCGAGCTGACAAACATAGACGGCGACCAGCGCCACCGTCAGCGACAGCGCCAGCCACGCGGCGAAGAGGTAGAGCGACGGCAGGCGCAGCCCGCCGTCGAGCCAGGGCAGCTCGGTCGGGATGGCCGCCATGAGGGCAAGGGCGGCGAGCGCTACCGCAGTCAGGATCGCGGTCGGTCCCCGGTCCAGCGTCGCGGCGGCAAGCCCGACCGGCAGCACGAGGAGCACCGTGAAGGGATTCTGCACGCCGCCGGTGACGACCAGCAGGAAGGCAAGCTGCAGCACGTCGAAGAGGGTGAGGAAAAACGTCTGCCGCGCGCCGAGCCGGGCGGTCGGCGTGCCCCTGACCTGAACGCCGACATTGATCGCGAAGGTGAGCAGCAGGGCCGGCACCAGCCAGACCATGGGCAGCTCGATGCCGAGCGAGAAATGGACCACCAGTATGGTGAAGGTCTGGCCGACCAGGGCCACCCAGCGCAGCACGGCGAGCGTGAAGAACCGCACCCCGATCTCGCTCGTCTTGCCGAGGCGGCCGAGAAAGGACAGCAGGCGCCCTGCCCG
Organism: Alphaproteobacteria bacterium; assembly: GCA_030431615.1. Lineage (GTDB taxonomy): Bacteria > Pseudomonadota > Alphaproteobacteria > Geminicoccales > Geminicoccaceae > SLRI01. The sequence goes on from JAUIID010000053.1 coordinate 3,948, forward strand.
GCCGCCCGCGACCGGGCGTTCGGCGGGCGACGGCGCCGCATGCGACCGGCTGGCCGGCATGGTAGCGGGCTGCCTGGCGGTTCGATCCTGCATCCGTCACCGACCTCGCATGCTCAAGGCGGCCGGGCGGGATGAGGCGTGGCCGCCGCGGCGCAATGTGCCACGGCAGGTCGCCGGCGCAAGTCGCGAGGGTCAGTGCCGGGGCCGGCCGCATGCCCATGCCGGCAGCGCGGCGCAGACGCCCCGACGCAAAAAAAGGGCCCGCCTCGTATGCACGGGCGGGCCCTGGAAGTCCGGGACCATGAGGTCCCCTCGCCTCGAAGCCGATGTCGGCAGCGCCACCACCATCGCATCCGCGACCACGACCGGATCGCTTGCCGTGCGCGTCATGCCCGGCAGCTGCAAGGCGCGCGACATTGGCTTCAACAACACGGCCATGTGGTGCATGGCGGTACGCAAGGTGTCAAGAAAAACAGCGAGCAACTGGCAGAAAGAACAAAATATCGTCGATATTATTTACAGGTTTCATCTTGCAGGTCACTCTGACATCTCAGTCACGCAGGCCGTGCTGCCGCAGGAGATCATAGAGGGTCGGGCGACTGACACCGAGCAGCCGGGCGGCGCGCGAAATATTGCCTTCCGACCGGGCCAAGGCGCGACGGAGGGCGCCGAGCTCCGCCCGCTCGCGCTCCTGGCGCAGGTTGAGGACGGCCTGCGACTCGTCCTCGGTGGCGAGATCAAGGTCACATCGGCCGATGCGCCGCCCCTCGCACATGATGATCGCCCGCTTCAGGCGGTTCTGCAGCTCGCGCACATTGCCCGGCCAGGCATAGGTGTCGATCGCGGCCAGTGCGTCGGCCGAGACGCCGATGCGCTGCTTGCCGAGCTCCGGGCCGAAGCGGGAGAGGAAGTGCCGGGCGAGCAGCAGCGCATCGCCGGCGCGGTCCCGCAAGGGCGGGATCTCGAGGCTGAGCTCCGCCAGGCGGTAGTAGAGGTCCTCACGGAAGCCGCCCCTCGCGACGAGGTCCTCGAGCTTGCGGTGCGTCGCCGAGACGACCCGGACGTCGATCGCGATCTCCTGGCGACCGCCGAGCCGCTCGACGACACGCTCCTGCAGGAACCGCAGGAGCTTGGCCTGGAGGTCGAGCGGCAGGTCGCCGATCTCGTCGAGGAAGAGCGTGCCGCGGTCGGCCAGCTCGATCTTGCCGGGGGTCTGGCGAAAGGCGCCGGTGAAGGCGCCGCGCTCGTAACCGAAGAGCTCGGCCTCGAGCAGGGTCGGCGGGATGGCGGCGCAATTGATCGCGACGAAGCGGCGGTCGCGGCGCGGGCTGAGGGAATGCAGCGCGTGCGCGACGAGTTCCTTGCCGGTGCCGCTCTCGCCGAGCAGGGCGACGCTGACATCGGTGGGCCCGGCCCGCTCGAGCGCCCGGTAGAGCTTGAGCATCGCCGGGCTGTCACCGACGATGCCGGGCATCCGGCTCTGCCGGGCGCGCGTCTGCAGGCGCTCGTTCTCGGCCTCGAGCTCGCCGACATAGAAGGCGCGGGCGAGCAGAAGGCCGAGCTGGTCCGGGTCCACCGGCTTCTGGTGGAAGTCGTGCGCGCCCGCGGCGATGGCGTCGCGGGCGTGCTGCCGCCCTTCCTGGCCGGTCATCACGACGATCTTGGTCGACGGCACGAGGTCGAGAACCTGGCGAAGGGTGGCAAAGCCCTCGCTGACCCCGCCCGGATCCGGCGGCAGGCCGAGGTCGAGCAGCACGACCGGCGGCTCCTCGGCACGCAGCATGGCGAGCGCCTGCTCGCGGGCGTTGGCCTGCAGCACCTCGAACGCGTCGAGCGCCCAGCGCAGCTGCTTCTGCAAAGCGAGGTCGTCCTCGACGACGAGGAGACGCCGGCCGGTCATGCGGGCACTTCCTCCCCGGCCGCTTCCTGCAGGGCCGGCAGATGCAGGACCACGGCGGTGCCGCGACCTGGCCGGCTCACCAGCTCGAACCGGCCGCCCATCCTCTCCACCGTATGGCGGGCCTGGTCGAGGCCGAGGCCGAGGCCACCCGGCTTGCGGCTGGTGAACGGGCGGCCACGGCCGGCGGCGTCGACGAGGCCGGGCGGCAGGCCCGGGCCGTCGTCCTCGACGAGCACGGTCGCCATGCGCTCGCGCCGCTCGAGACCGAGGGTCAGGCGCCCCCCGACATCGAGTGCCGCGAGCGCGTTGTCGACCAGGTGATCGAGTGCTGCCTCCAGCGCATCCGCTTCGACTCGCGCCGCAAGTGGCGGCAATGGCTCGGCCAGGACGAGGCGCCGATCGGCACGGTTCCGGGCGAGCCGCCGCAGCAGCGGTGCCAGGGCTACTGGCTCGAGGCGCGGCTGGCGTTCATTGCGGAGCTGGGCGAGCAGCCGGTCCAGGCGATCGGCCGAGGCTTCCAGCGTCTCGAGGAGGTCGTCGTAGAAGGCCGGGTTGTCGCGATGCCGACGGGCATTGGCCAAGGTCAGCGTCAGCTCGCTCCCGACGTTCTTCAGATCGTGCATGATATAGGCGAAGCGGCGGGTGAAGCTCTCGAACTGACGCGCGTCCGCGAGCTGCCGGGCAGTCTCGTCCTCGGCGAGGTAGGAGGCCGCCTGGCGTGCCACGAGACGCAGGAGCTCACGGTCCTCATCGTCGAGGTGACGACGCCCGGGCGGACCGGCGAGCACCATGAGGCCGAAGAGCGCCTCCTTGTGGATCAGCGGCAGGGCCAGCCAGGCCGCGGCCGGGCGTGGCAGGAATGGCGGCCACGGGCCACCGCCGGGCAGCGGCTCCGTCATCGGCAACGGCCCGTCGGCGGCGAGCAGGGCTGCCGCCAGGTCCGGTGCCAGGCCGGTAGCCGCGGTGGGCGACGGCAAGGCGAGGCTCGCAAGGCGGCGGAAGCTGTGGTCCGGCCCGACCAGCCAGATGCCACCGCCCTCGGCACCGACCGTGCCGGCGACGGCGCGGATGACGCGCTCCGGCAAATCGTCGCTCGGCCGCGGATCGGCGCCGGTGAGCACCTCGACGAAGGTCGGCCAGACCTGCCTGTAGTCATGGCGATGCACCGGCAGATGGCGGCGCAGCCAGCTCTCCAGGCGCGTTCCGGCGCCTGGCGCTGCGCCCAAAGCGAGCACGAAGATGCCGGCAGGGAGGCCGACGGCGAGCGCCAGGGCCGCACCGAGCCTGGTCCCGAGCCAGCCAGCCCCGGTGCTGACCGCAGCAAGGCCCAGCAAGGTCAGCAGGGCCAGCAGGGCAAGCCGACGGAGTGCCGCCGAGGGGACGATGCGGCCCGGCCGCGCCAGCGCCGGGCTGGTGGCGAGGGCGAGCAGCGGGACAAGGCTGGCGCGCAGGATCGGCCGCGCCGCCTCGGCGGCCGCGAGGCCGGGCGCGTCGGCCAGAGCGAGACCGGCAATCATCAGGTCGAAGGCAAAGCCGAGGCCGAGCCCGAGCAGGAGGAGCCGCCGCCCGGCCTCGCCGAACGCCCCAGCCAGAGCCTGCGCCAGCACCAGGAAGAGGCCGATGACGGCCGCGCCGCCCGTGGTCATCAACCATGGATCCATGGGCGCCATCGACGCCGTCGCGGCGATCAGCGGCAGGGTCAGGGCGGCGAGCCAGCGACCGGCCGAATCGGCGAACGCATGGCCGAGCAAGGCGAGGAAGGCGACCCAGCCGAGGGTTTCGACAAAGGCGCCCGGCCGCGCGGCGACCGGCCCGACAGCGCCCGTGAGGAAACCGGCGAAAGCGCCGGCCAGAATGGCAGTGACCATGGGCAGGACCGGTACCCCGGCCAGCGCCGGTGCCCGCCGCCCGAGGAGGAGGGCAAGGCCGATATAGGCAATGCCGGCGGCGATGCCCGCCGTCTCGACGAGGGGGCCCACAAGGTCGCTCACGAAAGCGCCCCGGCGCAACCGCCGGCGACCGACGACCAGCCGGGCGCGGGGCCCGGGTCGGCACTCGTCAGGGCGTTCGTCGGTCGACCATCCACGGACACACTGCCGACCGATGGAAATCCGACCGGCCACAGCCGATCCCGAACCGGCTGGTCAGCCGGCGCAAGGCTCGTCTGCTTTCCGTTCTCAACCATGCTCGACCCGCAACGCCATCAAAGGGGCTGATAGAACGTCCGGCACACTTGCGCTCGGCGAGCCTGCCACATCTCGTATCATGCTATTGCAGGCTGCCTGAGGGCTGCCGCCAGGCCGGCCAGCCGGGTGACGGGCTCAAGCCGGCTGCGGGACCGAACCCGGCGGCTTCGCCACCGCATCCGCCGGCAAAGGCAAGGATCGCTGCGCCGGCAGCGTCCCGGCCCTCTGATGCGCCAGCGCCTCCAGCCGCAACCGCTCCTCCTGCACCGCCAGGAGCAGAAGGAGGCCGTAGAGCGTCGACAGCTTCTCGCCGAGGAACACGCTGGTCATGCCGCCCATCAGGCAGAAGATCGTGAGGCAGAGCGTGTAGGAGACGAGGCCGGTGTCGCGCTGGAAGCGGTAGCCCCGCTGCACCAGGGCGAACAGGAAGAAGGTGTAGAGCACGGCCCCGACCAGCCCCGATTCGAAGGTGACCTGCAGCCAGAGATTGTGCGCATGGCCGGGCGACCAGTTGTTGTAGAACCTGGAGAAATAATCCTGGTAGGTCCCGAAGCCGAAACCGAGGAAGGGCGCCTTGGCGATCTCCCGCAGCGTCAGCTCCCAGACGATCGTGCGGCCGGAAAGGGTTTCCTCCTGACCGCGGCTGATCATCGGCAGGATGATGTCGACGGCCACGTAGAGCGCGATCCCGATGGTGATGCCGCCGAAGAGGACCCAGATCCGCTTCGGCCCCTTGATGTGGAAGAAATAGACGACGAAGAGCGTCACCACGAAGAAGGCGGTGAGCGAGCGGCCTTGCGTCGCCAGCAGTGTGACGAGCGAGACCAGGATGAAAGCTGCCATGCGGCCGCGATGCGGCACGGCACCGGCGGTCTGCCGGTTGAGCTGCCAGATGAGCCCCACGATCACTCCGGCGATCGCCACCAGGGCCAGCATCTGCGGGTGCGCCATGACGCCCTTGAGCCGCCATTGCGAGCGGTCGAGCACCACCCAGTCCTGCCCGGCGGCGGCACCGGCCCAGCTCCAGGCGTAGACGATGCAGAGGCAGCCGACGAAGGCCAGGGCCGTGCGGTAGGGGCGCTCCTCGGAGAGGGTAAGAGCGGCCACCAGCGTGAGCCAGAGCAGGATGATGTGGCTGCGGCCGCCGGCCGGCGCCACCGACCAGAACTGGACGATGCCGAGCCAGACGAGATTGAAGGCAAAGAGCAGCACGACCGGGCTGACCAGGAGCTTCCAGTTGACGCGCAGGAGATTGGGCGTGCGCAGTAGCAGGATCAGGCTCAGGAGAGCCAGCACCATGGGCGGCCAGATGCGGTTCTCCTCCTCGCCGACGCGGATGAAGTGCGCGTTGATGAGAAAGACCGCGAGCATGAAGAGAAGAAGCGTGAGGACGCGCATGTGCTGCCGTTCGGATTGCGGGCTGATCCGAGAATGGCAGGCTTTCCTTTAGGTTTGGTTAGCCGGCGACGCTGGTCCGGTTCAGCTGCCGGCACCGAAGCGCAGCCGGACGATCCGCCCGGCACCGTAGCGGCGCTCGTCGAACGGAACGAAGCCCGGGGGCGCTGCCAGCGCCTCGCGCGCGGCGATCTCTACCACCACCAGAGCCTCGGCTGCGAGCCAGCCGCCCGCCGCGAGCCCGGCGAGACAGGCAGGTGCGAGGCCGCTGCCGTAGGGCGGGTCCAGATAGGCAATGGCGAAAGGCTCGCCGGCCGGCGGCAGCCGGGTCGCATCGGCGACGACCAGCCGGGTCCGGGCGGTCTCGCCCAGGGTCTCGACATTGCGCCGGGCCGCCGCCGCCGCCCGGCGGTCCACCTCGACCAGGCAGAGCTCGGCAGCGCCGCGCGACAGGGCCTCGAGGCCGATGGCGCCCGAGCCGGCGAAGAGGTCGAGGAACCTGCAGCCCCGCAGCGCCGGCTGCCCGTGCTCCAGCATGCTGAAGAGCGCCTCACGCAGCCGCTCGGCGCTCGGCCGGACGGCGTCGCCGGGCGGAACCTCGAGACGGCGGCCGCGATGCCGGCCGGCAATGATCCGGGGCGGGCTCAAGCCGCGCCGGCGGCCGGCGGCCGGCGATCCCGGGCCTGGCGACGCTCGTGGCTGTGGCTCTTCGACTCCGGCAGGTCGAGCCCGGCGCCGAGCCCGCCGAGCTGCTCCTTGAGCACCTTGGGAGTCACCTCCTCGACGTCGCCGCGCGCCAGCCGGCCGAGCTGGAACGGCCCGTAGGCGGTCCGGATGAGCCGGCTGACCTCGAGGCCGAGATGGCCGAGCACGCGCCGCACCTCCCGGTTCTTGCCCTCGCGCAGGCCGACCTTGAGCCAGGCATTGGCCCCGGTCCGGCTCTCCTCCTCGGCCCGGATCGGCCCATAGCGGATGCCGTCGATCTCGATACCGTCGGCCAGCGAGCCAAGTGCTTCCCGATCGACACTGCCGTAGACCCGCACACGATAGCGGCGCAGCCAGCCGGTCGCCGGCAGCTCGAGCAGGCGCTTGAGCCCGCCGTCATTGGTGAGCAACAGGAGACCCTCGGAGCTGACGTCGAGCCGCCCGACCGGCATCAGCCGCGGCAGGGCACCGTCAGCCGTGCGCACGCGCAGCTTGTCGGCGATCGTGGGCCGGCCTTCGGGGTCGTGCGCCGTCGTCACCACACCGGTGGGCTTGTGGTAGCGGAACAGACGGGCGGGCTCCGCCGCCTTCAGCCGCTCGCCATCGATGCGAATCTCCTGCTCGCCCGTGACGTTGAGCGCCGGGCTCTCGACGGTGTGGCCGTCGACGCTGACCCGCCCCTCCTGGACCAGCTTCTCGGCGTCGCGCCGCGAGCAGTAGCCGGCCCGGGCGATCCGCTTGGCGATCCGCTCGCCTGGCGGCCGACCACCTTCCGCAACCTCGCTCATCGCCCGGCCGCCCGGACCAGCGCCTGCATAATCGGCAGATCGCCCTCGCTGATCAGGAACTCGGGATGCCATTGGACGCCGAGGCAGAAGCGATAGCCGGAGTGCTCGATCGCCTCGACCACGCCGTCGGGTGCCGTGGCCGAGACGACCACGCCCCGTCCGGTGCGATCGGCCGCTTGGTGATGCGCGCTGTTGACCGCCAGCACCTCGTGGCCGCAGATCCGGTGCAGGAGCGAGCCGGGTACGACGTCGACGACGTGGCTCGCCTCGTCACGCGGGTTGGGCTGCTCATGCGCCAGGGCGTCGGGAACGGCGTCCGGGATGTGCTGGATCAGCGTGCCGCCGAGCACGACATTGAGCAGCTGCTGACCGCCGCAGATGCCGAGCACCGGCATGTCGCGGGCGAGCGCCCGCTCGGTGATGGCCCATTCGAAGGCGGTACGCGCCGCCTTCAGGTCGACTGTCGGGTGGCGCTCGGTAGCGCCATAGAGCGCCGGGTCGACGTCAAAAGCGCCGCCGGTGACGATCAGCGCGTCGAGCTGGTCGAGATAGGCATCGACATGCGCCCGCGGCACATGCGGCAGGGCGAACGGCAGGCCGCCGGCGGCAAACACGGCGCTGCCATAGTTCTGACGCAACGCGTACCACGGGAACTTCGAGTAGCCGCCGGGCTCCTCGCTATCCAGGGTGATGCCGATGCGCGGGCGGGCGAGGTCGGGGGCGGGGTCTGGCATGGCGGAGAAGTAGGTGCTGGCAAGTGCCGCCGCAAGCTACGCTTCGCTCAATGCCGTCACCAGTGTCTGGATCAGGCAGATCGGGCCCGAGATCGGCTGGAAACGGGCGTCGGCGCCGGCGCCTACGAAAATGGCGACGGCGGCGTTGCGGGCGAGCGGACTCGCCTCGCCGTCGGTGATGGCGAGGATGCGTCGGCCGCCCAGGCAGGCGTCCATCACCGCCTCGACCACGGGCGGCGAGTAGGGTGGAAAGGCGATCGCCACGAGCAGATCGTCCGGAGCCATGCCGGCCACCTCCTGGGCGGCCATCCCGCCGCCGAAGTCGAGCAGGCTGCACGGCCGCTCGGACCGTTTCAGCCCGTATGCCAGATAGGTCGCCATGGGCCGCGAGCGCCGCAGCCCCGCCACGTAGGTGTGACGGGCCGCGCGCAGCAGGCGGACCGCCTCGGCCAGCCGGTGCTCCGAGAGATCGCGGCGGAGCGCGTCGAGAGCCTCGACGTGGGCGGCGATGCAGCGCTCGAGCGTCTCGCGCAAGGCCACCGGCTGGCCCCTCGCCTCGCCCTTCGAATAGACCTGCTCGCGCACGTTCGCCGCACCCTCGATCAACCTGAGGCGAAAGACTTTCTGCAGGTCGGAGAAACCGCTGTAGCCGAGCTCCTTGGCAAAGCGGATGAGGGTCGACGGCTGGACACCCACCTCGCCCGCGATGGTGGCGATGGTGTTCAGCGCAAAAGCGTTCGGCGCCTGCTGCGAGGCGCGGGCGATTCGCTGCAGATGCGGACTGAGCGCCGGGAAGCGCTCGCGGATGCGCAGCCTGAGTGATTCATAGGTTTCCTGTGAAGTGTCCCGGGTCCTCGTCCGGCTGTCGTCCATCTGGCCCCACTGCTCGAATTCGTCTGCCGCCCGCCCGTGCAGGAATAAATATTCATTGACTGAATTCGAATTTTTTTTCTAGTAGCTTGTATGGATCGTTCCCGGCGCATGCCGGCAATGAATCCCTGGGAGACCCAACAAGGGTCCCCGTCCTGATCAGGGAGAAAGAGATGGCACGTTCGACGCTTACCCGTCGCGGGCTTCTGGGCACGACTGCAGCGGCCGGCGGCCTTTCGGTGGTCAACGGTCCCTGGCGGCACAACCGGGTCTGGGCGCAGGCGACCGACAAGCCGATCCGCATCGGCCTCACATCGGATGCGAGCGGGCAATACGCCAACTCGGGTGCCAGCGACCGCCGCGGCATGATCATGGCCATCGACGAGGCCAACGCCAGAGGCGGCGTGCTCGGACGCAAGGTCGAGCACATCCATCTCGACACCGAGACCACGCCGGCGACCGGCAGCCGTGTGGCCGAGCGGATGATCACGCGCGAGGAATGCGGCTTCCTGGTCGGTGCCGTCAGCTCCGGCGTCGCCAACGCCATCAGCCAGGTCGCGCAGAAATACGGCGTGATCTACATGAACACCAACTCCTCCTCGCCGAGCGAGAGCGGCGAGAACTGTCACCGGGTCAAGTTCGTCTGGGACGGCAACGGCACCAATTTCGCCAAGGCCGCGGTCAAGAACTCGATCGATCGGTTCGGCAAGAACTGGCTGCTCCTGACCAACGACTATGTCTGGGGGCACGAGACCGCGGCCTCGACCCGGGCATTGCTCGCCGAATATGGCGGCGAGGTGGCGGACGAGATCCTCGTGCCGCAGGGGACCCGCGACTTCTCGGCGGCGCTCCTCAGCATCCAGCAGGCCAATCCCGACGTGGTGGCCGCGGCGGTCGGGGGCGACGACCAGAAGGCGCTCCGCCAGCAGGTGGCGCAGCTCGGCATGGGCAGCAAACCCGCCTGGATCAACAACCAGCAGGACTGGCCGGACGTCTACGGCCTGCCGCTCGACAACCTCTTCGGCGTCTTCGGCACGACCTGGTACTACAAGCTCGATCTGCCCGGCGTGGCGGAGTTCGTGCAGCGCTACCAGGCGGCCTATCCGGACACCTCGATGCGCGTGCCGGGCAACGTCTTCTACAATGGCTACATGGCGACCCGCGAGCTCCTGGCCGCCATCGAGCGGGCCGGCACCACCAACAACATCGCGGTCATTAAGGAGCTCGAAGGGCTGCAGATGTCGGCCGAGAGCCGGATGCAGACCTACGACGCCATGATCGATCCTGTCACCCACCAGGTCCAGCAGACGATCTATCTCGCCACGGCGAACAGTGCGCCCGTGGACGAGAACGACATGTTCGAGATCCTGACGGAGTCGCCACCCGATGCCGTGCGCGACACGTCGGCCGACGCCGCCTGCAAGCTCGAAAGCTACGAGGACACGCCGAGCTTCGACGCCTGAGCCGGATGCAGGGGCCGGGCCCGCGCCCGCCCGGTCCCTGCCGGCACCTCGTGTAAGCCATCCAGCGCCGCTGAAAGCCCGTGCTGAACCTTGTCCCGCATCTCGTCAACGGGCTGACCCTGGGCCTGCTCTTCGCCCTGATCGCCCTCGGCTTCACGCTGATCGTCGGCGTGATGGAGGTGATCAACCTCGCCCACGGCTCGCTCTTCGCGCTCGGTGCCTATTTCGCCCTCTCGACCATCGGCGGCGACTGGTTCGCCGGCACGGGCTTCGGCGTGTGGTGGCAGGGCCTGCCGCTCTGGACCCGCTATGTCCTGGCGCTGGCCATCGGCCCGATCCTCGCCGGGGCCGCCGGCATGGTGCTTGAGTTCTGCCTCCGCCCGGCTTACGGGAAAGCGCCGCTCTACGGCCTCCTCCTCACCTTCGGTGCGGCGCTGGTCATCGAGGAGCTCATCCGCCTCGGCTGGGGCACCGGCGAGCAGCATCTCGAGGTCCCGCAGGCGATCAACGGCGCCTTCTTCATGGGCGGGCTCATCTTCTCGAAGTACAAGTTCTTCGCTGCCGGCTTCGCCATCCTCGCGATCCTCGCCGTCTGGCTGCTCCTCGAGCGCACGCCCTATGGCGCCGTGATCAAGGCCGGCGCACACGACAGCGAGATGGTGCGGGCGCTCGGCTATGATCTGGCGACGCTGCGGCTCCTCGTCTTCGGCCTGGGTGCCGCACTGGCAGGACTGGCCGGCGTCGTCATGGTGCCCATCTGGGGGCTTCGGCCGCATGTCGGCATCGACGTCGTCATCCCGGCCTTTTTGATCATCGCCATCGGCGGCGTCGGCAGCTTCTGGGGTGCCGTCCTCGCTTCGCTCCTGGTCGGCCTCGCCGTCGGCGTCACTGGCGCCTACGCCCCGGCCTGGGCCACCATGTCGATGTACATCCTGCTCATCCTCATCCTCGGCTTGCGCGCCCGCGGGCTCCTCGGCCGCAAGAGTGCCCTGGAGAGCTGAGCTTGATCACCCTCTCCGACCTTTCGGCCAAAGGCGGCTCGCCCGTCACCTGGCCCATGGGACTCTTCCTCCTCGGCCTCGCCACGGCCCCCTTCTGGCTCGCCCCGATCGGGCTCTACCAGTATCTCGGGATCGAGATCGCGATCTGGATCCTCTTCGCCATGGGGTTCAACCTGCTCTTCGGCTACATGGGCCTGCATTCCTTCGGCCATGGAGCCTATCTCGGCGTCGGCGCCTATGCCTTCGGGCTCTTCCAGCTCCATGTCGGAACGAGCCTCTGGGGCGGGCTCCTCGCCGCCGTGCTGGCGGCGACGGTCGCGGGGGCGGTGGTCGGGCTCTTCCTCTCGCATCGCCGCGGCATCTACTTCGCGCTCCTGACCATCGGCTTCGGCCAGGTGTTCTGGTTCTCGGCCATCAAGCTGCATTCGGTGACCGGCGGCGAGGACGGCCTCCTCGGCATTCCGCGGCCGCCGCTCGAGCTCGGCTTCGCCAGCGTCGACCTCAACGACAATGCCGCCTTCTACTGGTTCGTCGCCGCCCTCGTGGCGCTGGTCGTGCCGCTGCTCTGGCGGCTGGTCAACGCGCCCTTCGGCCGGGTGCTGCAGGCCATCCGGCAGAACGAGCTGCGCGCCCGCTTCATCGGCTACGAGGTCTGGCGGTTCAAGTGGGCGACCTTCACCATCTCGGCGGCGACGGCAGGGCTCGCCGGCGGGCTCTTCGCCATGGCCCAGGAAAGTGCCTATCCGGACGTGATGAGCCTGCACCAGTCCGGGCTCATCGTCATGATGGTGCTGGTCGGCGGCGGGCTCGTCAGCTTCTGGGGGCCGGTGCTCGGCGTCATCCTCTACTTCATCGCCCGCGACGTGCTGGGCGGGCTTACCGAGACCTGGCTCCTCTGGTACGGGCTCATGTTCGTCGTCATGGTCATGGTCCGCCCGGAAGGCCTCGCCGGGCTCTTCCATGTGCTGCGTCCCGGCAAGGGCCGGGCCTGATGACGCTCTTCGCGGCAGAGGCCATCCACAAGCGCTTCGGCGCCCGGGTGGTGCTCGAAAACATCTCGCTCGGCTTCGAGCGGGACCGCGTGCATGGCATCATGGGGCCGAACGGGGCCGGCAAGACCACCTGCTTCAACGTCCTGACCGGCCGCCACGCGCCGGACCGGGGGCGCATCACCTTCGACGGCCGGGACATCACCGGGCTGGCGCCGCAGCGCATCGCCCGGCTCGGCATCGCCCGGTCCTTCCAGATCATGAACCTCTTCGACGACACCCTGGTCATCGAGAACGTGCTCCTGGCGCTTCCCGCCTTCCGCGGCCGCCGCACGAGCGTGCTGGGCAAGGTCTTCGAGGATGCGGGCCTCACCGACGCGGCGCTCGCCGTGCTCGACCTCGTCGGGCTTGCCGATCGTGCCTGGGAGAAGGCGGCCGCCCTGCCCTATGGCGACCGGCGCGCCCTCGAGATCGCCGTGGCGCTGGCCGCCGAGCCGCGCATCCTCTTCCTCGACGAGCCGACCTCGGGGCTCGGGGCCGAGGCGACGCAGGGCCTGGCCCGGCTGCTCGACCGGCTGCGCCAGCGCTACACGATCGTCATCATCGAGCACGACATGCGCTTCCTCTTCGGCCTCGCCGACCGGATCTCGGTGATCCACTGGGGCCAGGTCATCGCCGAAGGCACGCCGGCCGAGCTCATGGCGGACAAATGGGTCAAGCGCTCGGCCCTGGGCGAGGTCGCCTGATGCTGGAGGTGAAGGGCATCGAGACCTTCTACGGCGAGACCCAGGCGCTCTTTGGGCCCTCGCTCAAGGTCGGCGAGGCGGAGGTCGTGGCGCTGCTCGGCCCCAACGGCGCCGGCAAGACGACGACCATCCGCTCGATCCTCGGGCTTTCGCCGGCCCGAAGGGGCGAGATCTGGTTCGACGGGCAGGAGATCACGCACCGTCCGACCCACGAGATCGCCCGCATGGGCATCTCCTGGGTCCCCGACGACCGCCGCGTCTTTCCGACCCTGACCGTGGCGCGCAACCTGCAGATCGGCACGCGGCGGACCCGGTTCCGGCCCTGGCGCCTCGCCGAGGTGGTCGAGATCTTCTCAGCCCTCGAGCTCCTCATGGGTCGCGAATGCGAGAACCTCTCGGGCGGCGAGCTGCAGATGGTGGCGATCTCGCGGGCCCTCCTCGGCTCGCCCGGCATCGTGCTGCTCGACGAGCCGAGCCAGGGCCTGGCACCCCGGATCGTCCAGGACGTGCTGGCGACGGTGCGCCGGCTCAGGGCCGAGGGCATCGCCGTCCTGATGGTCGAGCAGAACGCGCTGGCCGCCCTCGAGGTGGCCGACCGGGTCTATGTCATGGACCGGGGCCTGACCGTTCACGAGGGCCCGGCGGCCGAGCTTTTGGCCGATACGGCGCTCCGCCAGCGTCTGCTGGGGCTCTAGCCATGACGATGCTGGAGGTTCAGGGGCTCGAGAAGGTCTATCGGAAAGGCTGGCTGGACCGCACGCCCACCTTTCGCCTCGCCGCCGACTTCACCATCGAGGCGCCCGCGATCGTCGGCATGATGGGGCCAAACGGCTCCGGCAAGACCACGCTCTTCGAGCTGATCACCGGCTCCAACCGGCCGAGCGCCGGCCGGGTGACGGTGCAGGGCCAGGACATTCACAAGGTCCGCACCGACGAGCGTGACCGGCTCGCGATCCACTACCACCAGTCCTACCAGGTCCGGCATTTCCGCTCGCTCGTGCCGAACCTGCTGCTGCGCAAGGCCGCCTCGGACTACCCGATGGTGCATCTCTTCGACGAGCCGCAGTTCAACACCCAGGACGGCTATATCGGCTTCATGCTGGCCTTCTTCCGCCGCCTGCGCGCCGAGGGCCGGCTGGTCTTCCTCTGCGTCCATCCCAACGAGCGATTCCATCTGGAGATCCTGCAGGAGATCTGCGAGCAGTTCATCTTTGTCCACAAGGGCACGGTGACCGAGCTTCCCGACTATCCGACCCTCCTGGCCCACCCGCCGGCGCGCGCCTATCTGGGCGGCCTCGTCGAGAGGGCGCCGTCCAGTGAATAGGAATAATAGCCTAGTACTGGGCGGAACGCAAGCCCGCTGCGGGTTTGTTCGGCAAAATCACAAGGTCGCAGGACACGGCCCGGCGCCGGGCCGGCAAGAAGGCATAAAAATTCTTTCGTTTCAGTATCTTACGAGTCGTCGGGTTCGTTTGCCGAAGGTCGGGTTCGTTCGTCGTTCCGGCGGGTTTTTCGGTCGATTTCTTCGGTTCGTTCGTCGATTCGCCGGGTTCGTTCGTCGGCAGGTGTCGCGTCATACGCGACAATCAGCGCCAATTGTCGCGTATTATGCGGCATAACGATCGCTTATGTCGCGTATTCCGCGACATGCCGGCCGTCACTGTCGCGTTTCCTGCGACATCCCGGGCCAAACTGTCGCGTTATATGCGACAACCCAAGCGAAAATCGCTGGAATCGGCCGGCCGGCACGCAACCGGAAGATCGTGGTGACAGATCACCATAAGGAATCGTTATAGGAGCCGGAGGTGCACCCATGACCGAGACACCCATCCGTGCGGCACTCGTCGGTGCCGGCATGATCAGCCTCTATCATCTGCGGGCCTGGGCGAAGGCTGGCGTGGAGATCGTCGCCGTCTGCGACCTCGACCGCGGCAAGGCCGAGGCGCGGGCGAAGGAGTTCGGCATCGGCCGCGTCTATGACGACCCGGCACGACTTTTCGCCGATGGCGGCTTCGAGGCGGTCGACATTGCGGCCTCGGTCGGCGCCCATGCGCCGGTCACCCGCCTGGCGGCCGATAACGGCGTGCATGTTCTGCTGCAGAAGCCGATGTGCGAGACCGTGGCCGAGGCCGAGGCGCTGGTCGACGATGTCGGCGAGCGGGTCCGATTCATGGTCCACGAGAACTACCGCTTCCGCCCGCACTACATGACCGTGCGCACATGGCTCGACGAGGGCCGGATCGGCACGCCCCGCCATGCGGCCATTGCCTGCCGTGGCTCCGGGCTGTGCCCACGAGAAGGCACGGTGCCCTTCCTGATCGAGCGCCAGCCTTATCTCACCGGCTTTCGCCGCAACCTCGTCTTCGAGACGATGATCCACCACCTCGACGTGCTGCGCTGCCTCACCGGTCCGCTCACGGTGGTCGCCGCCCGGCTCAACCGGCTCGCCGACGGCCTGCCGGGCGAGGACACGGCGGCCATTCTGATGGAGGGTGCGGACGGCCTGATCGCCACGGCCGACGGCTGCATCTGCGCCCCCGGCTACCCGCAACTCCACGGCGACCGGCTCGAGATCGTCGGCACCAGGGGCACCGTGGTCATGGACTACAATCGGGTCTTCATGGTCGGGGCCGAGGACGAGGCGGAGGAGGTCGACCTCGTCGGCCGCTACCAGGAGTGTTTCGATACGACCATCGAGGCCTTCGTGACGGGGCTCCGCCACGGCACGCCCTTCGAGACCGACCGGCTCGACAACCTCGAGACGCTGCGTCTGATGGAGAGCGTCTACCGCGCCGCCGGTGTGGCCGTCTGAAGGCGGACAAGCTCGCGCATCTTGATGGTTTCGCTCAGCACGTCGTCGTGCAGCGTGTCCATGTAAGCCTGGTGGACATATTCGATGGCGAGCCGGCCCCGGTAGCCGTGACCGGCCAATGTCGCCAGCATGGCCGGGAAATTGAGCGTGCCGTGCTCGAGCTTGCATTGCAGGGCACCCGGCCGCGCCTGGCGGAGATGGACGTGTGCGGCATGGGGGGCGAGCGGGTCGATCTCGCCCTGGGTGAAGCCGAGACTGGTGAAGTGCGCGTAGTCCAGCGTCAGCTTCAGGCCGGGCACGGCATCGAGCAGCGCCAGCGTCAGGTCGGGTGATTCGAGAAAGCCGCCGACATGCGGCTCGACGGTGAGCGTGACCCCGGCATCCCCGGCCATGGCGACCAGCGGCCAAAGCGAAGCGGCGGATCGCTCGAGCGCCGCCTCGCGGCCGATGCCCTGCCCGCAGACGCCGGGCAGCACGAAGATCGTCGGGATCGAGGCAGCGGTGGCGAAGGCCAGCACCCGGCGGAAGTCGGCCTCGTTGGCGCTGCGGGCGTCGGGGTCGGCCAGGTTGCGGTCGACGAGCCCTTCGCCGAAGTGCCAGTAGAAATTGGGACAGATGATGCCGAGCCGGCGGATCTCGCCGGCCAGCGTCTCGGGATCGGCGAGCAGGCGGTCCTTCGCCAGGGCCGGGCCGTGCAGCAGGCCGAGATCGAGCCCTTCGATGCCGAGGGCCCGGCCGATGCCGACGGCCTCCTCGAGCGTGCAGTGCGTCAGGGACCAGGAGGTAAGTGAGAGCGATCCGAATTCCTGCAACGTCTTCCCGCCTCCCCGTTCCCCGGCACGCCGGGAACGGTAGCGGGCGGCGATCCGCTTGCCAATCCGGCCCGCGCTTGACAGCGGCGGGGCGCCCTCCTACCGCTCGATGACCCCGCGTCAGCAATGCCGGGGAACAGATAAAATGTGGCTGGGGAGGCCCCGATGAAAACTGCAGGGATGTGCTGTCTGGCGGCGACGGCGCTGCTCATGGGCTCGACCGCGCTTGCCGAACCGGTGACCGCGACCAAGGGCGAGAGCGTCAACATGGTGCTCCTGCCCAAGTTCCTCGGCATCCTGCCCTTCGACCAGGCGCATCGCGGCGCCCAGGAGGCGCATGCGGAGCTCGAGAACAAGGGCGAGCTGCTCTATGTCGGCCCGACGCCCGAGAACAGCGTGGCGGGCCAGATCGAGATCATGACCACGGCCGCGACCCAGGGCCAGGACGTGGTGATGCTCTCGAACAACTCCGGCGACCAGATCGTGCCCTCGGCGCAGGCGGCGCAGGAAGCCGGCACCAAGGTCGTGACCTGGGATTCGCCGATCCCTTCGGCCGAGGGCGAGACGGTCTTCGTCGCCCAGGTCGACTTCAACGATATCGGCGTGGTCATGGCCGACATGGCGCACAACATCATGGGTGGCGAGGGCGAGTTCGCGATCCTCTCGGCGACCCCGGACGCGGCCAACCAGAACGCCTGGATCGCCGCCATGGAGCGGGCGCTGGAGGGCGAGAAATACGCCAACATGACCCTGGTCGACACGGTCTATGGCGACGACCAGTCCGAGCTCTCCTACAACCGGGCCCTGGCGCTGGTCGACAAGCACGCCAACCTCAAGCTGATCATGGCGCCGACCTCGGTCGGCATCGTCTCGGCGGCCAAGGCCATGCAGGACGAGGGCCTCTGCGACGAGATCAAGGTCTCGGGCCTGGGCGTGCCGGCCGAGATGGTGAGCTACACCATGAACGGCTGTGCGCCGGAGTTCGCGCTCTGGAGCTTCGTCGATCTCGGCTACCTCACCTACTACACGAGCTACCTGATCGCCACGGGCGCCATTCCGGGCAATGTCGGCGACGAGTTCGAGGCGGGCCGCATGGGCACCTTCTCGATCGAGGAGGACCCGACCCGCGATGCCGGCAACCGCGTGCTGATGGGTCCCTTCACGGTCTACAACGCGGACAACGTCGAAGCCGCCGCCCAGTGACCCTGGGTCCGGTTCGGCCGGCTCGGGCAGCGCTCCTTGCCTGAGCCGGTCCTGGCGCCACCGGTCCTGACATTGGCAGGCGTCGCCAAGAGCTTCGCGCTGACGGCGGCGCTCGCCGATGTCTCGCTCGAGCTCATGCCGGGCGAGATCCACGCGCTGGTCGGCGAGAACGGCGCCGGCAAGTCGACGCTGATCAAGATCATGACCGGGGTGCACCAGCCGGACGAGGGCACCATCCGCCTCGCCGGCACGGCCGTGACGATCACCGACACCCAGGCAGCACAGCGGCTCGGCATCGCGGCCATCTATCAGGAGCCGATGGTCTTTCCCGACCTCGACGTCGCCGAGAACATCTTCATCAGCCACCGCGACCAGGGCCTTCTGATGGACTGGCGCCGGCTGCACGAGGCGGCCAGCAGCCAGATCGCACGGCTCGGCGTCACGCTCGACGTGCGGCGGGCGGCGAGCGGGCTGACGCTGGCCGAGCAGCAGACGGTCGAGATCGCCCGCGCCATCTCGCTCGACGTCAAGGTGCTCATCATGGACGAGCCCACGGCGTCGCTCTCGGCGCACGAGGTGGCCCGGCTCATGGCCATCGCCCGCACGCTCAAGGACCAGGGTGTCGCCGTGCTCTACATCACCCACCGGCTGGAGGAGGTGTTCGAGCTGGCCGACCGGGTGACGGTGCTGCGCGATGGCCGGCACATCTCGACCCGCCCCATAACGGAAGTGACGCCCGACGCCCTGGTGCGCGACATGGTCGGCCGCGCCGTCGACCATTTCGTGCCGAAGGCCGCCGCCGGGCCGCATGGCGAGCTCGTGCTGCGTGTCCGGGGCCTCGCCCGCGAGGGTGTCTTCACCGGCGTCGGCTTCGATCTCCATGCCGGCGAGGTCCTCTGCTTCTCGGGCCTCGTGGGCTCGAGGCGGACCGATATCGGCCTCGCCCTCTTCGGCATCCAGCCGGCAACGACCGGCACGATCGAGCTCGACGGCAGGGCTGTCCTGATCGAGAGCCCCGAGGCGGCCATGCGGCACGGCATCGCCTATGTCTCGGAGGACCGGCGCAAGCTCGGCCTCGCCATGGCGCTGCCGATCACCGCCAACATCTCGCTGGCGAGCCTGCGCCGGCTGCTGGGCAAGCTCGGCCTGATCGACCGGCGGGCAGAGCTGGCCATGGCCGAGAAGCACAAGGAGCGGCTCAACATCCGCACGCACAGCGTGGCACTCGAGGTGGGCAAGCTCTCGGGCGGCAACCAGCAGAAGGTGATGCTGGCGAAGTGGCTGGAGACGGAGCCGCGGCTTTTGATCTTCGACGAGCCGACGCGCGGCATCGACGTTGGGGCCAAGACCGAGGTCCACGCCATCATCAACGACCTCGCCGCCCAGGGGGTCGCCATTATCGTCATCTCCTCCGACCTGCCGGAGGTCATGGCGCTCGCCGACCGGGTGCTGGTGATGCGCGAGGGGCGGCAGATGGGCATCTTCGCCATCGAGGACGCCACGCCCGAGGGCATCATGTCGCTCGCCACCGGCGAGCGACCGGCCGACGCCGCATGACCGGCTGGCTGCAGAGCGTCCACCCGCAGACGCTGCGCGTGACGGCGCTGGCCCTGGTGCTGGCGCTCGTCATCCTCTTCTTCGGCTCGCAGATCGACAACTACTACACCGCGCGGATGTTCAACCGGATCTCGACCAGCGTCGCGATCATCCTGCTCATCGCGATCGGCCAGGCGCTGGTCGTCATCACCCGCAATATCGACCTTTCGGTCGGCTCGATCGTCGGCTTCACGGCCTATCTGGTGGGCGATCTCCTGGTCGCCCAGCCCGACCTCCATCCGCTCGTGGTCGTGGCCGCCGCCATGGCGCTCGGCACGGCCCTCGGCGCCGTCAACGGCCTCCTCGTCGCCTATGGCCGGGTGCCGGCGATCATCGTCACCCTCGGCACGCTCGCCCTCTATCGCACGCTCCTGGTCGAGTATTCGGACGCGCGGTCGATCACCACCGCGAACCTGCCGAAATGGGTGGTCGAGCTGCCCCAGGCGACGCTCTTCTCCATCGGCAATCTCGACATCAGGGTGACCTTCGCCATCGCCCTCGGCGTCGCCCTCGTCGTGCACCTGGCCCTCACCCGGCTCAGGGCGGCACGCCGGCTCTATGCGGTGGGCTCGAACCCGGACGCCGCGGCGATCGCCGGCATCAACGCCGAGCGCGTGGTCTTCACGGCGTTTCTCCTGAGCGGTGCCCTTGCCGGGCTCGCCGGTTTCGTCTTCCTCGCCCGCTTCGGCAACATCACGGTGGTCGCCGGGCTCGGCTTCGAGCTCAAGTCGGTGGCCGCCGTGGTCGTCGGCGGGGTCAACATCTTCGGCGGCTCGGGCACGGTCATCGGCGTCGTCCTCGGCACCACGCTGGTCGATGTCATCGACAACAGCCTGACCCGCTGGGCGCTGGTCAGCGAGTTCTGGCGCGACGCGCTGCTCGGCATGCTGATCCTGATCGCCGTTGCCGCCGACACGCTGATGAACCGCTATCTCGACCGGCTCCGCCGCCGGCGCCACATGAGCGAGCTCTCCGCCGGCACAGCGCCCCTGCCGAGGGAGACCGGCTGATGGAGGGCGGCCTCATGCGCCGGTTGGTTCGCTGGGAGCTCCTGCTCCTCGTGATCCTCGCGGTCACCATCGTCATCAATTCGGCGATGTCGCCGATGTTCCTGACGATCGGCAACCAGATCAACCTCTTCCAGCTCTCGATCGAGAAGATCATCGTGGCGCTGATGATGACGCTCGTGATCATCAACGGCGAGATCGACCTCTCGGTCGCCTCGATGATGGGGCTCGCCGCCTGCGCCTTCGGCTGGCTCTTCCAGCTGGGCGTGCCGGCCGGGGTCGCCATCCCCATGGTCCTGGCACTGGGCTTGCTCGGCGGCGCCTTCAACGCCTTCTGGATCACCGTCATCGGCATGCCGTCGCTGGTGGTTACGCTGGCCATGCTGATCGGCTTTCGCGGCATGGCGCGGATCCTGGTCGAGGACCGCGGCATCACCGGCTTTCCGGAATGGTTCAACGCGCTCGGCCAGCAGCCGATCCTCGGCCCCCTGCCGCTGGCGCTTCTCGTCTTCGCCGTGCTCTTCGTCATTCTCCTCGTCGTGCTCCATCGCTCGGGCTTCGGCCGGAAGGTCTACGTCATCGGCAACAGTGCGGAGGTGGCGCGTTATTCGGGCGTCGCGGTGCCGCGCGTGAAGGCGCTGCTCTTCATCGCCTCGGGCTTCGTCGCCTCGCTCGCCGGCCTCCTCTACACGGCCCGCGTGAGTGCGGTGCGCGGCGACGTGGCGCTCGGCTTCGAGCTCGACATCATCACCATGGTGCTGCTCGGCGGGGTGAGCATCTTCGGCGGCAAGGGTACGCTTTGGGGTGTGCTCCTCTCCATCCTGATCGTCCTCAACCTCAGAAACGGCATGGCGCTCGCCAACATCACGGGCCACCTGCAGACCGGCGTGATCGGCCTCCTCCTGATCCTCTCGGTGCTGGTGCCCAACCTCGTCCAGAGCGCCCGCCTCTCATTCAGACCCGGGAGCGCTGCCAGATGACGAAGAAGGCCAAAATTGCCGTGATCGGCGCCGGCTGGTGGGCCTGCCACAACTACGTGCCGGCGCTCCTCACCCACCCCGACGCCGATCTCGTCGCCGTCAACCGGCCGGACAGGGAAGCGCTGGAGCGGATCACGCAGCATTTCGGCATCGCCCGGGGCTACACCGACACGGCCGAGATGCTGGCGACGGAGCGGCCGGACGCCGTCGTCGTCGCGTCGCCGCACGTCCTGCATTTCGAGCACGCCATGGCCGGGCTGGAGGCGGGTGCGCATGTGCTGGTCGACAAGCCGATGACGACGAGTGCTGCCGATGCCCGGACCCTGGTGGCGAAGGCCGAGGCAGTCGGCCGCGAGCTGGTCGTTCCCTATGGCTGGAACTTCCAGCCCTACACGACGCGGGCGCACGAGCTGGTCAAAGAGGGCACGATCGGCCGGATCGAGCACGTCGTCCTGCAGATGGCCTCGCCACTCGAGGACCTCATGGCGGGCGAGCCCATGGCCGAGACGGCCGACCACCTCTTCCGCCCGCCCGCCTCCACCTGGGCCGACCCGAAGCGCGCCGGCGGCTATGGCTGGGGCCAGCTCAGCCACGCGCTGGGCCTCCTCTTCCGGGTCACCGATCTCGAGCCGAAGCACGCCTACGCCGCCTGCGTGCGCTCGAAGGCCGGCGTGGACTACCACCTCGCCGCGACGCTCGGGTTCCAGAACGGTGCGACCGCCGCCGTCTCCGGCTCCAGCGCCGTCCCCAAGCAGTGCGGCTTCCAGCTCGACCTTCGGCTCTTCGGCACGGAAGGCATGCTGCTCTTCGACGTCGAGCGCGAGCGCCTCGAGGTCCACCGCCGCGACGGCCGGGACACGGTCGTCCCGATCGAGCCCGGTGCCGGCGCCTATACCTGCACCGAGCCCGTCAACCGCCTCGTCCAGATCTGCCGGGGCACGGCCAGCACCAACGAGGCGCCGGGCCGCGTCGGCTGCCGTGCCGTCGAGGTGCTGGACGCCCTCTACCGGTCGTTCGAATCGGGCCGAAGCGAGCCCGTCTGAGAGGGAAAAGAACCATGCCCGAATACGCCTGGATCCTCGGCGTCCGGCCCGGCTACGAGGACGAGTACAGGAAGCGCCACGCCGAGATCTGGCCGGAAATGGAGGCGGCGCTCAAGGAGGCCGGCATCACCAGCTACTCCATCTTCCGCCACGGCCTCACCCTCTTCGGCTATTTCGAGACGGCCGACCTGGATGCCACCATCGCGACACTCAAGGCGAGCGAGACCAACCGCCGCTGGGCCGAATACATGGCGCCCATTATGGACATCCAGATCGATCCGCAGACGGGCTTTCCGTATCTGCTGCCGAAGCAGTGGACGATGCGGCGGTAGCGGCGGTAGGAGCGGCTCAGGCCTCCACCGCTTCCGCCCTACCACTCGCCAGCGAGCGGTAGGCGGCGTTGGCGAGGAGGAGGGCCTTCCGGCCGTCGTCGAAGCCGACGGGCATGGGCTTGCCGGCTTCGACGGCGTCG
>JAUIID010000054.1 GCA_030431615.1 Alphaproteobacteria bacterium
AAGGCGATCTCGATGCCTGGCTACATCACTACAACCGTGAGCGGCCGCATCTTGGCTACCGCAACCAGGGCCGACGACCGTGGGAAACAGTCCAGCGATTCGTCACTCAAGAAGGTTAAGTGGACACATCACGGCGTCGGCGCCAAGCATCTGCCGCACTACGTCAACGAGTTCGTCTTCCGCTTCAACCGCCGCAAGACCCCCATGGCCGCCTTCCAATCCCTCCTTGGACTCACCGGCCAACACCAGCCCACGACATACAAGGTGTTGTATGCACCTGAGTTAATCGGATAGGCAGTAGATCATCTTTTTGGTATTGATGGGCTTCGGCCTCTCGGCGCTCGCGGGATTCAGCGGCGCCCTCGTCACCGACAATTTTAACCGGGAGCGGAAGCGGCGGATAGCTGGTTGGTTCTTGCTGCTGCTCTGCCTGCCCTTGCTCGTCCTGTGCTTCTTGCTGGGGCTGCCCTAGACAAGGGGCGGCTATCAGCCATCCAGCCGCAACGACTGCGATCCAAGCGCGGCTAGACATTGAAGCATGAAGGCGGCTGTGAAATCTCCACGGCTAACTTTGTTCCGTAGGTTCCGCTCATCCTCAGTCACTCCCAAGGCTTCCAGCCGTTCTCTGAGCTGGGCATAGCTCATGTTCTGCCGCGCCATCTCCGCGCGCACAATCCCGCGTGCCCTGGCTTCTCAGTCTGTCCGTTTTGGAATTGCATGCTCCTATAATGCGAGTGTCATCGCATAGCGTGCGCATTCGATCTGGCCGGTTATCTCGGCCCGCTTTCGGATCAGCGCGTTGATGGTGTGGTCCGGTTCCGGCAGGGCGTCCTCCGTTTGCCGAAGAGCGCAGACGAATCAGCCGGTTAGTGGTGCAAAGCGAGGTGCGTTTGCTACATAATAGCGGACGACCCGGGGGTCAGCGAAGAAGACGCGACTCTGCCGCCACGGCCTGACTTCCGACCCGCAGCCCCGTCACGCCAGATTGCCGAGCCGGACGGCGGCGGCCTGCGCCCGGAGCGCCAGCTCCATCACCTTGAAGCAGTGCGCCTGGCTCATCGCCGTGTCGGTCCGATCGCGCACGTCGGCGACCAGCCGGCGGTAATAGGGCAAGGGCTGGGCGGCGCAGTCGATATGCTCGACCTTGCCGCCATCGACGACGAAGAGGTGGCTGGGGCCAGGGCGCCCGGCGATGTCGACATACTTGCGCAGCTCGATATAGCCCTCGGTGCCGAGCACGGTGAGCCGGCCGTCGCCCCAGGTCGGCAGGCCGTCCGGCGTGTACCAGTCGACCCGGATGTAGCCGTGCCCGGAAGCGCTGCGCAGCACCAGCTCGCCGAAATCCTCGAGCCCTGGATTCTCGGGATTGGCGTAGTTGGCGACACTCGCGCTCACCACCTCCGCGTCGGTCGAGCCGGTGAAGAGGAGGAACTGGTCGATCTGGTGGCTGGCGATGTCGGTCAGGATGCCGCCATAGGCCTGGCTGTCGAAGAACCAGTCGGGCCGCAGATGCCGGTTCAGGCGGTGCGGGCCCATGCCGAGCGTCTGCACCACCCGGCCGATGTGGCCCGCGGCAATCAGCTCGGCCGCCTTCTCGACGGCCGGCACCTCGAACCGCTCGGAATAGTTGACCGACCAGATGCGCCCGGTCTCGGCGACCGTCGCCTTGATCGCCTCGAGCTGCTCGAGGGTCGTGCAGCCCGGCTTGTCGGTCATCACGTCCTTGCCCCGCCGCATCGCCTCGATGGCGATGCCGGCCCGGTCCTGCGGCACGGCGGCGGTGACGACGAGCTGCACCTCGGGGTCGTCGAGCAGCCGCCGCGGGTCGTCGACGGCGGCGAGCTCCGGGAACCGCTCGACGAAACCCTTGAGCGGCTGCGGCTGGCCGTCCGTCCAGTAGCCGACGCACGTGCAGCCGAGCTCGAGCAGCCGGCCCACCTGCTCGTAGATGTGGCGATGGTCGAGCCCGATGGCAGCGAATTTCAGCATGGGTCCCCGTTCCGCAATGTCGACGATCGACCCGGCCGCCACCAGGTCGTCCCTCCCCGTCCGTGGCCCCGGATCATGCAGTCGACGGCTCCCGGGCGCCAGCGCGATCGATGAAGTGGCGCAGCAGGACCCCTCAGGCGGGCGCGGCCTCGCGCCGGGTCGCCGCAACCGTCAGGCCGACCTCGCGGACGATATCGGCGATCTGCGCGAACTGGCCCGTGAGCGGGTTGCTCTTGCGCCAGGCCATGCCGATCGTCCGTCGCGGGTGCGGCGGGCCGAGACGGGCGATGGAGACCGCGGCCGAGCGGGTCTCGATCGGCACGGCCATCTCCGGGATCAGCGTCACGCCGATGCCGGCACCGACCATCTGCACGAGCGTGGTGAGCGAGCTGCCCTCCATCAGGTCGCGGGGCACGCTGGCCGACATCCGGCAGAAGGACAGGGCCTGCTCGCGAAAGCAGTGCCCCTCTTCGAGCAGGAGGAGCCGCATTTCGCGCAGCATTTCCGGGTTCGGCACCGGCCTGTTCGCATCCGCGAGCGGGCGCACCAGGACGAATTCCTCCTCGAAGAGGGCATGCTCGTTGAGGGCCGGCTCGGAGACGGGGAGCGCCACGATGGCCGTATCCAGCCGGCCCTTGACGAGGTCCTCGACCAGTCGCTGCGTGATCGCCTCGCGCGGGCGCAGGTCGAGGCCCGGGAAACGCTCGGCCAGGCGCTTGATCACGGCCGGCAACAGATAGGGCCCGACGGTCGGGATGACACCGATCCGCAGCCGGCCGGCGAGGGCGCTGTGGGACGACCGGGCGAGGTCGTCGAGCTCGCCCACGGCCCTGAGGATGTCGCGCACGCGGAGCGCAAACGCCTCGCCGAGGCTGGTGAGCCGGATCTGCCGCGGGCCACGCTCGACCAGAGGGGCGCCCAGCACCTCCTCCAGCTCCTTGATCTGCAAGGAGAGCGCCGGCTGCGAGATCGCGCAGGCCTCGGCGGCGCGGCCGAAATGCCCGTGCTGGGCCAGCGCCTCGAAATAGCGGAGCTGTTTCATGGAGATGTTCGTCATAAGGCGAACCTATCGCAGCAATTAGAAAATACAAATTTTCATTATCACAATTCCAAGTTATGGCTGCCCCGTAAACGGGGGGTGCGCATGCGCGGGGACCGATCCCGCGATCGCCGGGTCGAATGGCAGGACGTGCATCTGTCGGCCCTCCACAACGCGAAAACATCGCTGGAGAGCTTAATGGGCGCAACCTACACGGATCTGGCTGGCAAATGTCCCGTGATGCACGGTGCCAACACCGCCGGAAGCATGTCGAACCTCAGCTGGTGGCCGCGGGCCCTCAACTTCGACATCCTCCATCAGCACGACACCAAGACCAACCCGATGGACAAGGATTTCGACTATCGGGTCGAGGTCAGGAAGCTCGACTACGAGGCCGTGAAGCGGGACCTGCACGCGCTCATGACCGACAGCCAGGACTGGTGGCCGGCTGACTGGGGGCACTATGGCGGCCTGATGATCCGCATGGCCTGGCACTCGGCCGGCACCTATCGCATCGCCGATGGCCGCGGCGGCGGCGGCACCGGCAACCAGCGCTTCGCCCCGCTCAACTCCTGGCCCGACAATGTCAGCCTCGACAAGGCCCGCCGGCTGCTCTGGCCGGTCAAGAAGAAGTACGGCAACCGGCTGAGCTGGGCCGATCTCATGATCCTCGCCGGCAACATCGCCTACGAGTCCATGGGTCTCAAGACCTTCGGCTTCGCCTTCGGCCGCGAGGACGTCTGGCATCCCGAGAAGGACATCTACTGGGGTGCCGAGAAGCAGTGGCTGGCGCCGAGCGACGAGCGCTACGGCAATGTCGAGGATCCCTCGACGATGCAGAACCCGCTTGCCGCCGTGCAGATGGGCCTGATCTACGTCAACCCGCAGGGTGTCAACAACCAGCCCGACCCGATGAAGACGGCGGCCATGATCCGCGAGACCTTCTCCCGCATGGCGATGAACGACGAGGAGACCGTGGCGCTCACCGCCGGCGGCCACACCGTCGGCAAGACCCACGGCAATGGCGATGCCAGCGTGCTGGGCGCCGATCCCGAGGGTGTCGACGTCGACCAGCAGGGCCTCGGCTGGGCCAACCCGGGCCAGACCGGCAAGGGCCGCTACACCGTCACGAGCGGCATCGAGGGTGCCTGGACCACCCACCCGACGAAGTGGGACATGGGCTATTTCGACATGCTGCTGGACCACGAGTGGGAGCTCAGGAAGAGCCCTGCCGGTGCCTGGCAGTGGGAGCCCGTCTCCATCGCCGAGGAGGACCGGCCGGTCGACGTCGAGGACCCGTCGATCCGCTGCAACCCGATCATGACCGACGCCGACATGGCGATGAAGGTGGACCCGGGCTTCCGGGCGATCATGGAGCGTTTCCGCGCCGATCCGGCGCTTTTCGATGACGCTTTCGCCCGGGCCTGGTTCAAGCTGACCCATCGCGACATGGGCCCGAAGGTCCGCTACATCGGCCCCGACGTGCCGGCCGAGGACCTGATCTGGCAGGACCCGGTGCCGGCCGGCCCGACTGGCTACGACGTGGCGGCGGTCAAGGCGGCCATCGCCGCGAGCGGGCTTTCGCTCAGCGACATGGTCACGACCGCCTGGGACAGTGCGCGCACCTATCGCGGCTCCGACATGCGTGGCGGCGCCAACGGCGCGCGCATCCGCCTCGCCCCGCAGAAGGACTGGGAGGGCAACGAGCCGGCACGGCTGGCGCGGGTTCTGGGCGTGCTCGAGGGCATCGCCGCACAGCACGGTGCGAGCATCGCCGACGTGATCGTGCTCGCCGGCAATGTCGGCGTGGAGCAGGCGGCGAAGGCCGCGGGCTTCGCCGTGCAGGTGCCGTTCTCGCCGGGTCGCGGCGACGCGACCGACGAGATGACCGACGCCGACTCCTTCGCGCCGCTCGAGCCGATCCACGACGGCTACCGCAACTGGCTGCAGGCGGACTATATCGTCAATCCCGAGGAGCTCATGCTCGACCGCACCCAGCTCATGGGCCTGACGGCTGACGAGATGACCGTGCTGGTCGGCGGCATGCGGGTGATGGGCACCAATTGCGGCGGGACGAAGCACGGCGTCCTGACCGACCGCGAAGGGGCCCTGACGACCGACTTCTTCGTCAACCTGACCGACATGGGCAATACGTGGGTGCCCACGGCCGAGGGCCACTACGAGGTCCGCGACCGCAAGACCGGCACGGCGAAGTGGACGGCGTCGCGGCTGGATCTCATCTTCGGCTCCAACTCGGTTCTTCGCTCCTATGCCGAGGTCTACGCCCAGGACGACAACAAGGAGAAGTTCGTGAAGGACTTCGTCGCCGCCTGGACCAAGGTGATGGACGCCGATCGCTTCGACCTGCGCAACTAGGCGATCCCTCGAGGCCGGTCCCGCTGCCCGTTCCGGGGCGGCGGGGCCGGCCGATCGGCGGCGAGCTGCGCCGGCCGGGCAGCAGGTTCAGTCCGGCCGGTGATCGCCGCGTGCATGCAGGGCATAGGCGACGAGCAGGACGAGCGAGCTGTTGTAGTGCAGCGCAACCTCGTTGCCGACATAGTCGTGCACGTCGTCCAGGTAGCCCGGGCTCGAGGGGCCTTCCGACGTCCTCGTGGGACCGCCGACCAGGGCACCCTTGAGTTCGACGCGGTGCGGTCCCCGGGCATGGAACGCATCCCAGCCTGACCGCCCGAAGGCATTCACGTGATGCGGGGACCGGGGCGGGTCCTCGCCGAAGCCGACCACGAACGAGCGGCCGTAGCCGTTGTCCCCGAGGATGTAGTCGAGCTGGGACAGCGCGAGTGCCTGGGCGCCGTCGTCGCCCGTGACCTCGGCGAAGAGGCCGGCGGACCAGGCTGCAGCCGCTGCCTGGCTGAGCGTTCCCCATTGCAGGCCCGTGTCGACGAGCCCGGCGAGATACGGGTCCTCGCTCACCCATCCGGCATGGCGGGTGACCGACTGTTCCCAGTAGTCGATGATCGAAGCTTCCATGCCTTCTTCGAAGAAGCTGTGCCAGCAGAGATCGTGATTGTGCGAGCCGCTTGGCACATCGGGATTCGGGCCGGCCTCGCGGGCGAACCGTTCGGCATCACTGGCGTAATCGGCGAGGCGCGTGGCGCGGAACAGCTCGATGGCGCCGCACATCATCTCGTCCTGCCACTGCTCGATGCCAAAGACCTTCTGGCCCCCGAATCCCTCGGAAGTCGTGGGGCGCCTCTTCCCGAGCTCATAGACGCTCTCGGCTTTCGCTTGGTAGATGGCCGCCCGTTCCTGATCGAAAGTCGCGAAGAGCCTCGCACCCAAGGCGAGAGCCGCTGCCGTCATCCCGGCGAAGTCGGCGCCCGCCTCGACCCGTCCTTCCATGTCGAGGTCGAGGTCGATCGGCCGCGGCTCGCCGCCCTGTTCCACCGGGAAGCCCGCCTTGAGGTCGCAGGTCGTCCACGTCGAATGATCGAACTCGAACCCGCCCACGCTGTGCACCAGCCGGTCGGGATCGGGATGCGCCTTGGCCAGCCAGTCGAGCGCCCAGGCGGCCTCGTCCAGTATGTCCGGGACACCGTTGGGCGGGCCGTACCGTTCGCCATGGTGGTCGGAAAACCCCAGATCGACGAACATGTCATAGGTCTTGAGCAGGCGGTAGGCGGCGATCGCCGTCGACATCGTGCTGATCAGGTGGTCGCCGGCGTCGAACCAGCCGCCGGCGAGATCGATACCGGCAACCTCGCCGTCACGCATGAAGCAACGCGTGCCGGGCGGCAGCGCCCAGTTGGCACCATCGCCGCTCCGTTGCGCGCCGAAGAACCGCACCGCGGCATCGAGCAACGCGCGATCGGCCTCGTACGGAGCCGCCGCCGCCGGGCTGGCGACGCTCAAGGCCACGCCGAGCACGACGAGACATGGCAGTTTCGGCAAGGGGGCAGCGCTCACAGTGTCTTTCGCGGTCCTTGTACCGTCCGCACCGGTGCCCATCCCTCGGCGGGATCGGGCCACCTTCGCATCCTGGCGCTCCGGCAGCGCCGGCGCAACCGGGGTTGAGGGCATCGGCCATGCCGGCGATGATGCAAGGGTCGTCCCGCCAGGCCTGGCAGGCCGACCCACCACCGGCTCAGGCCGGTCCCGTGACGTAAGGGGCAGAGCTTGTTCGTTTCCATCGTGACGCCGACGCTCAACCGGCCGGCACCGCTCCTTCGGGCGCTGCGCAGCCTGACCGCGCAGCGCGTGCCGGACGGTCACCGGATCGAGCTGGTCGTGGTCGACAACTCCCCCGACGGCAACGCCCGGGACGCCGTCGAGGCGATCTCGCGGGAATCCGCCATACCGCTCCGTTACGTCTGCGAGCCGCGTCCGGGCATCGCCGTCGCCCGCAATCGTGGCGTGCGGGAATCGGGCGGCGACTGGGTCGCGTTCCTGGACGACGACGAGGAAGCGGCCCCTGACTGGGTGCAGTCCCTGTGCGCCGCGGCGACGCGCTCAGGCGCCGATGCCGTCTTCGGCCCGGTCGTGGCGCGACCCGAGGCAGACACGGCCAATGTCGACGACGCATCGGTCCTGCTGGCCTACTTCGAGCGCCGGCGCGAGCTTGCCGACGGCGACGACCTGACGAGCTGGTACGCCTATCTCGGCACCAACAACTCGATGTTCCGCAGGGCGACCTGCCTCGCATCGCCCCAGCCGTTCGAGGAGGCCCTCGATCGGATCGGCGGCGAGGACAGCCTGCTGCTGCTGCAGCTCTACCGGAAAGGCCGGCGCTTCGCCTGGGCGCGGGGTGCCACCGTGATCGAGTGGGTGCCGCAGCGGCGCCTGACCTGGAGCTACGTGCGTCGCCGCAAGATGCTGAGCGGCCAGATCAGGACCTTCGTCCATCGCATGCTCGCGCCGCCGCAGTGGCAGAAGGTCGGCGGCTGGATGCTGATCGGCGCGGCCCAGGCCTCGCTGGCAGGCATCGCCGCCGCCTGCGTCTGGCCGCTGAACCGGGTGCGAGCCCGCAAGCTCGGCGTGTCGGCTCTGGGCGGGCTCGGCAAGCTGCTCTGGCTACCACGCTTTCGCCCCTCCCTCTATGGCAGCAACCTGGTGTCGTGACGCTGCGGTTGCCGTCGACCAGGCATCGAACTCGCCTCTCCACCGGTCGAGCTGGACCAGGATGAAGACGAGGTAGGCTGCATGCGGGCTGCTCGGGAAGAAGGCCGAGCTCTCGAGGAAATTGCTCAGGAGAATAATGACGAGCTGACAGTGGTACATGCAAATGGCAAACCGCTGCATCGGCGGAACCGCGGCCACACGGGCAAGCTTGCGGGCGTTGGCCAGGGCACGGAAGCTGACGAACAGGACCAGCACCAGCGCCACGACACCACCGTGCAGCATGAGATCGATATAGCCGCCGTGGGATTGATTGATGATGTCAGGATCGTTCCAGAACTCGTGCCGGGAACCTCCCATGTCGTTATATCTGCTGCCCGTTTCCCAGACCGCGCCAAACCCGAAGCCGAACCAGGGCGAGCTGGCGAGCTTCGCGAGCGTCACGTCCCAGATGTCCGTGCGGCCGGTGAAGGTGAGGTCGCTGAAGATGAAGAGGCCGACATCCTCCCAGGTGACGCTGGTCGCCACCGCCGCGAACAGGAGCACGCAGACGCCGAAGCCGGCGACCAGCAGTTGCGGCAGGCGTATCGCCCGGTCCCTAATCCAGAGCCAGTAGAACGGAAAGAACAAGAGCGCGATCAGGAGCGTGCCGGCGCTGGTCTTCGATTCCGTCACCTTGAGGAAAACGAGCGCCCAGAGGGCCACGGCAGCCAGAGCGAGCTTCAAGACATTCGACCGCACGAGGAAGAAGGCGACGACGAACGTGACGGCGGCGAGGGTCACGACGAACCCGGCCGTGTTCTTGTGCTGGTGGATGCCGCGGATGCCCAACGTCGTGTGGCTGTAGGAGGGCTGCACGAGCGAGACGAGGTCGACCAGCATCACGATGCCGAACGCCCCGGCGAAGACCAGCACGGCCGAGCGCGGGGTCCGCAGGCCTACGGAAATGCCGAGCGCGACAAGGAAGACGATCAGCAACGCGACGCCGCGGCGGATCGTGAGGTCGGGATGGTCGGACCACAGCGTCGTGGCCATCAGCCAGGCCAGCACCAGGAGCGTCGGCCAGGCCCGGCGGAGGACCCGCACCGTCAAGGGCAGCTTGAGCAGGCACACCGCCACGGCCGGCACGAGGACCACGAGCCAGATGAGCTGATTGACGACACCGCTGACGAAAAGCCGGCCGGTGGTGATGAAGGCGACGGCGTCAGCCAAGTCGAGCAGATAGAGAAGGCAAGCGAGGAGCACTGCAATGCTCGCGCGCCGGCACCATTCGAGCCGTCGGGCGGCGTCATGGCTGCCGGTGGCCGTTGCCGTAGCCCCGGCGCTCGAGGCGCGCACCGCTCAGGCCTCGCGCAGATACTGGTCCGTATCCTGACCACGCAGCCGCGCCGCGACCTGGGTGAGCAAGGCCCCGACCAGCGGTGCCGACGTGCTCCCCAGAGCAGCCATGGCCTGCCTCACGCGGCGGATCGGCGTCCTTCGCCACTTCACCACCATGAGGATCGCATCGACCATCCCGGCAACCACCAGGGCATCCGAAACCGCGAGCACCGGCGGGGTGTCGACCAGGACGAGATCATACTTGCCGCTCGCCGCCCGAACCATCGCACGCAGTGCCGGGTTGCGCAGGATCGCCTGCGGGTTCTCGGCACCCGGCCTCGCCGGTGCCGGGATCACGTCGATCAGGCCGGAAGGGTCCTGAAAGCGCTCGCGCAGCGAGACCGGGGTCTGCACGCAGTCGGCCAGATCGCTGAACGAACGGTCGATGCGGAAATAGGCCCGCTGCGCCGGACGCCTCAGGTCGCAGTCGATCACGAGGACCCGCTGGGCGCGGGCCGCGGCGGTCCGCGCCAGGCCATACACGGTCAGGCTCTTGCCTTCACCGGCGACCGCCGAGGTCACCATGATCGACCTCGGCGCCCCCGACGCATGTCCGGCGCCGGGGATCCGGTTCAGCGCCCGGTTGCACGCTTCCTCGAAGATGACGGCGTCGGGCCCGGCGGTCGGGTCGCCCGACCGGCTCCAGCGGGGTGCCCGGGCCAATGGAATGGCGGACAGGACCGGCAGGCCGAGCGAGCGCCCCAGCTCGTCCTCGGCGAGCGCGCCCCCGAACCGCATCTCCAGCGCCAGGACGCTGCCGCTCGAGAAACAGAACGCCGCGATCATGGCGAGTGCCAGGAGCATCTTCCGGTTGGGGAAGGACGGGTCGATCGGCGCTTCCGCCGGGCTCAGGATGCGCGCATCCGACGAATCGAACGCCGCCTGCTGCGTCGCCTGCATCTGGGCGAGGAAGGTCGCGTACATGGAACGGTTGATCTCGGCCTCGGCTTCGAGCTTGTTCAACTCGCCGCTGCTGCCGCTCAGCTCGGCGAGCTTCTGCTCGAACTCGGCAATGGAGCGCTCGAGCTCGGTGACGCGACTGACCTGGACCGCCTGCAACGACTGCAGGCCGCCGATGGCCGTGGTGACCTCGGACTCCAGCCTCGCCTCCATCACCGCCACTTCGGCCGCCAGCTCGACCATGGAGGGGTGACGCGGCCCGAGCTCCTTGGCCTCGCGCGCCAGCCGCCGCTTCGCCTCGATCACGTCGCGGCGCAGCCCGTCGATGACGGTGAGGCCCAGAAGGTCGTACATCCGCTCGACCTGCCGGGCGTCGCGCAAGGCCTCGATCTCGTGCAGCTGCGCTTCGATGTTCCGCAAGCCCGCCCGAGCGTCGACCAGCTCGGTAGTCTGCTCGGCGATCTGCTGCGCCACCAGCTCGATGCCCGCCGAGCGGACCAGGCCCGCGTCCCGCCGGAAGCGCTCGACGGCCTCATCCGATTCGGCGACGCGCTCGCGCAGCGCCGCCAGCCGCTCGCCGAGCAGCTCGGCGGCACGGCTTCGCGCCTCGCGCTTGACCTCCAGCTGGCTCTCGACATAGGCGCGCGCCAGCTCGTTGGCGACAGCGGCCGCGATCTCGGGATCCGCGGCCTCGAACTCGATCCGGATGGCGTTGGTGCTCGAGATCTGCCAGACGCCGAGCTGGCGCTGGAAGCTCTCGAGCACCCGACGCGGATCCAGCTCCTCGGCCGGTCTCTGCAGCGCGGCTTCCAGGGACTCGTTGGCGCGCAGCGAAACCGCGAGACCCGTACGGACCACCCCGTCCCACAGGGTTTCCGGCCCACCCTCGGCATCGACGGGTTCGTCCCACGCCGACGCCAGCGCCTCGTTCGCGCGCAGCGAGACCGCGAGCCCCCCCTGCAGGAGATTGTCCCAGAGGGACGGTTCGGAGGAAGCGACCAGGAACTCGCGAAAGCCGGTCGCCGCGATCGCCCGCTGGGCCAGCTCGCTCGACCGGATGACCTCCACCTCGCTGGCGATCGCTTCCTCGCTGGTCGACAGCGACGTCGTCGCCGCCTCGATGCCGACCACCCGGGCATGGTCCGGCGCGATCAGCACGGTAGCACCGGCGGTGTATCTGGGCGTCAGGTTGACGATGACGAGCAGGGCCACCGCCATCACCACAAGGAAGATCAGGACGAGCTGATACTTTCGCACCAGCAGCATGTTGACGTACCGCCACAAGTCGAAGTCGAAGACCTGGCTCGACTCTGACCACAGGGGCACGACATCCGGCTGCACGCTACGGTCGTAGCGAACGGTGGCGTCGCGTCGTATGAGTTCCTGTTCCATCACCTTACGCCCCGGTTCGGGGTCCAATGCAGATTATGCGTACCTTTTTGCGTACAGCAACCGGCCAGCGGCGATCTGGAGGATTCGCGGACCCTCGACCAGATAGCGCCGCCACAGCCGCTTGGGATCCTGAGCCAGGCGATACGCCCATTCGAGGCCGGAGCCACGCAGCGCCTTCGGCGCACGCTCTTCCGCGCCCGTGAGGAAGCGCAGGGCACTGCCCACGCAGAAGCCGACGCCAACGGCGCCGCCGGCGTGCAGAATGCGATTGGCCAGAATCTCCTGCTGCGGCGAGCCGACGGAGAAGATCACAAAGCGGGCCGGATGCGCGATCACGAAATCGACGCAGGCCTGCACTTCGCGCTCGTCCTTGATGAAGCCCATCGGCGGGTTGTAGTGGTGAACCTGCTCGAGACCGTAGCGGTCCTTGATGGCCCGGATGACCTTCGGCTCGCAGCCGATGACGGTCACCGTGTCGGTGGGCTCGAGGCGATCGAAGAGGGCTGCGGCGAGATCGCTGCCGGTCACCAGCGGCACCTCCGTCCCGAGCAGCCTGGCGAGGGCGACCAGCACCGAGCTGTCGCAGACGCTGAGCCAGGCCTCCTGGTAGCACCGCTCGAGCTGCTCCCGCCGCTCGTCCAGGCGCACGACGTGATCGACGTTCGGCGTCACCACGTAGGCGAAGGGCTGCCCGGGGTTGCGCTCGAGGACGAGGGAGAGGACCTCGTCGTGGTCGGCGCTGTCGATCGGCGCACCGAAGACACGGTGCATCAGATCGATCCGGCGGGGAGTCGCCCGGGTCTTCAGGGACGGCTCGCCGGCCGCACGCATCGGCCACACCGCTGCCGGCGAGACGCTGGTGCCGAGCAGGTTCACCAGCTCCGGCGCCTCGGCCACGGGACCGGCTGCAATTGGGTCCGCAGCGAGCAGGTGGTCGAAACCGACCAGTTCCAGGAGGGCCTGGAGCTCGAGGCCGACATGGACCAGCCGCAGCTGCCCGCCAGCCTGCTCGGCGGCGGCGTGGACGTCCTCCAGCCACGTCAGCGCCTCGAGCTC
The DNA here is from genome assembly GCA_030431615.1 of Alphaproteobacteria bacterium. Classification (GTDB taxonomy): domain Bacteria; phylum Pseudomonadota; class Alphaproteobacteria; order Geminicoccales; family Geminicoccaceae; genus SLRI01. The sequence goes on from JAUIID010000054.1 coordinate 12,833, forward strand.
GAGGGAGTCGATTCCACCGAGGTCGAGGATGGCCACACCCGTGCTGCGGACCTCGTCCATGAGGGTCCGCCGCAGACGGCGCGAGACGCCATCGAAGCGGTGGGTGTTGGGTGCTGTGGGCTGAGCGAGCATGATGGTCTCCGGTTTCGTCTTTGCACCATCATCCGCAAGCCATGGGCCACATTTCTTAATACCAGATATTTCAATGGATTAGATATTCTGTTCACCTCCGGCGCGAGGTCAGAGTTCCCATGCTGCATTGCAAATTGCAATGCATCTTGCCGCCGGATGCCGGTTCTCCTGCCCGCCCTTGCTCGCCCCTTGCGGTTCACGTAGGGGGAACTCGGCGATCTGGTGACCCGTGCAGGCGCCCCGAGCGACCCGTTCGAGGTGCTCGAGGACCGGGGCGAACGCGAGCAGGGGACGATGACCGAACGCGATCGTTCAGCGACGTGAGCGGCGGGGGACTGACCCACCGGGTCGCCGCCTGGGTCAGCTTGCTCGTCGCCGGCGCCTTCGGCCGCATCCTCGCGATGCTCGCCGCCACGATCCTCCTGGCCCGCCTGCTCTCGCCCGAGGATTTCGGCGTTGCGAGCCTCGTCACCAGCATCGTCGTGCTGCTCACGGTCTTCGCCGGCGGCATTCCGTTCGAGGAGGCGCTGGCCCAGCGCAAGGTGCTGCGCAGCAGCCATATCGGGGCGGTGCTCGCGGTCTCGTGGCTGGCGAGCGGCACCCTGCTGGCCGGCACCCTGGCGCTCGGCTGGTTCACCGGGGCCGCGTTCGGATCACCGGTCTTCTGGTATCTCCTGGCCTTCGCCTGTCTCTCGCTCTTTGCAAGCGCGGTGATCTCGGCACTGACCGCGGTCGCGCGCCGTCGCCACGACTTCACCCTGATTGCGCGTTCCGACCTGCTGGGCGCACTCGCCGGTTCGGCCGCGGCTGTCCTGCTGGCCTGGCTCGAGACGGGGCCGTTCGCGCTGGTCGCACTGCGCGTCGTCGCCAGTACGGTGACCGCCGCCTGTCTGGTGCTTGCCCTCCGCGTCGGGTTGCGGCCGGTCTGGTCCACATCGCAGATCAGGCAGCTCGCGACCTTCTCGGCCTTCACGCTCGGCCAGCGGCTCGTGTCCGACAGCTCCTACTTCATCCTCAACTACATGGTGGCGATCTGGTTCAGCCTTGCCGCGGTCGGCCACTTCAACATGGCGCTGCGCCTGATCGAACCGCTGCGCGGCGTCGGGCTGGCCGTCTCGCACAATATCAGCTTCGCCTTCTTCCAGAAACGCCCGGTGCATCCCGCGGCGTTCGCGCAGCTCTTCCTCCACAACGTGGCGATCGTGGCGCTGCTGGTGTTCCCGGTCTTCTTCGGGCTGGCCTCGATCGCGACCGTTCTGCTGGAGGCGCTCGTCGGTGCCAAATGGCTGCCAGCGGTCCCGATCGTCCAGATTCTGGCGCTCGGCTCGGCGCTGATGATCCCGTTCAGCCTCGTCGCGACGGCCCTGAACGCGCGGGGTGCTCCCGCCCACCTCTTCGTGCAGCGCCTGGCCGGGCTCGGGGCGATGCTGGTCGCCGGCATCGGCACCATATCGCTGGGCCTGTCGGGCGTGGGTGCCGCCCTCATGCGCACGGTCGGCGACCTGGCGGAGGCGGCCTGGGCGCTCCGCGCGCAGGTGCGGGTGCTGCATATTCCGGTCATGCACACCTTGCGAGCGATGGCACCGGCCGTCGGGGCCGCGCTCGTCATGGGCATTGCCGTGCAGGCCCTGACCTTCGCGCTGGCCAGCTGGTCGCCTGTCACCGTCCTCGCGGCGGCCCTGCCCGTGGGTGCTGCGGTCTACCTTCTCGTGGCGTTCGCCATCTCGCCACTGGCGCGGCACGGGATGCAGACGGCGACGCACTATGCCAGGCGCCGCATGGCCGATAGTCTCCGCCAGGGCGGCGACGGGTGAGAACGCGGCTCGGCATCAGTGAGAGAGACCGTGGAGAAGGTGATGCGCAATGAGTGAGGCGCGCCGGGTCGCGATCGATGTGGCCATCTGCACCTTTCACCGCGAGGAGCTGCTGGCCAACCTGATCTGCTCGATCGACGATGCGGTCCCGGAGCCGGCGGTCAATCTCCGCCTGATCGTCGTGGACAACAGCGACGCGGGAACTGCCGCTCCCGTCGTCGAGAACCTCTCCTCCCGGATCCGCTACCCGATCACCTACCTCGAGGCGCACCCTCCCAACATCTCGGTGGCGCGCAATGCCGCGGTCGCAGCCTCGCGCGCGGACTATTTCGCCTTTCTCGACGACGACCAGACGGTGGCACCAGGCTGGATCGGGGCGGTGCTGCGAGCAACGACGAACAGCACGTTCGATGCCTTCTTCGGGCCGGTCCGGCCGGTCCACGAGGACCCGGAGGCCGTCACGCCGGCCGCCGAGCTCGTGTACACGCGCGCCTCGCCGCTGGCCGACCATGCCGAGGTCGGGCCCGGCACCGAGGCGCGGGTTCGCCAAGGTTTTGTGCTCGGCACGGGAAACAGCTTGCTTCGCCGCTCGACGATGCTGACCGAACCGGAGCCATTCGATCCTCGCTGTGGCGGCAGTGGCGGCGAGGATGTCATGTTCTTCACGCAGATGCATCGCCTCGGTCGACGCTTTGCCTGGATGGCCGAAGCCGGGACCTACGAATACGTCCCCGCCTCGCGGTGCACGCCGGACTATCTGAGGCGGCGGCTCGTCGCGGGCGGGCAAACCTTTGCCTGGGTCGAGATCCTCAACAGCCGGCACCGATGGCGGACCACCTCCTGGATCGTCGCGACCTCGCTGGCGCAACTGGCTGTCGGCGGAGCGCTCTATCTCCGGGCCGCGGCTCTTGGCGGCAAGGCGGAAGCCGACGCCGCGGCGACCCGCCTGGCTGGCCCCCTGGGCAAGCTGACCTACTGGCGAATGCGGACGCCTCTCTATCGCCAGGAGGATGCCGTCCGGGTCCCGGCGACCGGCCCCATCAAGCTGGACTGAGCGCGTCCTGCTCGGCAGTGCGGGCGATCACGGCCGAGATGACGTTCCCGCGAATCGGTCCCGACACGTCCAGGGTGGACTGCATCAGGCAGGAGATGTGGTGCGGTTGCAATTCCGCGATGAAGCGCTGGCGATCCCGTTCGTCGGCAAGGCTGCCCGTCCAGATCGAGTGTGAGAGCGACGTGCTGGTGAAATCGAGTCTGCCGGCCGTGTCGGCCGACGCTTCGGCGATCTTCTCGCTGTACACACCGTAAAGGACGTACTCGGAAAAATGCGTGGTCCGGGCGAGCGCCAGGCGCCATTCCCGGCCCGTCACGGCCTCGATCCGGTCGGTCATCGAGCGGACGGTCCCGACACGCCACGGCACCAGGCCGTCGATGTAGTCTGCCCCGTGGTTCTGCGAATGCGGCAGCCCGAGCAGGCGCGAGGCGGACTCGTGCCAGGGCACATGGCTCGGCGGATGCGGCGCATCCGGGTGGTGATAGCACCGCACCTTGCCGTCAGCGTGGAAGAGCGCGGCAGTGAAGGGTCGAACGAAGGCCGAATCGCTGTCGATATGCACGACGATGTCGGCGTCGGTGTCGCGGGCCGCGGCGATCTTGGTGATCTGCTGGGCGATCCAGCCGCGCACGGGTGGACAGCGCAGCGAGACGAAGATCTCGCGCCGGGGCAGACTGAGAGCGCGTTGCCAGGCGCCTTTCGGCAGCGGCAAGGCGTGCAGCCAGGACGGCAGGAGATCCTGCTGGGCCCGGATCTCGCGGCCCGGTCTCGCCAACACGCTGAACATCGCCGTATCGGCGGCCGGCACCACGAGCAGATGCCGAATGTCGGAGGGCGCGAAGCGATCCATCGTCTCGCACAGCGTTCGGCAGATATCGAAATCACCCGCATAGGAGCAGGTCTGGAACTCAATCTTCATGACAGCATTTCCCGTTGTCCTGCCCGGCGTTCCGAGCAATCCGTCGTCGCCGGACTTCCCCCCGGGAGCCTTGGATGTTCGTCGAACGATAGCATTTGCGCAGTGGGGTGGCGGTCGCCTCAGGCCGATGCGGCCGCGAGGCAGGCCTTGAAGCGATGCTCGATGTCGCGACGCAAGGGTGCGGGATCGAAGGCCTGCTCGGCCGTCATCTCCAGCTGGGGAATGATCGTCTCGGGATCGAAGCTGCCGGCGGCAGCCTGCGGAAGCTCCAGGCGCTCCGCGAGGTCCTCCATGTCGGGCGCGTCGTGCAGGATGAAGGGCTGGCGCCCCGCCCCAAGGCGAAGCACGGCGGTATGATACCGCCCCGCGACGACGAGGCGTGCCCGCGCCAGCAACCCGATCAGGAGCGGCCAGCCGACGACCCCGCCCGCCGGCACGAAGGCATCGATTACCGCGATATCCGGCAGTAGCGCGGCCACGCGGGCCACGATGGCGCGGTCTCCCTGGTCGGGGCCCAGGTTCGTCTGGATCAGCAGCGCCGGTTGATGCCCCCGCGCCCGCAGTGCCTCCGCCAGGGCAGCGATCCGTGCGGCGAGCGATGTCGGGGACTCCACGCCGTCGCGATCGAGATCGCGGACCGCGATCAGTGCAGTCCGCTCCGCCATCAGCCCCGCCCGCGCGAAGGCGAGCCCGGCAGCCGCCTCGAAGGCCAGGCTCGGCTCCAGGACGAAGGCCGGATCGTGGCAGAGCTCGGCCGTGACGCCCGCTTTGGTCAGCCGCTGCGCGCTTGCGCGGTCGCGCACCACCACACTGCTCAACGCACCGAGGACCTTCGCGGCACGCTCGAACGATCCGCCCCGAAGAGCGCCGCTGAGTGAATGGCCGAAGGCGAACGTGCGCTCCGGCCTGCTTGCCAGGCGTTGCAGGGTGTCGGCGTGGCCGGCGATCGGCGGCGGCAAGTCATGGTGCGTGTCGTCGTCGACCGCCACGAGCACGTCGCACCGCGTGAGGCCCCTGGCCGGCCGGAGCCGCGGTATCCGCACCGGTTCCGCTATATCGAGGACGGCGTGCGCCTGTCCGGACGGGCAGAGCTGGCCGATCGCACTATAGATTGCGCTATTGCCCACGCTTCTGGTCGAGGAAGCGTTGAGCAAGCCCACGATCTTCGTACTGCGACGCTCAGTGCTCTGCATGGAAAGCCTTCCTGCAAGCCACATGCCGTTGCCCGGGTCAGCAAATACCCTCTTGGTCTCAACAACTTATGAAAACGGGTTTGTATCCCTGGCGCGTGGTGCAGCCCAGTTCGCTTCGCATTTTGCAACGCTCATTGCAGCACCGTCCCAGGCGGGGCATCGCTCCTGCACAGTCGCTGCAGACGGGAATCGCTAGATTACAATGTTTTAGCCGCTCTGGCATAGCCGTTGCACCCGGGCACAGCATCTGGCCGCGGCGACCTGCTCGCCCCCAAGCACTACCGGGACCAAGGACAATGGCTTCACTTCTTCCTGCTCGCACCCTCGCTGACTGCCTGGCCGACGGCGCGCCGAGCGCTCGCTTCCCGCAGTCGGGGATCGCCGGCGCAACGCTGCGTCGCCTCAGGAGCCGGGTCCTGCGTGCAACCTCGGGACGGGCGGGCCTCGGGTATGCCGTCGCCAAGCGGACCCTGGACATCGTCGTGGCGGGTGCTGCCCTCGCCTTTGCCGCGCCAGTCCTCGCTCTCGCGGCGGCGGCGATCAAGCTCGAGTCGAAAGGGCCGGTGCTGTTCCGCCAGACGCGGATCGGCAAGGACGGGCAGCCCTTCACGATGTGGAAGCTCCGCTCGATGTATGCCGATGCCGAGGCCCGCAAGGCGGCGCTGGCGGCCACGAGCGAGCGCACGGGCGCCTTCAAGCTCAAGCACGATCCGCGCATCACGCGGGTCGGCCGGCTGATCCGCAAGGCGTCCCTCGACGAGATCCCGCAGCTCTTCAACGTCCTCGACGGCACCATGTCGCTGGTCGGGCCGCGCCCGCCGCTGCCCGACGAGGTTGCCGCCTATTCGTTCGTCGAGCGCGGCCGGCTAGCCGTGAAGCCCGGCATCACCTGCACCTGGCAGGTCAGCGGGCGCGCCGATCTCGCGTTCGACCGGCAGGTGGAGCTCGACCTCGCCTACGTCCAGCGCCCCTCGCTGCTCACCGACCTCGGCCTGCTCTGCCGAACCGTGCCAGCGGTGCTCACCGCCCGCGGCGCCTACTGAGCCACGGACCAGGGATACCTGCCATGCAAACCCTCGTTCTCGCCGACCGCAACGGCGCCGAACTGGCGCCACTGACGGACTCGCGACCGGTGGCGCTGTTGCCGATCGGCGGGCGACCCCTGATCGAGCACGCCCTGATCGCACTCGCCCGGCACGGTGTCCGGGAGGCGACGGTCGTGGGGGGCCGAGACTGCGCTGCGCTGAGCGAACGGCTGGGCGACGGGGCACGCTTCGGCATGACGCTCACCATCCGGCCGTCCGCCCCCCGGCCTGCCGGTGCGAGCCACGATCCGGTCCTGCTCGTGCGCGGCGACATGCTGTGGCATCCGGACGCACTCGAGTCCGCTCTCTGGAGCGCCGCCGGGAGCCCGCCGGCGCTGCGCCAGATCGCTTGCGGGGTCGTCATGGCGACCCACGCGAGCCTGCGCGGCCAGCCGCTGGCGTTCGACCATGTCGTCGGGAACCGGGCCGCGGCGGACCCCGCCTGCCCGTCCGCGGCACTCCTGAACCTGCGGGAGTTCCACGCCGCGGCCCTCGACGCCATTGCCGGCCGCTACGGCCTCGAGCTGGCCGGCCAGCGCAGCCCCGAGGGCATGCTGGCTGGCCGCGGGGCCAGCTGCGAAATGGTCAGCAGCCCGGGCCGGGGGGTCCAGCTCGGCGAGTTCGCCAGGGTCCACAGGCGGGCCGTGCTCGGGGACCGGGTCGCGATCGGCGACCGCACGGTGGTTGACGACGGCACGCGGGTCGAAGACACAGTCGTCATGCCCGACACCTATCTGGGTGCCGGACTGTTTGTTCGAAATGCCATCGTCGATGGCCCGACCCTCATCCGGGTTGATACTGGTGCGGTTGCGCGGATCAGGGATACGGCCATCCTGGCAGCATGCTGACATCGGGAATGGTTGATGCCCGTCCCTGATTCCATCCCGCGCGCCGGGAAGGAAGCGCAAGTCCTGCTCGTCGAGGATACGCCGTCGCTCGCGCTCGTCTATCAGGGTGCGCTCGCGAAGGCGGGCATCAAGGTGGCACACGTCGCGACCGGCAAGGCGGCGCTCGCCGTCATCGAGAAGCGCTGCCCGCGCGTCATCCTGCTCGACCTCCAGTTGCCGGACATGAACGGCCTCGACCTCCTGGCCGTGGTCCAGGAAAGGAAGCTGCCGGCTTCGGTCGTCATCATCACCGCCAACGCCTCGATGCGCGTGGCGATCGACGCCATGCGGGGCGGCGCCCGCGACTTCATCGTGAAGCCGGTGCAGCCGGACCGGCTGGTCGTCACCACCCGCAACATGCTCGAGACCAGCGAGCTGCGCGAGATCGTCGAGACCTACCGCAAGGAGGTCGACCGGCGCGGGTTCATGGGCTTCATCGGCTCCTCGCTGCCGATGCAGGCCGTCTACCGGATCATCGAGAGCGCCGCCGCCTCGCGGGCCACCGTGTTCATCACCGGCGAGAGCGGCACCGGCAAGGAGGTCTGCGCCGAGGCCGTCCACCGGGCGAGCCCGCGCCGCGACAAGCCGTTCATCGCCCTGAACTGCTCGGCGATCCCGAAGGACCTGATCGAGTCGGAGCTCTTCGGCCACGTCAAGGGCGCCTTCACCGGCGCCATAGCCGAACGCCTCGGCGCCACCCAGCAGGCCCACGGTGGCACCCTGTTTCTCGACGAGATCGGCGAGATGGACATCAATCTGCAGGCGAAGCTGCTCCGCTTCCTGCAGACCGGGACGGTGCAGCGCGTGGGTGGCGCCAGGCCGGAGGAGGTCGATGTCCGCATCGTCTGCGCCACCAACCGCGATCCGCGCGAGGAGGTGGCGGCCGGCCGGTTCCGGGAGGACCTGTACTATCGCCTGCACGTGATCCCGGTCCATCTGCCGCCGCTGCGCGAGCGCGGCGACGATACCCTGATCATCGCCCGGCACTTCCTCGACCTCTATGCGCGCGAGGAAGGGAAGTCCTTCGAGGGTTTCGATCCCGAGGCCGAGCGGATGATCAAGGATTACGACTGGCCCGGCAACGTCCGGCAGCTGCAGAACGTGATCCGCAGCGCCGTCGTGCTGCAGGACGGCGATGTGCTGACGGCCGAGCTGCTGCGGCCGGCACTGGGGACCGCGGACCGGCCGGTCGAGCCGCTCCGGCCCGCGGCGGATGCGCAGGCGCAGCCGAACTCGGCGGCAGATGCCGCCATGCGGATCCAGCCGCTGGCGGCGGTGGAGCGCCAGGCGATCGAGGAGGCGATAACGCTCTGCGGCGGCAATGTTCCCCGGGCGGCCGCCTTTCTGGAGGTCAGCCCCTCGACCCTCTACCGCAAGCGGCAATCGTGGCTCGGCAAGGCATCATGACGACGGGACCGCAGATCGCCGAAGCACCCGTGTATGATCGGCTCAGCACGCCCATCTGGGTCTTCGACCCCCAACATCAGCGCATGGCCTACGCTAACCGGGCGGCGGCGGACCTCTGGGACGCGGCCGATGTCGACGAGCTGCTCGCCCGTGACTTCACCGACGCCTCGGAAGCGACGCGCCGCCGCCTCGCCGACTACGAGCGCCGGACGGCTGCCGGAGAGGTCATCGAGGAGCAGTGGACCTTCTACCCCGGCGGCAAGGCGCGTTCCGTGCGCTGCTGCCTTCAGGCGATCGTGCTGAAGGACGGGCGCCCGGCGCTGCTCTCGGAGGGCATGATCCTCGATCAGGACAGCGAGAACGCCGACGCCCTGCGCAGCCTGGAGGCCCTCCGCCACGCCAATCTGCTGATCACGCTCGTCCGACGCGCGGGCGGGATCGTCATGCGCAACCCGTTCGCGTGCTCGATCTACGCAAGTCATGCCGACGACGACCGCACCGAGTGTTTCGGCGATCGCTTCCTGTCCGGGGAGGAACGCAGCCGGGCGCTCGAGGCGCTGGCGGCCGACGGGTCCTATCGCGGCGAGGTCGAGGTAAAAACGCGGCACGGCCCGCGATGGCACCTGGTGACGGCCACCCCTTTCCGCGATCCCGTCACGAGTGAGGCGCTGCTGCTCGTCGACGAGATCGACGTGACGGGGCGCCGGCTCGCCGAGCAACGACTGCTCGATGCCATCGAAGCAGTGCCAGATGCATTTGTTCTCTTTGACAGAGAAGATCGTCTCGTCACTTGCAACCAGAAATATCGGGAGGTCTACCCGCTATCGGCGAGCCAGATGAAGCCGGGCCGCCGCTTCGAGGAGATCATCCGCTTCGGCGTGGCCGCCGGCGAGTACGACCTGGGTGACCAGGACAAGGAAGCTTGGGTCAGCGAGCGCCTGCGGCTGCATGCGAACCCGGGGCCGGCGCTGGAGCAGCGTCATCGATCGGGGCGATGGCTCCGCATCCAGGAAGCCCGCACGCGCGAAGGCGGCATCGTCGGCTTTCGCGTCGATATCACCGAGCAGAAGGAACGCGAGCACAACCTCGCCCGCCTCGATGCGATGCGGCGGGCGGTCATCGATACGGCCCTCGACTGTGTGGTGACCATCGACCATGCCGGGCGGATCGTCGAGTTCAACCCCGCGGCCGAAAGCACCTTCGGCTACACGCGCGAAGAGGTGCTCGGCCAGACCCTCGAATCGACGATCATCCCGCACCGCTTGCGGGAGGCGCATCGCAAGGGCCATCAGCGCTACATGGAGACCGGCGTCTCCAGGATACTGGGCACGCGACTCCAGGTGCCGGCGCTCAAGTCCGATGGCAGTGAAATCCCGGTCGAGCTCTCGCTCAACGCCATCGACATCAACGGCGAGCAGTTCTTCACCGCCTATCTCCGCAACATCTCGCGCCGGGTGCGCGACGAGGCCGAGATCCGCGAAAGCCAGGCACGTCTGGCGAGCGCCCAGCAAATGGCGCGACTCGGCAACTGGATCTGGGACTTCTCGAGCGACGAGATGAGCTGGTCGGACGAGGTATACCGCATTTTCGCGGTCGATCCCGCCAACCAGCTCACCTTCGACGTCATCCTGCAACGGGTCCATCCCGATGACCGGCACGTCCTGCTGGCATCGCTCGAGGACGCCAAGTCCGCGCCGCCCGACGGCAACAGCCGCGCCTTCCATGTCGACTACCGGGTGAGGCTGCCGAATGACGAGATCCGCTACCTGCATGGGCAGGGCGAGGTCGACTTCGACGAGAACCGGGTCGCGACGATCGCTCGCGGCACGGTCCAGGACATCAGCCAGCTCAAGGTCGCCGAACAGGAGCTGATCCTCGCCAAGGAAGAGGCCGAGGAGGCCAACGCGGCCAAGTCCGAGTTCCTCGCGATGATGAGCCACGAGATCCGCACGCCCATGAACGGCGTGCTCGGCACGCTCGGCCTGCTGGCCGACACGACTCTCGATCCCCAGCAGATGAACCTGATCAAGGTGGCGAGATCGAGCGAGTCCCTGCTCGTCATCCTGAATGACATTCTCGACTTCTCGAAGATGGAGGCCGGCAAGCTCAGCCTCGAGCCGGTCGTGTTCTCGATCGACGAGCTGACCGAAAGCGTCATGGAGTTCTGGCGGCCGCAGGCCTCCGCCAAGGGGCTGCACCTGGTCGCCGACCTCAGCTTGGTACGCGAGCAGCGCCTGGTCGGCGATGCGGGTCGGCTCCGCCAGATGCTCCACAACCTGATCAGCAATGCGATCAAGTTCACCGCGAGCGGTCACGTCCTCCTGCATGTCACCGTCGTCTCCGAGGACGACCCGAAGGACGTGGGCCTGCGCTTCGCGGTGGCCGACAGCGGCATGGGCATCCCGGTCGAAAAGCACGCCGAGGTGTTCGGCCGGTTTGCGCAGTTCACGCCCGGCCAGGGGACGATCTCGGGTGGGACCGGCCTCGGCCTCGCCATCACCAAGCGGCTCGCCGAAATGATGGGCGGCGAGATCGGCTTCGAGAGCCAGCCGCGCGAGGGCAGCACGTTCTGGTTCACGGTCCGCCTCGCCGTCGCCCGGGACGTGCATGTGGCGCCCCAGGAATCGGTCCGGAGCGCGGACCCGATGCTGATCGCCGGGCGTCGGCCACGCATTCTCGTGGCCGAGGACAATCCCACCAACCAGCTCGTCGTGCGCGCCATGCTCGAAGGTCTCGGCTGCACGGTCGACCTCGTCGGCGATGGCCTGGAGGTGCTCGACGCCGTGCGGGCGCGCCCCTACGACGCCATCCTGATGGACGTCTCGATGCCGGAGCTCGACGGGCACGAGGCCACCCGGCAGATCCGCCGGATGCCGGGCGACGTCTCCGCCATCCCCATCATTGCGGTGACGGCCTACGCCATGCCCCGCGACCTCCAGGCTGCGAAAGCGGCGGGCATGAATGGCTGGGTGACCAAGCCGATCGTCAAGTCGACGCTCCGCGAGGCGCTGCAGAGTGTGCTCGCGCCCGAGCCGGAGCCATCGACGGCGACGACGGCGGCACCGGACAGTGCGGGCAGCATCGACCTCGACGTGCTGCAGGAGGTCATCGACGCCGTCGGCGAGGACAGTGTCCCGCAACTCAAGGCCAGCATGGTCGCCGACCTTACCGGCGGCCGTCAGCGCATCCTGGACAGTTCCACGGACCTCCCTGTCCTGGAGCGCGAAAGCCACACCATCAAGGGTCTGGCCGGCATGGTCGGCGCCACGCGGCTGCACGACCTTGCCCAGCAGCTCAACGAAGCCTGCCGCGAGCAGCATCGCCAGCAGGCGGAGACAATGCTGCCGGAATTCCTGGCCGCACTGGACGAGGTTGTGACGGAGATCCGGAACCTTCCGGAGCCGGGCGGCGGGACCGCCTAGCTTTACTTCAGCCCGCGCGAGCCGGGCTTGGTCGCGGGGATAGCGGCGAGGTCCGCCGGCACCTCTTCAGGTGCGTAAGTCGGAAAGTCGACCGTCGCGAGGGCCGTGAGCTTCATGCCGATATCGGCCTTGCCGTTGCTGCGGTCGATCAGGGAAGCGGCACCCACGACGACGGCACCGGTGGCGCGGACCGCGTCGGCGCATTCCCGCAAGGAGAGGCCGGTGGTCACCACGTCCTCGGCAATCAGCACCCTGTCGCCTGGCTCGAGGGCGAAGCCGCGGCGCAGCGTGAAGCTGCCCTCGACCCGCTCGGTGAAGAGCGAGAGGCAGCCAAGCGCCCGGGCCAGCTCGTAGCCGACGAGGATGCCACCCATTGCCGGGGCCACCACGGCGTCGATGCCCTGGCCCGCCTGCCCGCCCTGGATGCGCGCCGCCAGCGCCGTGCAGAGCCGCTCGGCGCGGGCCGGGTCCATCAGCACGCGGGCGCATTGCAGGTAGAAGGGGCTGCGCCGGCCGCTGGTCAGGATGAAGTGGCCCTCGAGCAGGGCGCCGGCGGCGCGAAACTCGTCGAGCACGGCTTCCCTGGTGAGGCTCACGAGCGGCTCCGTTCGACAGTGCTGACGATGGGGTTGGCGCGCAGTGCCGCCTGGATGCGCTGCAGCTGCTCGACATCCCTGACCTCGACATCGAGCAGCATCTCGAAGAGATCGGGCGAGCGGCGGCCCACCTTCACGTCGACGATGTTGCCCTCGTGCTTGCCGATGATCGTGCTGATGGTGCCGAGCGCCCCCGGCTGGTTGGTCACCATGACGGAGATCCGGGTGGCGGCGAGCGGTGGCTCGCCCTGCCCGCTCCAGGCGATGTCGACGAAGCGATGCTCGCTCTCGCCCATCCGCTCGACGGTGGCGCAGTCGCGGCAATGGATGGAGATCGGCCGGCCGGTACGCACGATGCCGACGATCGGGTCGCCCGGGATCGGCCGGCAGCAGCCGGCGAACTGATAGGCGATGCCGCTCGGCAGCCCGGCGATGACCCCCGAGCGCCCCTGCTCGCTCTCGGCCGGCGGCCGCTTGAAGAGGACGATGTTGTCGAGGTCCTCGCCCGTCTCGCGCTCCGGCTTCGTGTCCCGGCTCGGCAGCCGGAGTGCCGGGGCGGGAATGGCCTGCAGCACCAGCCGGGCGGCGAGCTGGCCCTCGCCCACCTGGACCAGCATGTCCTCGAGGCTGGCATGGCCGAGCTCAGACGCCGCCTGAGCGAGCTGCTTCTCGGTCGGCTGCATCGACTCCGCCCGGGCCGTCCGGCCGAGCATCTCGCGGCCGCGGGTGATGTAGTCGTCGCGCTGGCGGGCCTTGAGCGCCCGGCGGATGCGCGCCTTGGCCTTGCCGGTGACGACGAACCGCTCCCAGGCCGCTGTCGGCCAGGCGTTGCGGCTGGTGATGATCTCGACCTGGTCGCCGTTCTGGAGGATGTGGCGGAGCTGGACCATGCGGCCGTCGACCTTCGCGCCCACGCAATGGTCGCCGACCTCGGAATGGACGGCATAGGCGAAGTCGACCGGCGTGGCGCCGCGCGGCAGGGCGATCAGATCGCCCCGCGGCGTGAAGCAGAACACCTGGTCCTGGAACATCGCGAGCTTGGTGTTCTCGAGGAAATCCTCGGGCTCGGCGGCGTGCTCGAGGATCTCCAGAAGCTCGCGGATCCAGCGGTACTGCCTGCCCTCGGTGACCCGGCTCTCCTGCTT
>JAUIID010000291.1 GCA_030431615.1 Alphaproteobacteria bacterium
AGTCGAACGGCCAGGGCCACGAGACCGCCTACGCCCAGGTGCTGCACGAGAAGCTGGGCGTGCCCTTCGAGCAGATCCGCATCGTCCAGGGCGACACCGATCGCATCAAGGGCGGTGGCGGCACCGGCGGCTCGCGTTCGCTGACCGCCCAGGGCACCGCCATCAACAGCGCCTCGGACATCGTCATCGAGCGCGGCAAGGCCTATGCGGCGCAGCACTTCGAGACGGCGTCGGCCGACATCCAGTTCAACGAGGGCACGTTCTCGGTCGCCGGCACCGACCGGACCATCGACATCATGTCGCTGGCCCAGAAGGCGCGGACCATGTCGTCGCCGGCCGAGGGGGTCGAGGGCGGGCTCGACGCCGAGACGACGATCAAGCTCGATGCCTGGACCTTCCCCAATGGCTGTCACATCGCCGAGGTGGAGGTGGACCCGGATACCGGCATCGTGACGATCGCCGACTACAACGTGGTCGACGATTTCGGCGTTGTGCTGAACCCGATGCTGGTCGAGGGCCAGGTGCATGGCGGCATCGTCCAGGGCATCGGCCAGGCGCTGCTGGAGCATACCGTCTATGACGAGCAGGGGCAGCTGATGACCGGCTCGTTCATGGACTACTGCATGCCGCGCGCCGACGACCTGCCGTCCTTCGACTTCTCGACCGTCGAGGTGCGCTGCGCCAACAACGCCATGGGTGTGAAGGGCTGTGGCGAGGCGGGCTCGGTCGGCTCGCCGGCGGCGGTCATCAACGCCATCGTCGATGCCCTCCAGCCGCTCGGCATCAAGAATGTCGATATGCCGGCGACGCCCGAGAAGCTCTGGCGCCAGATCCACGACGCCCAGTCGAAGGCCGCCTGACCTTCTGCGCCTGACTGGACCGGCCCCGCCTGACGCTCAGGCGGGGCCGGTTGCGTTTCAGGCGGCGGCCGGCCTCAGTGGCTGTGGTGGTAATGCCCGCGCAGAAGGTCGCGGCCGAACTGCGACAGCGGGTTGTGCCAGACCGAAGGGCAATGGTTGGCGTCGTTCTGGCTGTTCTCGTACTCGATGACGAAGCTCGGGCCCTGCAGCCGGTAGTAGTGGCCGCGGCCGGGCGCCAAGGAACCGGCCCAGGCGAAATGGATGCGATCCGTCCCGGCATCCCTGATTGTTGTCATTTCGGCGCTGGCCAGCTCGGGTGTCAGCCGCCCGACATAGAGCTCGACGAGGCGGAGCGCCGCCTCGCGCGAGGCGGCGGGGAGGGCGGCGAGCGCCACGCCCTCGAAGCGTCGCAGGCTCTGCTCGCGCCCGGGGCCGGTAATTACGTCGCCGGGTGAGCGATCGGCCAGGATGGCCCGGGCCCGGCCGGCGTCGTCCAGACCATGCAGCAGCGCGAAGCCCTGGTCCGCCTCCTCGGGCAGGGTTCGCAGCCCCGCCTGGGGATGGGGCGGCGGCACGACGGCCCGGTTGGCCCCCATGAAGATGGGGGTCGGCAGCACCCCGCGCGCGGGGTCGAGCATCGCGGTGAGCGACAGGTGATGCCCCTCGAAGCGCCAGCCCCAGAGCGCTGCGGTCGAAGGCCGGCCAAAGCCGCGAAAGTCGTAGTTCTCCGGGTCACGAAAGGCGGGCCGACCCTCGAGTTCGCCGAGAATGGACTCGAGCGCCAGGATGGCCCGCGAGCGGGCGGCACCGCTCTGGCTGAGCGTCAGGTCGACCAGTCGCCAGAGCAGCCGGCGCTGGGTCTCGTCCATGGCCTTCAAGGGCAGGCCGGGACGGGCCCGCGGCACGTAATGCCAGTCGCCGATGGCGGCCGGATCGAGTGGGGCCAGCGCCTGGTCAGCCTGCTCTGACGTGAAGGTCGCAAGGAGTGCCCCGGCGGAATTCGCCATCCTGGCCAGCATCGCTTCACCATCCTCCATTGCGCCTGCCTCGGGCCAGTCTGGCATTGATCGGGTACCAGAGGCCACCCGGAACTTTGCCATGCCGCGTCGGGTTCCTCTGTGGTGCGGTGGCGCCAACGGTCGGCACCGCAGATCGAGCATCGCAGCAGGGGGAAGGACATGCCCATCGAACGCAGGACCATCTGGCTGCTCGTCGCCGACGCCGCCCGGGCGAGCCTCTACACCGTCGATCGGCGAGCGCGTCGGCTCGTGGAGCTCGAGTCATGGGCCGACGATGCGGCCGCCGGGAAGGGCCAGGACCTCGTGGCCGATCGTCCTGGCCGGACGTTCGACAGTGCCGGGCAGGGGCGCCACGCGATGGAACCGACGACAGCGCCCAAGACGGTGGCGAAGGAGCGGTTCCTGGCGATGCTGGCGGGGCATCTGAACGCCGCGGCAAAACGGCAGGCCTTCGACGAGCTGCATCTGGTGGCCGCACCCCGGGTACTCGGCGAGTTGCGCGAGCAGCTCCACCCGACGGTGCAGGACCGGATCGTCAGTGAGCAGGCCAAGGATCTGACGCCGCTCGGGCAGGCCGAACTCGAGGAGGCCGTGGGCAAGCTGTTCTGGCCGTCCTAGGCCGCGGTTCGGGCGAAGCGGGTGCGCTCTCGCGTCGCAGCCGATTTTGTGCAGTGCAGCATGAAATGGATTGTTAGCGCCGCCGGATATGCTATCTATTGTGCATCGCAGTATTCCTTAGGGAGAGTTCGATGTCCGCCAAGTCCGCTACCCCGATGATGCCGAAGTTCGATGCCGATGCCGTGATGGCGCTGCACAAGGCCAATCTCGACACGCTGGTCGCTGCCCAGAAGATCATGTTCGACCTGGTGCAGACCGTGGCGAAGCGGCAGACCGAACTGATGAAGGATGCCTTCAGCAGCACCGAGAGCATGATGAAGGGCTTCGACAGCAAGAAGCAGCCGCAGGCCTACATGGACGATGCCAAGGTCGTCCTCGAGAAGGCCATGGCCGAGGCCAAGGAAACCATGGATCTCGGCATGAAGGCCCAGACGGAGGTCGTCGACCTCTTCGTCAAGCGGGCGACTGCCAATTTCGACGAGGCGAAGTCGCTCGCCGCATGAGCTGACCGCTCGTTCGTTCCCTGAACGGCCGCCGATGCGCTGCATCGGCGGCCGTTTGCGTTTTTCCCTTACCGCTGCCGTTGGGGCTTGCGCTGCGCCGCAAGCCGGGCAGGATAGCGAGCCACTTTCCGCGGGACCATCATGCGCGACTTCAAGGACGACCACCTCAACCGCCCCAGCGCGCGCGAGGATCTCGAGCACGCACAGGATGTCGTCCCATCGCCACAAAGCCAGGCGGCCAGCTACAAGCTCGCCTTCGCCGACACCGATTTCCTGCTGCGCGAGGAATTGCGCCCGGTCCGCCTGCAGCTGGAACTGCTCAAGCCAGAGCTCGAGCTGCAGGCGATGCGGGTCGAGTCGACCGTGGTCATCTACGGCAGTGCCCGCATCGGCGATCCGGTGGAGGCGCGAGCGGCACTGGCCAGCGCCGAAGCCGCAGCGGACGAGGATCCGAAGGACCCGGCGAGGCAGCGCGAGGTCGAGCGGTGTCGCCGTGCCGTCGCCCGGTCACGCTACTACGAGGAGGCCCGGCGCTTCGGCCGCCTGGTCACGGAACATGCCCAGGATGGTCCGGTCCGGGAGTTCGTGGTGGTCACGGGTGGTGGCCCCGGCATCATGGAGGCGGCCAATCGTGGTGCAGCCGAGGCAGGCGGAGTTTCGATCGGCCTGAACATCACCCTGCCGCACGAGCAGGCACCCAATAGCTGGGTGACGCCCGAGCTGTCGTTCCAGTTTCACTACTTTGCCCTCCGCAAGATGCACTTCCTTATGCGGGCGCGGGCGCTCGTGGTCTTCCCCGGCGGCTTCGGCACGCTGGACGAGCTGTTCGAATCCCTTTGCCTGATGCAGACCCAAAAGGTCCGGAAGATTCCGGTGCTCCTCTTCGACCGTGAGTACTGGGAGCGGATCGTCGACTTCGACGCGCTGCTCGATGAGGAGGTCGTGAGCGCCAGCGACCTCGAGCTCTTCAGCTTCGTCGACAACGCCGAGGATGCCTGGCGTCTGATCAGGGAGCACTACGGGCTTGTCGCCGGATCGCCCGAGGAAGTCCCTCTGCCGACGGAAAACCCCGCATGAGCATCGGCCTCGCCTTCCATGGCGCAGCCTCCACCGTCACCGGCTCGTGCTTCCTGCTGGAGACGCCGCGGGGGCGCCTGCTCGTCGATTGCGGCATGTTCCAGGGCACGAAGACCGTCCGCGAGCTGAACTACAACGACTTCCCGTTCGAGCCGGCCTCAGTCGACACGCTCCTGCTGACCCATGCCCATATCGATCATACCGGGCTCATACCGAAGCTGGTCCGCAAGGGATTTACCGGCCCCGTCATTGCCACCGAGCCGACCGCCGATCTCCTGGAATTCATGCTGCCGGACAGCGGCTATATCCAGGAGAGCGAGGTGGAGCGGCTGAACCGCCGCAACCGGCAGCGCGGACGGCCGCAGGTCGAGCCGATCTATACCCAGGCCGACGCGGTCCGGACGCTGGAGCAGATCCGCACCTGCAGTCTCGGCGAGTGGCTCGATCCCATGCCGGGTGTGCGGGCCCGCTACTGGAACGCGGGCCATATCCTGGGCTCGGCCTCGATCGAGATCGAGGTCGAGAGCGGCGGCCAGCGGCCGCTCCGCCTGCTCTTCTCCGGCGATATCGGGCCGGACGAGAAGAC
>JAUIID010000055.1 GCA_030431615.1 Alphaproteobacteria bacterium
GAGTACGAGCCGGAGAGCAGCGGGGCGCTCGGCCTCGGCTTCCGCTGCGGCTTCCTCGGCCTTCTGCATCTCGAGATCATCCAGGAGCGGCTGGACCGCGAGTTCGACCTCGACCTCGTCATCACGGCCCCATCGGTGGTCTACCGGCTGCACATGACCACGGGCGAGGTGCTGGAGCTCCACAACCCCTCGGACTACCCGGACCCGACCAAGATCAAGCTGGTCGAGGAGCCCTGGATCAAGGCGACGATCCTCGTGCCGGACGAGTACCTCGGCAAGGTGCTCGAGCTCTGCACCGAGAAGCGCGGCGTGCAGCTCGACCTCACCTATGTCGGCACGCGCGCCATGCTGGTCTACCGCCTGCCGCTCAACGAGGTGGTCTACGACTTCTACGACCGGCTGAAGTCGGTGAGCCGCGGCTATGCCAGCTTCGACTACCAGCTCGACGGCATGAGCGAGAGCGATCTCGTGAAGCTCTCCGTCCTGGTCAACGCCGACCCCGTCGACAGCCTGGCGCTCATCGTCCACCGCGCGATGGCCGAGAAGCGGGGCAGGGCGCTCTGCGAGAAGCTTAAGGAGCTGATACCGCGGCAGATGTTCAAGATCGCCATCCAGGCGGCGATCGGCGGCAAGGTCATCGCCCGGGAGACGATCTCCGCCTTTCGCAAGGACGTTACGGCGAAGTGCTACGGTGGCGACATCACCCGCAAGCGCAAGCTCCTGGAAAAGCAGAAGGCCGGCAAGAAGCGGATGCGCCAGATCGGCAATGTGGAGATTCCCCAGGAGGCGTTCCTCGCCGCCCTCAAGATGGACGGCTGAGGCCGTGGCTTTTGTGCTAGACCGCAGCCATGCAGAGTGACGACAGGGGCGGGGGCGGTGTTGCCGTTCCCGCGATACGCACGCAGCCGCACAATCTGGAGGCGGAGCAGGCGCTGCTCGGGGCGGTGCTCGTCAACAACGAGGCCTTCCACCGGGTCGGCGAGTTCCTGAAGTCCGAGCACTTCTTCGAGCCCGTCCACCAGCGCATCTTCGCCGCCTGCGCCGAGCGCATCGGCAGGGGCCAGCTCGCCGATGCGCGCTCGCTCTTCCACCTCTTCGACGAGGATCCGGCGCTCAAGGAGCTGGACGGCGCGCAGTATCTCGGGCGGATCGCCCGGGCCGCGGAGACGATCATCAACGCGGTGAGCTTCGGCCAGATCATCCACGACCTGGCGGTGCGGCGCGGGCTGATCGGAGTCGGCGAGGAGATGGTCCTGCGGGCCTTCGACCCGCAGACGGTCGAGACCGCTTCCGAGCAGATCGAGATGGCCGAGCAGGAGCTCTTCGGCCTGGCCCAGGAAGGCGAGATCAGAAGCGGCTTCCGCTCCTTCCCGACCGTCCTGAGCAGCACGATCCGGCTGGTCGAATCGGCCTATTCGAAGGTCGGCGAGGTTACCGGCGTGCCGTCGCAGCTGGAAAGCCTTGACCGCATCCTGGGCGGTCTCCAGCCATCCGACCTCCTGATCCTCGCCGGTCGCCCGAGCATGGGCAAGTCGGCGCTGGCCGTGACCATCGCCGCCAACGCGGCGACGCAGAAGGCCGTCGGGCTCGATGGCGACCGCCTCAAGCACGACAACTACACGGTCGGCATCTTCAGCCTCGAGATGTCGGCCGAGCAGCTGGCCATGCGCCTGCTTTCGGCCGAGGCGCAGATCGGCTCGGACGAGTTGCGCCGCGGCCAGCTGCGCGACGATCGCGAGTGGCAGCGCGTGGTCACCGCCAGCCAGGCTTTGGCGGCGCGGCCGATGTTCATCGACGACACGCCAGCGCTCTCGGTGGCGGCACTGCGCAGCCGGGCGCGGCGGCTGATGCGGACGGAGGGCCTGTCGCTGCTGGTCGTCGACTACCTGCAGCTGATGCGCGGCTCGAGCGCCTATGCCGGCACCAATCGCGTGCAGGAGATCTCGGAGATCACCCAGGCGCTGAAGGCGATCGCCAAGGAGCTGAACATTCCCGTGCTCGCCCTCTCGCAGCTCAGCCGCGCGGTCGAGCAGCGCGAGGACAAGCGGCCGCTCCTCTCGGACTTGCGCGAATCCGGCTCGATCGAGCAGGACGCCGACGTGGTGATGTTCGTCTATCGCGAGGAGTACTATCTCTCGCGGTCGGCGCCGCAGCAGCGCGAGGGCGAGAGCCTCGAGAAGTTCCAGCTGCGCCACCGCGAATGGCTCGACCGCTGCGACCGGGCGCACAACAAGGCGGACATCATCATCGCCAAGCAGCGCAACGGCCCGATCGGCACCGTGCAGGTGCAGTTCGACCCGTCCTTCGGCCGGTTCCGCAATCTCGAGACCGCCGACTATATCGAGGGCAGCTGAAGCGGCGATGCCCGAAGTCGACCTTTTCATCGATCTGGACGCGATCGCCGCCAACTACACGAGGCTCCGGGCCGAGGCGGACGGCCGCCGGGTTGCCGCCGTGGTCAAGGCGGATGCCTACGGGCTCGGCGCCGGGCCCGTCGGCCGCCGGCTCCAGGCTGCCGGCTGCGCGGACTTCTTCGTGGCGCGGCTCGCCGAGGGCCTGGCGCTCAGGCGTCACCTGCCGCAGGCGCGGATCGTCGTGCTCGAAGGGCCGGTGCAGGGCGAGGTGGCGGACTTCGTCGCCGGATCACTGGTGCCGGCGCTGAACACGCCGGGCCAGGTGACGCTCTGGAGCGAGGCCGGGCGCGGCCTGGAGCGGCCACTGCCGGCTGCCCTGCACCTCGACACCGGCATGTGCCGCCTCGGGCTTTCCCGGGCCGAGGTGGCCGCGCTCGACGCGGCCCGGCTCCGCGGCATCGATGTCACGCTGGTCATGAGCCACCTCGCCTGCGCCGACGAGGCGGACCACGAGCTGAACGCCCGGCAGCTCGCGCGCTTCACCGAGATGAGCGGCAGCCTGCCGGCGGTGCTGCGCAGCTTCGCCAATTCCTCCGGCATCTTCCTCGGTTCCGACTACCATTTCGACCTGCTCCGGCCGGGGGCGGCCCTCTACGGCATCAACCCGACGCCCGGGCGGCCCAACCCCATGCTACCGGTCGTGCGCATCCAGGCGCCGGTGCTGCAGGTGCATCGCCTTGACGCTCCCGGCACAGTCGGGTACGGCGCCGTTCATGCGACGTGCAGCGGCTCGCGAATTGCAACGGTGGGCGTCGGCTACGCCGATGGCTACATGCGCGGAGCGGGCGCCGGCGGCGTCGCCATGATCGCCGGCCGCGAAGTGCCGATTGTCGGGCGGATATCGATGGATTTGATGACTCTCGACGTGACGGCGCTGGACGAGCACGAGGTCGACATCGGCACGCCGGTCGAGCTCCTGACCGCGCCCGGCGGCATCGACCGGGTGGCGGAAGCGGCCGGGACGATCGGCTACGAGCTGCTGACGCGCCTCGGACAACGCTTTCGCCGCGTCTATCGCGGATCGACCGGCGCATGATCAATCCCCTGCAGACGATCGGCGCCGCTTTCCTCGGCATGTCGAGCGCGGTCGGGCGGATCAGCTTCTTCGCCGGTGCTGCGCTCACCAACGGCTTCGTCGGCCCGTTCTACTGGCGCCAGCTCTGGCGCCAGATGATCGAGATCGGCTTCTACTCGCTGCCGGTGGTCGGGCTTACCGCGATCTTCACCGGCATGGTGCTGGCGCTGCAGAGCTATACGGGCTTCTCACGCTTCGAGGCGGAGAGTGCCGTTGCCACGATCGTCGTGCTCTCGATGGTGCGCGAGCTCGGCCCCGTGCTCGCCGGGCTGATGGTGGCGGGCAGGGTGGGTGCCGCGATGGCCGCCGAGCTCGGCACCATGCGGGTGACCGAGCAGATCGACGCGCTGACCACGCTCTCCACCGACCCGCTCCGCTATCTCGTCTTCCCGCGCCTGATCGCCGGCTTCGTCACCCTGCCGCTGCTGGTCGTCGTGGCCAACGTGATCGGCGTGATGGGCGGCTATCTGGTCGGCGTGCACAAGCTCGGCTTCGGGCCGGTCGAATACCTCAACCGCACCTTCGAGTTCCTCGAGATGCAGGACGTCGTCTCCGGTCGCGAAGGCCGCCGTCTTCGGCTTCATCATCGCTCTCATGGGCTGCTATCACGGCTACAACAGCGAGGGCGGGGCGCAGGGTGTCGGCATGGCGACGACCCGTGCCGTGGTCAGTGCCTCGATCCTGATTCTCACCGCCAACTACTTCATTACCGAGGCGTTCTTCAGCCGATGAGCAGCCCCACGCCGAAGATCCGCATCCGCGGGCTGTGCAAGAGCTTCGGCTCCAACCACGTGCTGCGCGGCATCGACCTCGATGTGCCGCAGGGCCAGTCGGTGGTCGTGATCGGCGGCTCGGGGACCGGCAAGTCGGTGCTCCTGAAGTGCATCCTGGGGCTGCTCGACGCCGATGCCGGCTCCATCCAGGTCGACGGCGAGGAGGTGGTCGGTGCCGGCTCGCGCCAGCTGACGGCGCTGCGCAAGAAGTTCGGCATGCTCTTCCAGGGTGCGGCCCTCTTCGACAGCCTGCCGGTCTGGGAGAACGTCACGTTCGGCCTCATGGCGGCCGAGCGGACCGAGCGGCCCGCGGCGCGCGAGCGGGCGATCCAGACCCTGGCGAAGGTCGGCCTGAACCCGACCGTGGCCGACCAGTACCCGAGCGAGCTCTCGGGCGGCATGAAGAAGCGGGTCGGCCTCGCGCGCGCCATCTGCACCGAGCCCGAGATCATCTTCTTCGACGAACCGACCACCGGTCTCGATCCGATCATGTCGGACGTCATCAACGACCTCATCCGGACCTGCGTCTCGGATCTCGGTGCCACCGCCCTCTCGATCACCCACGACATGGGCAGCGTGCGCAAGATCGCCGACCGGGTCGCCATGCTCTACGACGGTGCCATCATCTGGGAAGGCCCGGTCGCGTCGATCGAGGACAGCGGCAACCCTTATGTCGAGCAGTTCATCCTCGGTCGTGCCGAAGGCCCGATCAATGTCGGGCAGAAAACGGCCGCCAATGGGTGACGGCGCTTCCGCCTGATGGCCGGTGCGCGGACCCAGTTCGTCTGTCAGAGCTGCGGCAGCGTCCAGCCCAAGTGGAGCGGGCGCTGTGACGGTTGCGGCGCCTGGAACACCCTGGTCGAGGAGACCTCGGAGCCGCTCGCCAAGGGTGCGCCGGTCAAGCGGCGTTTGCGGCGCGGTCTCGACCTCGTCAGCCTCGAGGGCACCGGCCACCCGGTGCAGCGCCTCGTCTCCGGGATTGGCGAGCTGGACCGGGCGGTGGGCGGCGGCTTCGTGGCCGGCTCCGCCATCCTCATCGGCGGCGATCCCGGGATCGGCAAGTCGACCCTGACGCTGCAGGCGGCCGCCAGGCTGGCGCTTGCCGGCAAGCGCGTCGTCTATGTGAGCGGCGAGGAATCGATCGAGCAGATCCGCATGCGCGCGGACCGCATCGGCCTCTCGCAGGCGCCAGTCGAGCTCGCCTCCGGCACGTCGGTCGACGAGATCCTGGGCACGCTCGAGACCGGCCCGCCGGTCGACCTCCTGATCATCGATTCGATCCAGACCGTCTATCTCGAGGCGCTCGATCCGGCCCCCGGCACGGTCACGCAGCTGCGCGCCTCCGCCCAGGCGCTGACCCGCTTCGCCAAGCGGCGGGGTGCCGCACTCCTCCTGATCGGGCACGTCACCAAGGAAGGGCAGATCGCGGGGCCCAGGGTGCTCGAGCACATGGTCGACACCGTGCTCTATTTCGAGGGCGAGCGGGGCCACCAGTTCCGCCTCTTGCGCGCGGTCAAGAACCGTTTCGGGCCGGCCAACGAGATCGGCGTCTTCGAGATGCGCGAGAGCGGGCTGGAGCCCGTGGCCAATCCCTCCGCCCTCTTCCT
This sequence comes from Alphaproteobacteria bacterium, assembly GCA_030431615.1. Lineage (GTDB taxonomy): Bacteria > Pseudomonadota > Alphaproteobacteria > Geminicoccales > Geminicoccaceae > SLRI01. Next base: position 5,870 of record JAUIID010000055.1, read on the forward strand.
CGCCGGGCGCGATGCCGAGGTCAGCGGGGCCGCGGTCTTCGCCGGCATGGAGGGCAGCCGGCCCGTGCTGGTCGAGATCCAGGCGCTGGTGGCGGCGAGCCCGCTCGCCACGCCGCGCCGGGCCGTGGTCGGCTGGGATTCCGGCCGGCTGGCCATGCTGCTGGCGGTGCTCGAGGCACGGTGCGGCCTTGTGATGGGCAACCGCGACGTCTATCTGAATGTCGCGGGTGGCCTGCGGATTACCGAGCCTGCGGCGGACCTCGCGGTGGCCGCGGCCCTCATATCCTCGCTGGCCGATCGGGCCGTACCACGGATGACCGTCTTCTTCGGCGAGGTCGGCCTCGGCGGGGAAGTGCGGGCGGTCGCCAATAGCGAGGCGCGCATGAAGGAAGCAGCCAAGCTCGGCTTCGAGCGGGTGATCGCACCGCGCAGCCGGCGCGGTGATGCCGGCGAGGGCCTCGCGATCGAGGAGCTGTCCAGGCTGGACGAGCTTCTGGCCGTCATGAACTTTTCTCTGCCGGAAGCGGGCACCCAATGAACGATCTTCCCATCACGCTCTTCGATATCATCGTCGCGGGCATCGTCCTTCTGTCGACCCTCCTGGCGCTCAGCCGGGGTGCCGTGCGCGAGATCCTGGGCCTCTTGAGCTGGATCGGCGCCATCGTCGTCGCGGTCTATGCCTTCGGGCCCGTCCGGCCCATGGTCACCGAGGCCATCGGCAACGAGCTCCTGGCCGATGCGGCGACCGTGGCCATCGTCTTCTTCGTGCCCTTCCTCGTCCTCAAGATCGTCACTGGCCTGTTCGGCCGGGCGGTTTCCGACAGTTTCCTCGGGCCGGTCGACAAGCTGCTCGGCGTGGTCTTCGGGGCGCTGCGCGGTGCGCTCATCGTCTGTGCCGCCTATCTCGTCGGCACGGCCATCATCGCCGAGGAGAAGCAGCCCGACTGGATCAGAACCGCCAAGCTGCAGCCGCCGGTGGCGGAGGGTGCGAACTGGCTGGCACAGTTCCTGCCGCCGGGCATCCTCGACGGCTCGAAGGAGGCCGCCACCGAGGCGGCGGCCCGGGCGGCGGAGGAGGCGCGCCGGGTGCGCGACGGGCGGAACGGCGGTTCTGCCGGCAGTGGCGAAAGCGACACCAGCGAGACCGGTTATGGGGCCCTCGTCCGCCAGGGCATGGATGCGCTGATCCAGGGAAAGGCCGAATGACCGCTGCCGGGCCAAGCGACGCTCTGGACGAAGCCGGCGACGGGGCCGGCGACGATGCCGACCGGTGGCGCGAGGAGTGCGGCGTCTACGCCATCTACGGCCATCCCGACGCGGCGGCGCACGCCATTCTCGGCCTGCATGCCCTGCAGCACCGGGGCCAGGAGGCCGCCGGGATCGTCAGCTTCGACGGTGCCCATTTCAACACGTACCGCGCCACCGGCCTCGTCGGCGACAGCTTCAGCGATCCCCGCGTGGTCGAGGGCCTGCCCGGCCATGCCGCCATCGGCCACAACCGCTATGCCACGACCGGCGGCTCGGTGCTGCGCAACGTCCAGCCGTTCTTCGGCGACTTCGCCTTCGGCGGCCTCGCCATCGCCCATAACGGCAACCTCACCAATGCGCTGGGCCTCCGGCGGCGGCTGGTCGATGCCGGCTGCCTCTTCCAGTCGACGAGCGACACCGAGGTTCTCGTCCATCTGATCGCGCGCTCGGGCCAAAGGAGCATCGTCGAGCGGCTGATCGATGCCCTCCACCAGGTCGAGGGCGCCTATTCGCTGGTCGGCGTCTACGACAACGGCATCATCGGCGCCCGCGATCCCCTGGGCGTGCGCCCGCTGGTCCTGGGCCGCCTCGGCGATGCGCTGATCCTCGCTTCCGAGACCTGCGCGCTCGACATCATCGGTGCCGAGCTGGTGCGCGACGTGCTGCCCGGCGAGGTGATCCTGATCGACGAGCAGGGCCTGCATTCGCTCTTTCCCTTCGCCCGCATCCCCCGCCGCTTCTGCATTTTCGAGTATGTCTACTTCGCCCGGCCCGACAGCCTGGTCGAGGGCCGCGGCGTCTACGACGTGCGCAAAGAGATCGGCCGGGAGCTGGCCCGCGAGTCGCCGGCGGCTGCCGATGTGGTGGTGCCCGTGCCGGACAGCGGCGTGCCCGCGGCCATCGGCTTTGCGCAGGAAGCGGGGCTGCCGTTCGAGCTCGGCATCATCCGCAACCACTATGTCGGCCGGACCTTCATCGAGCCGACCGACAATATCCGCCATCTCGGCGTGCGCCTGAAGCACAACGCCAACCGGTCGACCCTCGCCGGCAAGTCCGTGGTGCTGGTCGACGACAGCATCGTGCGCGGCACCACCTCGACCAAGATCGTCAACATGGTGCGCGCGGCTGGGGCCACCTCGATTCACATGCGCATCGCCAGCCCGCCGACCATGAACAGCTGCTATTACGGCGTCGACACGCCGGAGCGCAGCAAGCTGCTCGCGGCCCAGCACACGCTGGACGAGATGGCCCGCCTGATCGGGGTCGACAGCCTGGCGTTTCTCACGATCGACGGTCTTTACCGGGCAGTCGGCGAGGCCCGGCGGGAGGCCGGCCAGCCGCAATATTGCGATGCCTGCTTCACCGGCGAGTATCCGACCCGCCTCGCCGACGCGGACGATGGCGGGCGCGACCGGCAACTGACCTTTCTCCAGCATGAGCGCTGACGCCCCCCCGATGGACGGCCGCGTCGTGCTGGTGACTGGTGCGGGGAGCGGGCTCGGCCGGGCGGTGGCGGTGGCCCTGGCAGGGGCGGGCGCGCAGGTGATCGCCACGGGGCGCCGCCGGGCGGCCCTCGAGGAGCTCGATGACGCAGTCCAGGCGTCGAGCGGCCGGCCCGCCACGCTCTTGCCGCTCGATCTCGCCGACACCGAGAAGCTCCTGCCCATCGGCCCCTCGATCTTCGAGCGTTTCGGGCGGCTGGACGGGCTGGTCCATTGCGCCGCGCGCCTCGGCCGGCTGATGCCGACCGCCCAGCTCGACACGGCGAGCCTGCGCAAGGCCATGGACGTGAACGTGCTGGCGACGCAGGTGCTGATCGCGACCCTCGCACCGCTGCTGGTAGCGGCACCGGCCGGCCGCGCCCTCTTCCTGACGGATCGTCTCGCCGCCCGGGGGCGACCCTATCTCGCCACCTACGCGGCGACGAAGCAGGCGATGGAGGCGCTGGTCCTGGCCTTCGCCGCCGAGGTCCGCCAGACCCCGCTGGCGGTCCGGCTCGTGGCCCCCCCGCCCATGCGAACCGCCTTTCGGGCGGAAGCCTTCCCCGGCGAGAGCAAGGAGGCGCAGACGCCGCCCGAGATGATCGCCGGGCGGATTCTCGACCTGCTCCGGGCCGATTCGCTCCCGGAAGGGGATGTGCTCGACCTGCAGGCGCCGGCCCGCGGCGGCGGATCGGCTTGACGCCCTCCGGGGCCACCAGCAGAAGTCGTAGCCGGATACATCGTCACGGGGAGGTGACATGCGCGCAGTCATGATGGCGTCGGCTCTGGCCCTCGCGTTCGCCGGCAGTTCCGCCCTGGCGCAGGATTTCGGCAGTGCCGACGAGGCGCGGGCGATGCTGGAGCAGGCGGTCGAAGCGCTCGAGGCCGACGAGGCCGCCGCCCTCGCCGCCTTCACGGCCGGTGAGCCGCCGTTCAAGGACCGCGACCTCTATGTCTTCTGCGGTGGTCCGGACGGGCTGATGAGTGCCCATGGCGCCGATCCAGGCCTGGTCGGCCGGGACGTGCGCGCCCTCACCGACGTGGCGGGCACCAAGTTCGGCGAGGCGTTCTACGACAGTGCGGTCGCGGGCGAGTACAACACCGTCGAGTATCTCTGGCCGCGTCCGGGCGGGACGGAGCCGCTGCCCAAGGCGTCCTACGTGACGCTGGTGGGCGGGCAGATGTGCGGTGTCGGGTATTATCCCTGAGATGCCGGCGGGCGGTGCCCGGCACCGGAGCTGACGCCGGCGGTCCATTCCCGAGGTCCGGAGGGCAGCGATGGCAACCATCCTCGTCACGGGCTACGAGGCCTACGGCAACACGCCGGTCAACCCGGCCGAGGCCGTGGCGAAGCGGCTGGACGGCCGGCGGATCGGCGATGCCGTGGTCGCGAGCCGGATCGTGCCGAACAGCTTCTTCGTTTCGATCGAGCGTGCCGTCGCGGCCATTGGCGAGCTCGCGCCGGAGGTCGTCGTCATGCTCGGCGAGTTCACCGGCCGGGCCATGGTCACAGTCGAGCGGATCGCGCAGAACCTGAACGACGGCACGCGCTACGGGCTCGTCGACAATGCCGGCGTCGCCATGCAGGACGAGCTGACCGCCCCGGATGGCCCGGCGGCCCATTATGCCACGCTGCCGATCCGGGCCATGGTGCGCGCCATGCGCCGGGCCGGTATCCCGGCCGACATCTCCGACGCGCCCGGCACGTTCTGCTGCAACCACCTGATGTACGGCGTGCTGCATCACATCGAGACAAGGCGCCTGCCCATCCGCGCCGGCTGGATCCATTTGCCGGCCTTGCCCGAGGTGGCGGCGTTGGAGGAGAATCTGGGCCTGCCCAGCATGTCGGTAGAGACCGCCACGGCCGGGGTGACGGCGGCACTCGAGGCGATCCTCGCCAATCCTGCGGACATCACGGAGCCGATCAGGTCGCGGCTGCAGGTTTGAGGGTGGGGCCGGTGGTTGGCTGAAAGCGGTGAGCAGCGTGTAGCGCGTGTCGATGTTCCTCGGCTAGGATTGTCCGAGCGAAGCTTCAAACTCAGTTAAACATTTTATTTTCCAAGTACTACTTGGATATGTCATATATCGATTCTCTTTATTTACTGTGTATTTTGAGTATATGATGGGTTTGGCCACCAGAGAAGCGGGGCAGTGTCGATAGGGACCGCGCTTCATCGAGGTTGACGCTGTTTCCTTCAGAGAAAACGGTTTTGCATGTGGCACTGTTTCCGCTTGTTCATGGAATTGAGTTCTCCATGTTTCTGTTGCTATGAGCACGGCCTTGATGAAGCGTGGCCATTTGAACGTTCACCTCCGGCGCCTCGTGACAAGGAGATGTCCCTGTTTGGCCACGGGGCAGATTCGGCAACATTAAATCTTCGATACTGCCATGATATCGACCGATTTCTTGATGACGACAGATATTATGGTCGGGTCTATATACTTTCAAACTCACGAAATACCGCATGCAAGATCGGATATACTATAAAATCGTCGGAAGATCGATTGATTGATTATATGAAAAAGAAAAAACTAAAAGAAAAGTGGTGGGTATTCGGTGAATACGAACATAAAGAAGCAAGGCGTCTGGAGTTGCGTGCGCACCATTATTTCAAGGATTATTGTATAATTGGCGAGGTATTTGCAATAGATCCCGATTCGGTAGCAGAATGGTTGGTGCAAGAAGGCGCGAAAGTAGCCAGTTCGGGATGAGCTGGCGGTTGATGGTCAAGAGCCCTCTTGCTGATCCAGAATGCGCAACCCCTCCGGACCCGCCGCCACATAGCCACGGTCGGTCAGCTTGAGGTGCGGGATCACCGGAAGTGGCAGGAAGGCGAGCTGGAGCAGGGGCTCTTGCAGGGTGCAGCCGATGTTCCTCGCAGCTTCGCGGAGCTCGATCAGGCGGTCGTCGACGAAGGCGAGGTTCTGGTCGGACATGAGGCCGGCGATGGGGAGCGGGAGGTCGGCGAGGACCTGGCCGTCCCGGACGACGACGGCACCGCCCTGGAGCTCGATCAGGTGGTTGGCGGCCCTGGCCATGTCGGCGGGGTCGTCGCCGACGGTGATGAGGTTGTGGCTGTCGTGGCCGATGGAGGTGGCAATGGCACCCCGGATGGGGCCGAAGCCCTTGACCCAGCCCTTGCCGATATTGCCGTTCAGCCCGTGGCGTTCGAGGACGCAGAGGCGGGCAATCTCGGGGTCGCCGGCGGGCGTGGCCTTGAGATGGTCGGTGAGGAGCGAGAAGGGGAGGGCACCGATGACGTGGGTCGGCCGGCTGCCGTCCAGCGCGAGATCAAAGGTACTGACGGGCTCGCGGCGCACGCTCCGGTAGCCGGGTGCCTTGGGGTGGGGGCGGGGCTCGGCCAGGGCGTCCTTGGCCAGCCTGCCGCCGACCACGACCTCGGCGACGCGGACCTCCTCCAGGTCGTCGAGGATGACGAGGTCGGCGCGCTTGCCGGGAGCGATCAGGCCCCGGTCGCGCAGGCCGAAGGCCAGGGCGGCACCCAGCGTGGCGGCGCGGTAGGCGGGGATGGCGGCAGCGCCGGCGCGAATCGCGAGGCGGATGGCGTGGTCGATATGGCCCTCTTCCCGGATCTCGAGCGGGTTGCGGTCGTCGGTGCAGAAGGCGCAGCGCGACCAGGTGGCGTCCGTGATGACGGGGGCGAGGGTGGTGACGTTCTTCGCGATGGAGCCTTCGCGGAGCAGGATGTGCATGCCCTTGGCGAGTTTCTCCTCGGCCTCCTCGAGGCTGGTGCACTCGTGCTCGGTGAGCACGCCAACGGCAAGATAGGCGTTGAGCTCGCTGCCGCGGAGCAGGGGGCTGTGGCCGTCGATGTGCTGGCCGTGGAAGCGCTCGAGCTTGGCCAGCATGCCGGCGTCCTTGTGGATGACGCCCGGGAAGTTCATGAGCTCGGCGAGGCCGATGACGGCGGGGTCGGATAGCAGCGGCAGGAGGTCGTCGGCCTCCAGCCTGGCACCGGCGGTCTCGAGGTCGGTGGCGGGGACGCAGGAGCTGAGATTGACCTTCAGCGTCATGGCGAGCTGGCGGCTCGCCTCGATGAAATAGGTGATGCCCTCGAGGCCGATGACGTTGGCGATCTCATGCGGGTCGCAGATGGCCGTGGTGGTACCGCGGGGCAGGACGCCACGCTCGAACTCGGCCGGCAGGACCATGGAGCTCTCGACGTGGACGTGGGTGTCGATGAAGCCGGGTGCCACGATGCGGCCGCCTGCGTCGATCTCGTGCTGGCCCTCGTAGACGCCATGCGTGCCGACGATGGTGTCGCCGGCAATGGCGATGTCCATCGGGCCCTCGATGCGGCCGGTGGCGGTGTTGAGCAGGCAGGCGCCGCGAATGACGAGGTCGGCGGGCTCCCTCGCCAGGGCCTGGTCGATGCGGGCGGCCAGGTTCTGCTGCAAGACGGACATGGGCAAGGGCCTCCGGTGCGCTGGCACCGGAGGGTCATATCAGGCGATCAGGCGGGCGTCATGGCTTCAGAGGTGTCGATGGCGCAGGCGACGCCGGTGCCGCGGAGCCCGCAATAGCCCATCGGGTTCTTCGCGAGGTATTGCTGATGGTAGTCCTCGGCGAAGTAGAACTCGCCCGCCGGCGCAATCTCGGTCGTGACCTTGCCCATGCCGGCGGCAGCGAGCTTCCTGCCGTAGGCGGCGGCGGTCGCCTGCGCGGCTGTGAGCTGGGCGTCCGTCGTGGTGTAGATGCCGGAGCGGTACTGCGTGCCGACATCGTTGCCCTGGCGCATGCCCTGGGTCGGGTCGTGGCTCTCGAAGAAGACCTTGAGCAGGGCCTCGAAGGAAATGACGGCCGGGTCCCAGGCCACCAGCACCACCTCGTTGTGGCCGGTAAGGCCCGAGCAGACCTCCTCGTAAGTCGGATGCGGCGTCGTGCCCGCAGCATAGCCCGCCGCCGTGGTCCAGACGCCCTCCTGCTGCCAGAAGCGGCGCTCGGCACCCCAGAAGCAGCCCATGCCGAAATACGCCACCTCGATGCTGGCCGGGTAGGGCGGCTCGAGCGCGTGGCCGAGCACGGCATGGCGCTCCGGCACGGCATAGGCGCGGGCGGCGCGGCCGGGGAGGGCCTGGTCGGCGGTTGGCAGGTCGGCGGGTTTCTTCTTCAGGAGCCACATGGGCGGGCCTCGCTAGGGAATGCCTGGTTGTACATGAAAATGGCGCGCCCGGAGCCGACGTAAAGGGGGCCGGCGAAGAGGCAGGGAGGTCAGCCGATGCCGAGCGGTCCTTCGCCGCGGTCGATGAGTAGCGGGATGACCAGGTCCTCCTCGTCGTCGAGATGCCGCAGAAGGCGGTGCAGGAAGGCAGGAAGGGTCGTGGCAAGGCCGGCGACGGCAGCGGCGGGGTCGTCGGCGGGCACGGCCAGGGCGTGGAGCAGGGTGTCGCTGGCGGTGCCGAGCTCGGCGATCGCCCGGTCGATGGTGTGGTGGTCGGCGTTGAGCACCTCGAAGCCCCGGGCGAGGCGCGGGTCGGCCGCCTGGAAGACCGGGAAGTAGTGGAGGTCCTCGATGCGGTGGTGGCCGTGCAGCTCCTGGAGGAGGAAGCCCATGCGCGGGCGGAACCAGGGAACGAAGCGGGCGGCGTCGAGGCGCCCCTCGCGAAGCTCCCCGGCGGCCATGGCGAGCGCCTGAGTCAGCTCGCGGAAGAGGTCGTGGCGCTGCAGCCAGAAGCGGCCGGTGGGTCCGATCCCGGCGGCATTCGGCCAGGACTCGCGGGGATGGATGTCGAGGAGGACGCGGAGCCCGGGCGGCCAGCCGGTGCGGCGGTCGAGGTCGAGATCGCTCATGGCCGGCTCCGCATGACGGCCGCTCATGATGTCGGGCCGGCGCAGTCGAGGAGCGGGCCGAGCTGGCCGACGCGCTGCTGGATGACCCGGCCGCGCTCGTCGGCATAGCCGCCATGCGGGCTGCGGTCGCGGGGGGCGGGGAGGATCACGGCGAGGCGGGCGGCCTCGGCGGGCGAGAGCTCGCTCGCGGGCTTGTCGAACCAGACCTGCGAGGCGGCCTCCGCACCGTAGATGCCGGGGCCGAGCTCGACGATGTTGAGGTAGAGCTCGAGGATGCGCTCCTTGCCCAGGATCAGCTCGAGCTGCGGTGCCAGCCAGGCTTCGAGCAGCTTGCGGGGCAGGTCGCGGCCGGGCCAGAGGAAGAGGTTCTTCGCGGTCTGCTGGGTGAGGGTGCTGGCCCCGCGCGGCCGCTCGCCGGCCAGCGCCCGCTCGATCTCGGAGCGGAGTGCTGTGAGGTCGAAGCCCAGATGCTCGCAGAAGAGATTGTCCTCCGACGCGATGACCGCCCGGGCGAGACGCGGGCTGATCCGGTCCATCGGCCGCCAGCGATAATCCAGCCCTTCACCCTCCAAGAGCCGAAGCAGCATGAGCGGCGTCGCCGGCGGCGGCAGGTGGCGGTAGGCGAAGAGGACGAGCGGCGGCAGGACGCAGAGCAGAAGGAAGAGCCAGAGGGCCAGGCGGCGCAGCAGCCGGGCGAGCCACGACCGGCGCTTCGGTCCCTTGGCGCCGCGGTCGAGCGAGCGCGGCGCGGCCTTCAGAGACGGCAACGTCCGGTGACGTCGAGCATGGATTCCGCGCTGCCGCGCAGCGTGTTCAACAACTGGCGGGTGATGGCCTCGTCGTTGCAGCGCAGCGTCACGGTCTCGGGCGGGTCGGTGGCGAGGCGGATCTCGATCGTGTGCTCCAGCGTGCCGCTGCGAGTGGCCGTGGCGCGCGAGATGCGGCCGCGGTCGAGCATCAGGAAGACCGTGCCCGACTGGTTGCCGGGGACGAGCTGCTGCAGGAGCAGGAGGTCGCCGGCCCGGGCGGTGCCGGCGAGGGCGAGGGCGAGGGCGAGGGCGCCGAGGAGGGGGAGAGCCAGGAGTCCTAGCGCGACACGGCTCGTCAGCAATCGGTGCATCGGTCGTTCCCCAAAGCCGCCATCATGCTATATCTTCGCGCGGTTGCCAGCTACCCGGCGCTCGGCGCCGCCCTACCAGGGGCATCTACTTGCGGGATCGAACGCAAGCAACAGGACCGGGACGAGGGAGAATGCCACATGAGCTCGCGCAACGTGCTCATCGTCGTCGCTGTCATCGTCGTACTCGCGATCATCGGCTTCCAGCTCGGCTGGTTCGGTGGCGCCGATGAGCCAGCAGAGGCGCCCGCCACGACGACGAACTGAGAGCGGGGACGAACCGAAAACCGCCGACGGGGCCGGCTGCCTGGCCCCGTCGCGTCGGTCTTCGGGTCTCTCAGGCGAGCTCGCGAACGTCCGTCAGGTGACCGGTCAGGGCCGCGGCCACGGCCATTGCCGGGCTGACGAGGTGGGTGCGCCCGAGGCGCCCCTGGCGGCCCTCGAAATTGCGGTTGCTGGTCGAGGCGCAGCGCTCCTCGGGGGCGAGCTGGTCCGGGTTCATGCCGAGGCACATCGAGCAGCCCGCCTCGCGCCACTCGAAGCCGGCCTCCTTGAAGATCCGGTCGAGCCCTTCGGCCTCCGCCTGGTGCTTCACGAGGCCGGAGCCCGGCACCACCATGGCGCGGACGGTATCGGCGATGCGCTTGCCTTCGACCACCTTGGCGGCGGCCCGGAGATCCTCGATCCGGCCATTGGTGCAGGAGCCCAGAAAGACGCGGTCGACCTTGACCTCGCGCATCGGCGTGCCGGGCACCAGGCCCATATAGGCGAGCGACCGCTCCATCGCAGCGCGCCGGCCGGCATCCTCCACCCTTGTCGGGTCCGGCACGGCGCCGGAGATGCCGATCACGTCCTGCGGGCTGGTGCCCCAGGTGACCTGCGGCTCGATATCCTCGGCCTTCAGGCTCACTTCCTTGTCGTAGCGGGCGCCCTCGTCGGATGGCAGGAGCCGCCAGGCGGCGACGGCCTGCTCGAAGGCACCGGCCTTGGGCGCCATGGGGCGGCCCTTGATGTACTCGAAGGTCTTGTCGTCGGGGGCGATCAGGCCGGCCCGGGCACCCGCCTCGATCGACATGTTGCAGACCGTCATCCGGCCTTCCATCGAGAGCCCGCGGATCACCGACCCGGCATATTCGATGACGTGGCCGGTACCGCCCGCCGTGCCGATCTTGCCGATGATGGCGAGGATGACGTCCTTGGCGGTGACGCCGAAGCCGAGCTCCCCGTCGACCGTGATCCGCATGTTCTTGGGGCGCTTCTGCAGGAGCGTCTGGGTTGCCAGGACGTGCTCGACCTCGGACGTGCCGATGCCGAAGGCGAGGGCACCGAAGGCGCCGTGCGTCGAGGTGTGGCTGTCGCCGCAGACGATGGTCGTGCCGGGCAGGGTAAAGCCCTGCTCCGGTCCGATGATGTGCACGATCCCCTGGCGGATGTCGTGCACGTCATAGAGCTCGACGCCGAACTCGCGGGCGTTCCGCTCCAGGGCCTCGACCTGGATGCGTGCCGTCTCGTCCTTGATGCCCTTGGCCCGGTCCGGATCGGTCGGCACGTTGTGGTCGACCACGGCGAGCGTCGCCTCCGGCCGACGCACCCGGCGGCCGGCGGTGCGCAGGCCTTCGAAGGCCTGCGGGCTGGTCACCTCGTGGACCAGGTGCCGGTCGATATAGATCAGGCAGGTGCCGTCGTCCTGCTCCTCGACGAGATGTGCCTGCCAGATCTTGTCGAAGAGGGTCTGCGGGCCGTTCACTGCCATCGGGTCGATTCCAGGGGCTCGATTCAAGGGGGCGGCGGAAGCCGGTCAGGCTTCGGTGCCGGTCGTCTCGACGGTCGCCTCGGCCGACTTGGAAGCCGGCCGCTCGGTCCGCCGCTCGGCGATGCGGGCCGACTTGCCGCGGCGGTCGCGGAGGTAATAGAGCTTCGCCCGCCGGACCTTGCCGCGACGCACGACGTCGACGCTGTCGATGCGCGGGCTGTAGAGCGGGAACACGCGCTCCACGCCCTCGCCATAGGAGATCTTGCGGACGGTGAAGGACGAGTTCACGCCGCGATTGCGGCGTGCGATGCAGACGCCCTCGAAGGCCTGGACGCGCTCGCGGTTGCCCTCGATGACGCGGACATTGACCCTGAGCGTGTCGCCCGGGCGGAACTCGGGCACCGCGCGCTCGGCGGTGAGGGCGTCGATCTGCTGCTGCTCGATCTGCTGGATGATGTTCATCTGGTGGGCTCCGGCTGGGCGAAGGTGCTATCGGGTTGGGGGTGGCCGGCGGCCGCTGCCAGAAGGTCGGGGCGGCGTCGGCGGGTCAGGGCCAGGGCGGCGGCCTGCCGCCAGGCATGGATCTCGGCGTGGTGGCCGGAGAGCAGGACGGGCGGCACGGTCCGCCCCTGCCAGGTCTGCGGCCGGGTGTAGTGCGGGTATTCGAGGAGGCCCGAGGCGAAGCTCTCCTCCTCGAGCGAGGCGCTGCTGCCGACGACGCCGGGCAGGAGGCGCACGGTCGTGTCGAGCAGGGCCATGGCGGCGATCTCGCCGCCGGTCATGACGAAGTCGCCGAGCGAGACCTCCTCGAAGCCGCAGGCCTCGATCGCCCGCTCGTCGACGCCCTCGTAGCGGCCGCAGAGGATGACCGCACCGGGCGCTGCCGCGAGCCGGCGCGCCATGTCCTGGCTGAAGGGCCGGCCGCGCGGGCTCATGTAGAGGAGCGGGCGCGCATCGTCCGGGCTGTGCACCGCGGCCACCGCCGCCGCCACCACGTCGGGCCGCATGACCATGCCGGCGCCGCCGCCGAAAGGCGTGTCGTCGACGCTGCGGTGGCGATCGGTGGCGAAGTCGCGCAGATCGACCGCATCGAGCGACCAGATGCCGGCCTCGAGCGCCCGGCCGAGCACCGAGCAGCCGAGGGGACCCGGGAAGAGGTCCGGGAAGATGGTGAGCACGGAAGCGCGCCAGGGGGTCGTCATGCGGCCGCCTCCGCGCCATCGGGCAGGGCGGCTGCCGCCACCACCACGCGGCGGCGGTCGAGGTCGACCTCGGGCACATGGGCCAGGGTGAAGGCCACCATCTGGCTCGCCCCGGCCGCGTCGACATATTCCAGCACGTCGCCGGCGCCGAAATCGTGCACCGCGACGACCCGGCCGACCTCCTCGCCGGCCTCGGTCTGGACGGCGAGGCCCACGAGGTCGGCATGGTAGAACGTGTCGTCGTCGGTCGCCGGCAGGCGGTCGCGCGGCACGTAGAGCCGAAGGCCGCGCAGCGCCTCGGCGGCGTCCCGGTCGGTGATGCCCTCGGCCGTGACGATGACCCCGCCCTTGCACGGGCCAATGGCCCGCACGCGGAAGAGCTCATGGCCCTCCTCGTCGAAGAGCGCGCCGTAGCCGGCGACGTTCTCCGGCGCCTCGGTGAAGCTCTTGAGCTTCAACGCACCGCGCACGCCATGCGCTGCCGCGACCGCGGCGACGCAGACGAGGTTGGGGGGCGCTTGGGTGGAGCCGGACATGAGCTGGGTGATCCCGGGGCCTCAGCGTCAGGCGCTGGCGGCCTCACCCTCGCTCTCGGCCTTCGCCTTCTTTGCGGCGAGCTCCTCGGCCTTCTTGCCGGTGCCGCGCTGGCGCGTCGCACCCGGCACGATGCCGGCCTTGTCGAGGAAGCGGGCCATGCGGTCGCTGACCTGGGCGCCGTGGCCGAGATAGTGGCGGATGCGCTCCTCGTTCATGACGATGCGCTCCGGATGCTCGTCGGGCAGCAGCGGGTTGTAGTGGCCGAGCTTCTCGAGGAAGCGGCCGTCGCGGGCGTAGCGCGTGTCGGCGGCGATGATGCGGTAGTAGGGGCGCTTCTTGGCGCCCCCTCGGGCCAGGCGGATCTTGACGGCCATGAATCTTCCAGACGGTTGGGGTTGGGTGAACGGGGCTCGGTCGGTTCGAGGGCGGGCTAGCGGGGCATCATGCCCGGTGGCATGTGGCGGCCGAGGAACTGCTTCGGCCCGCCCGCCTTCTTCATCTTCTTCATCATGTCGTGCATCTGGCGGTGCTGCTTGAGCAGCCGGTTGACCTCCTGCACCGAGGCGCCGGCGCCGGCGGCGATGCGCCGCTTGCGCGAGGCCGCGATGATCTCCGGGCTGCGGCGCTCGTGGCGGGTCATGCTGTCGATGATCGCCGACTGCCGCAGGATGATCTTCTCGTCGATATTGGCTTCGGCGAGCTGCTTCTTGATCTTGCCGACGCCCGGCAGCATGCCGAGGATGCCGCCCATGCCGCCCATCTTGCCGACCTGCTTGAGCTGGCTCTGCAGGTCGTTCAGATCGAAGCGGCCCTTGGTCATCTTGCGGGCGAGCTTCTCGGCCTCGTCCTTGTCGACCAGCTCCGAGGCCTTCTCGACCAGGCTGACGACGTCGCCCATCTCGAGGATGCGGCTCGCCATGCGCTCGGGGTGGAAGGCGTCGAGGCCGGAGAGCTTCTCGCTGGTGCCGACGAACTTGATCGGCTTGCCCGTGACCTCGCGCATGCTGAGTGCAGCGCCACCACGGGCATCGCCGTCGAGGCGGGTCAGCACGATGCCGGTGATGCCGATGCGCTCGGCGAAATGGCGGGCGACGTTGACCGCGTCCTGGCCGGTGAGGCTGTCGGCGACGAGCAGCGTCTCGTGCGGACGGGCGAGGTCGCGTACCTCGGCCAGCTCGTCCATCAGCGTGTCGTCGATGTGCAGCCGGCCTGCCGTGTCGAGGATGAGCGTGTCGTAGCCTTCCCGCCGCGCCTGCTCCAGCGCCCGGCGGGTGATGGCGACGGGGCTCTCGCCCGGCACGATCGGCAGGCTCGCGACGCCGGCCTGGCCGGCCAGCACCTCGAGCTGGTGCTGCGCTGCCGGGCGCTGCACGTCGAGCGAGGCGAGGAGGACGCGCTTCTTCTCCCTGTCCTTGAGGCGCAGCGCCAGCTTGCCGCTGGTGGTCGTCTTGCCCGAGCCCTGCAGGCCGACCATGAGGACGATGCCGGGCGGCCCGCCGAGCTCGAGGCCGGCGCTGGAGCCGCCCAGAAGCTCGATCAGCTGGTCGTGAACGATCTTGACGACCATCTGCCCGGGCGTGACCGACTTGATCACCTCCTGGCCGACGGCGCGTTCATTGACCCTGGCGACGAAGCTCTTGACCACGGGCAGCGCCACGTCGGCCTCGAGCAGGGCGATGCGGATCTCCCGCATTGCCTCCGCTACATCGGCCTCGCCGAGCGCGCCGCGCTTGCGCAGCCGATCGAACACGCCGCCCAGACGCTTGGTCAGGCTATCGAACATGTCCCGCACCATGAACGAGGACCCGGGCCGGTCGCCCGTTGCACCTGGTCGGTTCCTCGTGAAGAAGTCATTGCGCAACAGCGCTCGCCGCGCCCTTGCGGGAGCGTCGCGAAGGGGCTTTCTAGGCGGTCGGGCGGGTCAGCGTCAAGTCGGATCGGGCGAGCCCGGCGGTGAGGCGCATGGCTGCCGCGGCCTGACGGGCAATTGCGTTCAGGGCCGCTTCGCCTTATGCCGCAGCGCATGATCACCTTCCTCAAGATGCACGGGCTCGGCAACGACTTCGTCGTCCTCGACGGGCGACGGGAGGCGCTGCCGCTCGACGCCGATCTGGTGCGGCGGCTGGGTGATCGGCATCGCGGCATCGGCTTCGACCAGCTCGCCCTCCTGACCCCGAGCGAAATCGCCGACGTGGCCGTGCGCTTCTACAACACGGACGGCTCCGAGGCCGGCGCCTGCGGCAATGCCAGCCGCTGCATCGCGGCGCTCGTCGGGCGCGAGCTCGACCGGCGGCAGGTGACGCTGGCGACAGCCGGCGGCGTGCTGCCGAGCCGGCTCCTCGACGACGGGCGGATCGCGGTCGACATGCCGGCACCGCGTCTCGCCTGGCAGGATGTCCCGCTCGCCGGGCCGGCCGACACGCTCGAGCTGGATCTCGGCGTGGCCGGCCTGCCGCCGGCGGTGGCGCTTTCGATGGGCAATCCGCATGCGGTGCTCTTCGTCGACGACGTGGACCTCGCGGCGCGGCACGGGAGCGCACTCGAGCGGCACGTGCTCTTTCCCGACCGTGCCAATATCGGCTTCGCCCGTGTGCTGGGGCCGGAGCGGATCAGGCTTCGGGTCTTCGAGCGGGGTGCGGGGCTGACGCTCGCCTGCGGCAGCGGCGCCTGCGCGGCGCTTGTGGCAGCCGTCCGCCGGGGACTCGTCGCGGAGCGTGCCACCATGGTCCTCGACGGCGGCGAGCTGGAGGTCGCCTGGGCCGGGGAGGGCCCGGTCACGATGACCGGTTCCTACGCCATCAGCTTCTCGGGCAGCGTCGATCCCGCCACCATCGGGCGCCGGGCATGAGCGGGATCGACGTCGTCACCTTCGGCTGCCGCCTCAACATCTTCGAGTCCGAGGTGATGCGCCGCCACGCCACCGCGGCCGGGCTCGAGGACCTCGTCATCGTCCACACCTGTGCGGTCACCGCCGAGGCCGAGCGGCAGGCGCGCCAGGCGATCCGCCGGGCGAGGCGTGCCCGGCCCGAAGCCCGGATCGTGGTCACCGGCTGCGCCGCGCAGATCACGCCCGAGGCCTATGGCGGGCTCGCCGAGGTCGACCATCTGGTCGGCAACGACACGAAGCTCCGGCCCGAGACCTGGCAGGGCCTCGCCCGGCCGGAGCCGGCGGCGCCTGTGGTCGGCGACATCATGGCGGTGGAGCGGACCTCGGGCGCGATGGTCGAGGGTTTCGAGCAGCACACCCGCGCCTTCGTCCAGGTGCAGGACGGCTGCGACCATCGCTGCACCTTCTGCGTCATCCCCTATGGGCGGGGCAACAGCCGGAGCGTGCCCGCGGCAGAGGTGCTGGCGCAGGTCCGAAAGCTGGTGGAGGCCGGCTACAAGGAGGTCGTGCTGACCGGCGTCGACCTCACTTCCTACGGGAAGGAGCTTGAGGGGCGCCCGCCGCTCGGCCGGCTGGTCGGCCGGATTCTGGAAGAGGTGCCCTCGCTGCCGCGGCTCCGCCTCTCCTCCCTCGACCCGGCCGAGATCGACGCCGAGCTCTTCGCGCTGCTCACCCGGGAGCCGCGGGTCATGCCGCATGTCCATCTCAGCGTGCAGGCCGGCGACGACATGATCCTCAAGCGGATGAAGCGGCGGCATCTGCGCCACGACGTCATCGAGCTCTGCGCGCGCCTGCGCGCGGCCCGGCCCGGCATCGTCTTCGGCGCCGACCTGATCGCCGGCTTTCCGACCGAGGACGAGGCGATGTTCGAGCGGTCGCTCGCCATCGTCGAGGAGGCCGGGCTCACCTTCCTCCACGTCTTTCCTTATTCGCCGCGCCCCGGCACGCCGGCATCCCGCATGCCGCAGCTGCTGAAGCCGCTGGTCAAGGAGCGCGCGGCACGGTTGCGGGCGAGAGGCGAGGCGGCGCTCGACCGTTTCCTTGCCGGCGAGGTCGGCCGCCGCCGCCGGGTGCTGGTCGAGCGCGGCGACCGGGGCCACACCGAGGAGTTCGCGCCCATTCGCCTGGCCGGCCACGTGCCCGGCGGCACGCTCGCCGAGGTGGCGGTGACGGGCGTGGATGGCGGCCTCCTGGTTGGGCAGGCGGCGGCGTGAGCGAGCAGGAGAAGAAGGGCTGGTTCGGGCGGCTGCTGAAGCGCGGCGAGCCCGCGGCACCGCCGCCGGAGCCGGTGGCGGAGCGGCCGGTCGAGCCGGCGGCCCCCGTCGAGGTGCCGCCGCTGGCGCCCGCGCCTGAACCAGCCCGGCAGGGCTGGCTCGGGCGGTTGCGGCAGGGGCTGGCGCGGTCGTCCAATGCGCTGACGGGCAGCATTGCCGGGATCTTCACCAAGCGGCGGCTGGACGACGAGACCCTCGAGGAGCTCGAGGAGGCGCTGATCATGGCGGATCTCGGCGTCGCCACGGCCGGGAAGATGGTCCAGGCGATCGCCAAGGGGCGCTTCGGCAAGGAGGTCACCGATACCGAGATTCGGACGGCGCTTGCGGTCGAGATCGGACGGGTGCTGGCGCCCGTCGCCGAGCCCTTGCCGATGCGCGAGGCGCTGCAGCCGCAGGTGATCCTGGTCTGCGGCGTGAACGGGGTCGGCAAGACGACGACCATCGGCAAGCTCGCCAAGCAGCAGATGCTGGCGGGCCGGCGGGTGCTGCTTGCGGCCTGCGACACGTTTCGCGCAGCGGCGGTGGAGCAGCTCGAGATCTGGGGCAATCGCAACGACTGCCCGGTGATGAGGGCCAGGACCGGCGCCGACGCGGCAGGGCTCGCCTATGACGCCCTGGCGCGCGCCCGGCGCGAGGGCTTCAACGTGCTGCTGATCGACACGGCCGGGCGGCTGCAGAACAAGTCGGAGCTGATGGACGAGCTCGCCAAGATCGTCCGCGTGATCCGCAAGCTCGAGCCCGAGGCACCGCACGACGTGCTGCTCGTGCTCGACGCCACGACCGGCCAGAATGTGCATAATCAGGTCGAGATCTTCCAGGCCATGGTCGACGTCAGTGGCCTCGTCGTCACTAAGCTCGACGGCTCGGCCAAGGGCGGGGTGGTGGTGGCCCTTGCCGAGCGCTTCGGTTTGCCGGTACACGCGGTCGGCGTCGGCGAGGGGATCGACGATCTCAGGCCGTTCTCGGCCGACGCCTTCGCCCGCGGCCTGCTCGGCCTCGAGCCGGCCGCGCGGGACGCGGCCTGACCGCCCCCGCCACGCAGCCGGAGACTGGTGCGCATGAAACGGAATGTCGTCGAGAGCCTGCTCGGAGCCCTGGTCCTGCTGGTGGCCGTGGGCTTCTTCGTCTGGGCCTATGCGCGCGCCGATGTCGGCGATCCCGGCGGCAACGTGCTGAGCGCCAAGTTCGACCGGATCGACGGGCTCGACGTGGGCGGTGCGGTCAGGATCAGCGGCATCCGGGTGGGGCAGGTGCTCGAGCAGCGCCTCGATCCCGTCTCGTTCCGGGCCGAGCTGCGGTTCAGCGTCGACCGCTCGGTGGAGCTGCCCGCCGACAGCACAGCGGCGGTCGTCAGTTCCGGCCTGCTCGGCGGCAAGTACCTGGCGATCGTGCCGGGCGGCGACGACATCATCCTCGCCGACGGCGACGAGATCACCTTCACCCAGTCCTCGGTTAATTTCGAGGACCTGCTCGGCCAGTTCATCTTCAGCCAGACCAGCGGCGGCGGCGCCGCCGCCGAATGAGGCACGGGCTCGGTCTCGCTGCCGCCCTGCTGCTCGCCGGGGCCGGCACGGCTGCCGCCGAGCCCACGCTCGAGCACGGCGTGGCAGTGCTGCAGGGCCTCGACAAGGTGACCGCCCGGGTCAGCGTGCTGGAGCTCCAGATCGGCGAGGAGATCCGCTTCGGCAGCCTCGCCATCCGGGCCCGCGCCTGTCTCGAGACGCCGCCGACCGAGCCGCCGGAAAGTGCTGCCTTCCTCGAGATCGACGAGGTCGAGGCCGGCGACGGGCCCGAGGCGGTCTTCACCGGCTGGATGTTCGCCTCGACGCCGGGCATCTCCGCCCTCGAGCACCCGGTCTATGACGTCTGGGTGATCGACTGTGCGGCACCGCTCGTCACCGACACCCCGGCACCCTGATACCCGCCGGGCTGGTCAGTAGCGGCCACCGGCCGGCACGCAGAACGCATAGTCGCGGTCGAGATAGGCAAGGGGGGCTGCCGCCTCGTGATCGGTCGCCGCCAGCACGCGGCCGATGATGACATCGTGCGTGGCGACGGTGACGTGCTGCGTGACCTCGCAGTCGAAGGCGGCGCAGGCGTTCACCAGGATCGGCGCCCCGCTTGCCAGGATGTGCCACTCGGCTCCCTGGAACCGGGCCTCGCCCTCGATGCCGAGGCGGCCGCCGAAGCGGTCGGCCAGCGCTTCCTGTCCGTGGGAGAGCACGTTCACGGCGAAATGGCCGGTCTCGAGGATGGTGCTGTGGGTCTCCATGCCGCGATTGGCGCAGACGAGGAGATGCGGCGGGTCGGCCGCGACCGAGCAGACGGCGGTGGCGGTGAAGCCGTTGCGCCGGCCGGGCGGGCCGCTGGTGACGATGGTGACGCCCGCCGGCAGGAGGCGCATGGCGGCGACAAAGGCTTCAGGCGTGGCATTCACGTAGGACGACGCTTCCCGGGCTCGGCGGGACGGCGCGTCCCGGTCGTGCTCGTCAGTAGGCGTTCGGGTGGGTGAAGCCGACGAGCAGGGTCATCAGGATGATACGGAGATCGAGAGCCAGCGACCAGTTCTCGATGTAGTGCAGGTCGAACTGGACCCGCCGCTCCATCTTTTCCAGTGTCTCGGTCTCGCCGCGCAGGCCGTTGACCTGCGCCCAGCCGGTGATGCCGGGCTTGACCCGGTGGCGGGCCAGGTACTCGTCGATGAGCTGGGCGTACTGCTCGTTGTGGGCGACCGCGTGCGGCCGCGGCCCGACGATCGACATCTCGCCGCGCAGCACGTTGAAGAACTGCGGCAGCTCGTCGAGACTGGTCCGCCGGAGGAGGGCGCCGAAGGGGGTGATGCGCGGATCGGTGCGCCGCGCCTGCTCGACGGCGCCGAGCCCGGCCTGACCCTGGTCCACATACATCGAGCGGAACTTGAAGACCTCGATGATCTCGTTGTTGAAGCCGTAGCGCTTCTGGCGGAAGAAGACCGGCCCCGGCGAGGAGAGCTTAACGCCGATGGCGATGCTCAGCATGAGGGGCGAGACGAGCAGCAGGATGAGGCTGGCGAGGACGCGGTCCTCGACCGACTTGGCGATGCCGTCCCAGCCGGTGATCGGCTTCTCGAAGACGTTGAGCAGCGGCACGCCGCCGATATGCGAGACGCCCCGATGCGGCAGATGGAAGCCGATGACGTCCGGGCAGAGGCGGATGTCGGCCGGCAGGCTCTTCAGCTTCTTGAGCCAGCCGAGCAGGCGTTCCTCCGCCCCCCAGGGCAG
>JAUIID010000056.1 GCA_030431615.1 Alphaproteobacteria bacterium
AACCGGCGGCGCGTCAGATCCGCAGCAAGGGCTGCACCATGCGGGCGGCGAGGCTCTTGAAGCGCAAGGGAGCGTCGGTGATCGCGAGGCAGATGCAATCCTCGCCGGGTGCTGCATGCGGCTGATGGCTCAGTGACTCGTCGGCTTCCTGCAGGTCGCCGCGCGCATAGTGCCCGGTCTCGTCGGAGAAGCTGCCACGCAGCACCAGCGTCAGCTCCTGGCCGCCATGCGCGTGCTCCAGCACGGGCTTGCCGGCCGGGATCCACAGGAGCCGGGCCGTGACGCCCTTCTGCGCCATCGGCAGGATGAACTGGCGTGCACCCATGCCGAGCTGCCTCCACCTTATGCCGTCGATGTCGGACCCGACATAGTCGCGCAGCGGCAGCGGCAGGACCGGCGCGCCCGCTGAAGCCGGTGCCGTCGCCGGCGTGCCCGCGGCCGGCTCCGGGGCCACATCGTCCAGCCGGGCCAGGAGGGCGTCGAACGAGCCTTCGCTCACCGGTGCCGGCGGCAGGGCATCGAGCAGGCCGCCGCCGATATCCTCCATGAGAGCCACCGTCCGGCGGCACTCTGGGCAGAGTGCCAGATGCGTGGCGATGCCGAGACCCCAGGTCTCGCCGAGCGCACCCGAGGCATAGTCGAGCAGCAGCGCATCGCTCGGATGATGATTGATGCTCATCGAAGATCTCCAAGCTGCGTCCGGATCCGGCCCAACGCCAACCTGATTCGTGACTTCACCGTACCGAGCGGAATGCCGAGCTCCTCGGCCACCTCCGCATGGGTCTTCTCCTCGACGAACGCCAGGCGCAACACCTGCTGCTGCTCGTCCGGCAAAAGGGCCAGCGCATCCTTCAGCCGGGCCGACTCCTGCGCATGGGAGACCACCTGGTGCGCGCTGGGCTCGGGCTCCGGGACCAGCGCCGGGTCCGTCGGATCGAACGCCGGGCGGTTCTCCCGGCGCAGGAGGTCGATCCGCACGTTGCGCGCGATCGCGTACATCCACGTCGATGCCGACGACTTCCCGGGGTCGAAGAGGTGCGCCTTGCGCCAGACGTTCACGAATGTCTCCTGCACAATCTCGTCGGCGGTCGCGGAATCCGTGCCACGCCGCCCGACAAAGGCCCGAATCCTGGGCGCGAACGCCTCGAAGAGCGCCTTGAAGGCCGCCCTGTCCCGGCTTTCGGCCACGGCGGCCAGGAGATCGTCCAGCGGCCTGGCTGCGGGATCGGGCACCTTCTCGGTCACCGCCCGGCCCGCCGCGACGCCAGCTCCCGCATCGGCCCCTTCCCTCCTTACACGCCGGGTCCGCCCCGGCGGATCACCGGCTGCGCCAAAATTCCTGATCGCCGTGATCCAGCATTTGCCCGAAGCCGTAGGAACTACGACTTCGCGACGGAAATACGGTCCCGCAGCCCGCACTTCCAGAGCCTACCACATTCTTCGCAAGGTCCCCGATGAGAGGCACCCGCATGAACATAGCAGTGATCGGCACCGGGATCGGCGGCATGTCGGCCGCCTGGTTGCTCGACCAGGGGCACGAGATCACGGTCTACGAAAGGAACGCCCGGGTTGGCGGCCATTCGAACACCGTCGACGCGCCTGGCGCCCATCGGAACACGCCGGTCGATACCGGCTTCATCGTCTACAACGAGCGCAACTACCCCAACCTGACGGCGCTCTTCAGCCACCTCGACGTGCCGGTCAAGGACAGCGACATGTCCTTCGCGGCCTCGCTCGACCAGGGCTCGTTCGAGTATTCCGGAACGGACCTCGACGGCCTGCTCGGCCAGCGCCGCAACATCGTCCGGCCGCGCTTCTGGCGCATGCTCGCCGATCTCCGGCGCTTCTACCGCGAGGCGCCGGCCTTCCTCGACGAGCCCGACCCCGCCGGCCTCAGCCTCGCGGCCTGGCTGGAACGCGAGCGCTTCGGCGACAGCTTCGTGCTGGATCACCTGCTGCCGATGGGTGCGGCGATCTGGTCGACCACGACGCAGGAGATGCGCGACTACCCCGCCGCCTCCTTCATCCGCTTCTTTCTCTCGCATGGCCTCCTCACTTTGGCCGACCGGCCACGCTGGCGGACGGTCGACGGCGGCAGCCGGGAGTATGTCCGCCGCCTGACGGCACCCTGGCGCCACCGCATCCGCTTCGGCGGTGTGCGCGCGATTCGGCGATCCGCCAACGGCGTCGAGGTGCAGGAACGGGACGGTACGGTCCGGCACTTCGACCACGTCGTCGTCGCGACCCATGCCGACGAGGCGTTGTCCCTCCTTTCCGACCCCGATCCCATGGAATGCGACCTCCTCGGCAGCTGGCGCTACACGCAGAACCGCGCCCTTCTGCATCGCGATGCCAGCCTCATGCCGCGCTACCGCCGGGTCTGGTCCAGCTGGAACTTTATCGACAGCGGCGGTGATCGCCTGTGCGTGACCTACTGGATGAACCGGTTGCAGTCGCTGGACGAAAAGGACCCGCTCTTCGTCACGCTCAACCCGCGGCGCGAACCGGCACCTGACTCCGTCATCTACGAGACGAGCTACGCTCATCCCTACTTCGACGCCGCCGCACTCGCGTCCCAGCGCCGCCTCTGGTCGCTGCAGGGTCGCCGGCGCACCTGGTTCTGCGGCAGCTATTTCGGCCATGGCTTCCACGAGGACGCGCTGCAGTCGGGCCTCGCGGTCGCCGAGGAGCTCGGCGGGCTGCGCCGCCCCTGGATGGTGGAGGGCGAGAGCGACCGGATCTGCCTCGGCACCGGGCCGACGGCGGTGGCGGCATGACGATGCAGTCCGCCATCTATCGGGGCGAGGTCGTGCACGAACGACGCCGGCCGAAGCGCCACCGGTTGCGCTATCGCGTCTTCTCCATGCTGCTGGACCTCGACGAGCTGCCGGCTCTGGACCGGCGGTTCAGGCTCTTCGGCTACAACCGGTGGGCGCCGCTCGCCTTCTTCGATCGCGATCACGGGCCGACATCAGGCGCTGCCCTGCGGCCCTGGGTCGAGGCCCGCATGCGGGAAGCAGGGCTCGAGCCGGATGGCGGGCGGATCCGGCTGCTCTGCTATCCCCGCATCTTCGGCTATGTCTTCAACCCGCTGAGCGTCTTCTTCTGCTACCGGCAGGACGGCACGCTGGCCGCCATCCTCTACGAGGTGTGCAACACCTACAGCGAGCGCCACACCTACGTCATGCCGGTGCGTGACCCGGAAGCCGCGGTCATCCAACAGGAATGTGCCAAGGCGCTCTACGTCTCGCCGTTCATCGGCATGGATGCCGACTATCGATTCCGCATCATCGCTCCGGCAGGGACGGTCTCCATCGTGATCCGGCAGGAGGATGCGCAGGGCCTGCTGCTGGCCGCCGCCTTCCGCGGCCAGCGCCTGGCACTCTCCGACCGTTCCCTGGCGCGCAGCCTGGTCGCGTTCCCGCTGCTCACCTTCAAGATCATCGCCGCCATTCACTGGGAGGCGGCGAAGCTTTGGGCCAAGGGCTTTCGCGTCTTTTCCCACGTCGCCCCGGCAACGGCCGTCGGCACCAGCGTCGGCCCGGTGACGCCCGAAGAGCTGCGGACCGAATAGCCCCGCCCATGCGCCAGTCCGCCCTGATCGCTTACGCGGCTCCTGCCATGGTCGTCGCCCTGCCGACCATTCCGGTCTACCTCGTCCTGCCGACGCTCTATGGCACCGAGCTCGGCATCGGCCTCGCCGCCACCGGCCTCGTCCTGCTCGGTGCCCGCCTGTTCGACACGGTGAGCGATCCGCTGGTGGGCGCGCTCTCCGACCGGTTCGCCTGGCGCGGCCATCGCCGCAAGCCCTGGATCGTCGCCGGCGCCGGCATCGCCGGCATCGGCCTCTACCGGGTCCTCACGCCACCGGACACGGCCGATGCGCTCTATCTCCTCCTTTGGTCGATCGTGCTCTATGGCGGATGGACGATGGTCGCCGTTCCCTATCTGGCATGGGGAGCGGAGCTCAGCCGCAACTACGACGAGCGCACGCGCATCACCGCCTGGCGCGAAGGGGCGGGACTCCTGGGCCTCGTCGGTGCCGGGGTGATCATGGCCGCCACGTCGGCGGGCTGGAGCGAGCGGGAATCGATCGCCATCCTCGCTCCGGCCGCCATTGCCCTGGGCCTGCTGGCGTTCCCGATCCTCCTGCACCTTGTCGCCGAACCGCCGGGCCCGGCCGCGTCGCTTCTACCCGCCGACCGGCAGGACCTCCGCCGTGCATTCCGGGATCTCGCGAGGAACCGACCGTTCCAGCGACTGCTCGCCGCCTGGTTCGTCAACGGCCTCGCCAACGGCGTGCCGGCCGCCCTCTTCTTCATCTATCTCGAGTACCGGCTGGGTGCCGATACGACAGAACGCTCCCTCTTCGTGCTCCTCTATTTCGTCGCCGCCGTCGCGGCGCTGCCATTCTGGAGCCGGGCAAGCATCCGGCTCGGCAAGCACCAGGCATGGTGCTGCGCCATGGCGGCGGCCTGCCTGGTCTTCGCGGTGGTGCCGCTCATTCCCGCCGGCGGCTTCGTCGCCTTCGGGCTGGTCTGCGTGGTGACCGGCGTCGCGCTCGGTGCCGATCTGGCCCTGCCGCCTTCCATCCAGGCTGACGTGGTCGACTACGGCACCTGGCGCACCGGCCGGCAGCGCGCCGGCCTTCTCTTCGCCTTGTGGAGCATGAGCACCAAGCTGGCCCTGGCGGTCGCCGTGGGCATGGCCCTGCCGGCAATCGCGCTGGCGGGCTTCGATCCCGCAAATCCGACGGACTCGGGCCTCCAGGCGCTGGCGCTGATTTATGCGCTGCTGCCCGCCTTCCTGAAGGCCGTGGCCATCGCCCTCGTCTGGCGCTTTCCGCTGACGGCTCGGCGCCACGCCGTCATCCGACGCGCGATCGACCGCAGCACGACCCGATGCACCGGCAGGGTGGAGATCCCGGCATGAGCGCGTGGCGGGGCCGGTGGATCGCGCTCCTGCTGATGGTGAGTGGATGCACGACGATGCAGGCAATCGACTTCAGGGATGCCGAGCCGCGGCTGGTGCTGGAGGAGTATTTCTCAGGCTCGACTAGCGCCTGGGGCATCTTCGAGGACCGCTTCGGGACGGTTCGCCGGCAGTTCGTCGTCGACATCACGGGCACGTGGGATGGTGAGACGATCGTTCTCGACGAGCGCTTCACCTACAGCGACGGCGAGACCGACCGCCGGGTCTGGCGGATCCGGAAGGTCGACGAGCACCGGTACACGGGTTCCGCCGACGACGTCGTCGGCGTCGCGCACGGCGAGACCTACGGCAATGCCCTCAACTTCCGCTACGCTGTCGACCTGAAAATCGGCGGCCGGACGGTAAGGGTGGATTTCGATGACTGGATGTTCCTCCAGCCCTCCGGTGTCCTGATCAACCGGGCCCGGGTCAGCAAGTTCGGCATCGAGATCGGCGAGGTGACCCTCGTCTTCATGAAGGCCGACGGCGATGCCGGGAGGGGCGACGAGCGCCCCTAGCGCTCGCGTGACGAATCGGCCATCCGCCGCGCAACGGCAAAGAGCAGCCGGTTCGGCAGCAGCCGCAGGAGCTTCATGAGGAAGACGAAGCGGCGAGGAAAGGCGATCTCGAAGTCACCCCGGTCGAGCCCCCGGATGATGTACCCGACCGCCTCGTCCACTGTGATCAGGAAAGGCATGGGAAACTTGTTCCGGTCGGTCAGCGGGGTCTTCACGAAGCCCGGATTGATGACACTGAGCCTGACGCCATGCCGATCGAGATCCGGCTTCAGCGCCTCGCACATGTTGATCAGCGCCGCCTTCGTCGCACCATAACCCGCGGACGTGGGCAGGCCTCGATAGCCGGCGACCGAGGCCACGACGGCAATCTGCCCGCCCCGGCGCTGGATGAAACGTGGCAGCAGCTCCGCAAGGCCATAGACCGTCCCCATCAGGTTGGTCTCGACCAGCGTGCGCAGGGCGTCGACGGAGAAGCTCTCCGCCGTTACCGGAACATGCGTGCCGGCGTTAAGCACGACGAGCTCCGGCAGGCCAAGCTCCGCCTCGATGCCGGCCAGCGTCCGCTCCATGGCCGCGCGATCGGTGACGTCGAGCGGAAAGGGCCGGATCCGGCCGTTCGCGGCTTCGGCCGCCAGCGAGTCGAGGTCCTCCCGCGTCCGCGCACTCGCCGCCACCGTCCACCCGTCCTCGGCCAGCCGGTTCGCGAGCCCGCGCCCGATGCCCTTGCCGGCCCCCGTGATCCAGGCGATGCCGTTGCCTCGCGGCCCGCTCATCACGGCACCGCTCCGACCGCACAAGCAAAACCTGTCATCGTCCATCTTGCTCGGGCGAAAACGGGCAGGGAATGGGTGCAGTGCATGAGGCGGCGCCAATACAGATTGATTGAGGATTCACTTCTGGGAATTTACGGCCGGAAGAGCCGATCGGATCACCGATACCGAGCTGCATGAAGAGCGGCTTTACCGAAGCTGGACTCGCTGCATCATAAGTATTATAATAAACGCTTAAAACTCTACTTCTGGTTGAAGTAATCGAGAGTCGCTCAAGGGCTTTGGCCGTGGCGACTTCTCCTGGTGCTTGTCGTTGCCTGGAAGTCGTTCATGCGGAGTAAACGCGATGCGATTATTCCACGACGATGTGCGTCCGCGGCTGACCGGTGCCTTGATCATTGCCGGGCTTCTGTCGTGTCTCGCGCTGCTGGCCCAGGCCAATGAGACGCACGCGCAGGAATCGCCGAATCTTCCCTCCGTGCCGGCGGAGCTGCGCGGCGCCTACGATACGATACTTCGCAACCCGGGCGATCTGGAGGCTTTCTGGGCGCTGGCGCAGGACGCCGAGCAGCGCGGGCTCGACGAATTTGCCATCCGGCTCTACGAGCGAATGCTGCTGCTCGATCCGCGCCTGGCGCAAGCGCGGCTGAGGCTGGCACAATTGCTTATCCAGCGCGGCGCCTTGCTCACTGCCCGTGCCTATCTCGAGGAAGCACTGGCAGAGGAGGCCATGCCACCGGAAGCGCGACGCCGGGCCGAAGAGTATGTGGCCGAGATCGATGCCCAGCGCTCGAGGCATCGCCTGGGTGGCGTAGCGCGCGTCGGTGTCCGGTATGCGAGCAATCCCGCCGCAGTGACCGACGCGCTCGACGACACCAACGATCTCAACGATGCCGAAGTTCGCGGCCTGCGTAGCCAGAAATCGGACCAGAGCGCCTTCGCGTCGCTGGATGCCCGCCATACCTACGACTTCCTGACGCAGCTCGGCGATCAGCTCGAAAGCCACATCTTCCTCTACGGCGAGAAGCAGAGACGGGCCGATGAGGCCGACCTCGCGCTCGCCGAGCTCGATGTCGGTCCGCGTCTTGCGATCATGGCGCCGGTGGACGAGCGCTCGTGGCGTCCCTATGCGGTCGGCCGCATCATCGGGCTCGAGAACTCGCTCTTCTCCGCCGAGGGAGGCGGCGGGGTCGAGGGGCTTGTCGCCCTCTCGCCGCGCCTTGCTGCCTTTGGCAGCTTCGAGGTGGTCTACGCCGGGCACAACAATTTCAGGATGGGTGGCGGCGGCGATCCGCCGGGCAGCGAGCCATCCGATTTCGAGAATGAGGACTTCGACGGCTTCAGGTTCGAGGGCGAGCTCGGCGTCAGCTCGGCGCTCACGCCCTGGCTGCGGGGCCAGCTGATCGGCTTCGGTGGCTCCGTCGATGCCGAAAAGGACTATCGCAATAATGACTACATTGGCGTGCGTGCCGGCCTGACGGCAAGCTACCCGGCACCGTTCCAGCTGAGCGCCCTGCCATGGTCGACCACGCTCAGCGGCTCCTATCGATACGCTCGATTCAGCAACTCTTCCCAGGCCAACCCGATCGAGGACGGCGATCCACCGATCGGACGGCGCAAGGAGGACCGCTGGCAGGCCAGCCTGACGAACCAGGTGCCCTTGTCGCCGCGCTGGGCGCTCGAGCTGCGACTTGCCCACACCCAGCTCGGTTCCTCGATCGACGGCGCCGATTACGACAACAGCGAAGCCAGTCTTGCCGTTGTCTACGCATTCGGAAGGTGAGTTCGATGAGCAGCGTTCACGAGGGACCCGACGCCGATCCGGACCTCGCGAACGCGACCGAGGACGCCGACAAGATCGCGACGACGCTCGGCCGCCTGTATCTCGGGCTGCTCGGGTTCGGCGTGTATCTTTTCGTCACGCTTTCGGTCAACGATTCGGTCCTGGTGCGCGCCGATGCCGAGATCGACATTCCGGTCTTCGGCGTCAGCGCGCGTCTCTCGCACATCCTCGTCTTCGCCCCCTTCTGTCTGGTGGCGCTCACCTTCTATCTGCATCTGTTCTATGGCCAGTTCCTCTTGTTGAGGAAACGCGGCGTCCGGGTCTCGCAAACCTTCCTCTTCACGATGCCGGGGCGAACGGCGCATTTCGTGGCCGAGCTCATCTTCTACGCCTTTCTGCCGCTGGTCCTGGCATGGAGCAGCTGGAAGGCCCTCTTTCGCCCGGAGGCGCCGTTCCTCGTCGCCCTGACGCTTGCCAGCTTCGTCGTGCTCGCCCTCGTGCATCAGCGTCGGAGCAACGGCTCGGCCTGGCCACTACCGCTTGTCGCCCGCGCCGCGACCGCCCTCTCGGCCACGCTCGTTGCGGTCTTTGTCGGCTATGCCTCGATCGTCGGCTGGCAGGGGCTGGTCGAGTTGCGCTCGATCGATCTCGTCAACGCCGATCTCAGCCGTGCCAATCTCAGCAATGTCGATCTGCGCAGGCTCAATCTCAGCCGGGCGAACCTCGACGGCGCCAACCTGTCCGACGCCGACCTGCGAGCCGCCAATCTCAGCAACGCCACCTTGCGCGAAGCCTTGCTGGTCCGGGCAAACCTCGAACATGCCATTCTGGACGGCGCAATTCTCGACGGGGCGCTCTTCGAGCGGCGGTTCAACGAGAGCGTCGATGATGCGGACGCTGAAGCCGAGGAATCGTCCTCCGTGGCCATGGACGCGATCCTGACCTGTCCGGAGCTCGACAATTCGGCCAACCTGTCGAACGCGAGGCTTCGCGGCGCCCGATTGGCGAAAGCCGTCCTGCGTGGCGTGAATATGGCATCGAGCGATCTGAGCGATTCCGACCTCAGACAAGCCGATCTCAGCTGCGCCAATCTCGGCAACGCCAACCTCGCCCGGGCGAACCTCATTCGAACGAGTCTGCTGGGCGCCAGGGCGCTGCGGGTGAACCTCGAAAGTGCCCGGCTCGGCTTCGCCGATCTGCGGGGCGCCAATCTTACTGAAGCTGTGCTGGCCAATGCCGATCTGGACAAGGCAGTCGTCGGCGACACGACGTTCGCCTTCGCCAATCTTTCGGCAGCGAGCCTCCGCGAATGGCAAGTCCGAGGCCCGGTGCTGCTGACCGGCGCCACCATGGCGGATACCGAGCCGCCCGCGGCCGCGCTTTGCAGGACATACGCCAAGGAGCTCGTTTGTGCCGGCTATGTGGACAAGCCATGAAGCCTGGTCGACCTGCGGCAGCGTTCCATGCCATGGAATCTACTGCACGTCATCGGATCCCACATCGTCGAACTCGACGACCCTCTCGAAACCGATACAGGTGTCGGTCAGCTGGCAATGGTCCGGCGGTTCGCGGAGAGGTCGGCCTTCCAGGCCTGCCAGCCGCGCCTCGGGAAGCGGATCCAGGACATAGGGCAGGTCGGCTCGCTGGACCGCCGCAGGCTCGATCGCCTGAAGTCGATGCTGCGCGGCCCGCAGGACTGCCGGGTCGGTGCGGTTGGGACCAACCAGCTGCCCGTCGGGCGTCACCTGCACGTCGAAGTCGGCGCGGCGGACGACGATGGAACTATCGCCCGCGAAGGCAAGGAGCAGACCCTCGGACGACGTCTTGAAGGCCCGCAAGCCCTCCCCCGGACTGCCCGTGGAGATCAGTGCATCGGTGTCCACCGTGACGAAAGTGACCGACTCGAACTGCAGGGCCAGCACGGCACCTCCACCACCGGCAATCGTTTGCGCACCTCCGCCGCCGCCAACTGCCGCCAGCGTTTCGGCGCCTTCGCCGACGACTGCCGCGAGGGAGCCGTTCTCCCGATCGCCCGGTGCATCCTCGTCCAGCCGCAAGGCGCGGACGCGATCGACGCGCGTCACGCAGAACGTGTCCGTGCGCATGCTCGCTCGCACGACGTCGAGGTCGAGCTCGGGATCATAGAAGCGCTCGTCCAGCGTCAGGCCGCACTCCGGACCGACGAGGAGCCGGGCGCTGTTGTTGAAGATGAAGTCCGCAGCACCGCGCTCGTTGGTGGATACCGCCTCGCGAAACTGCATGGGCAGCCCCGGCACGAGCCGCCGCAATTCCGCTTCCGGCGGCTGCCCGACAGCCACCTGGCTCGTCCACTCGGGCACCCCGACCGGCTGCGCCATGGAACTCCAGCCAACCGGAGCCGCGACGGAATAAACGGCCGCACCCAGAGCGAGCACAGCTTGTAGCCGCCTCATGCGATTCTCCCAAGCTGCAAGAATCCCTCAAGTATAGCAGAAATTCACAATTTGAGAACACGAAGAATATAGGCCCGCGTTCCCAATCGAACCAGACTTACCACCGGACCGCACTGCAGAGACGGGCAAACCCGAGCACCACAACGGCAAGCCCTGGCGGCGTGGCGAAGACCGGCGCGGCCGAGCCGGTGCGGACGTCCCTGGCACCTTCCTGGCCAGGCCGCGGGCGCAACTCGAGCCGCATGGGCTCAAGCTATGACCGGCCGCTGTGGATCCTCGATCAGACTTTCGAGAGTTGCGAGAGCAGGCCAATATTCGCCCGACAAGGCCTCAATAAAAAATCATCCCTGCATGATCAGGCTTCTTCGGTCGAGATCGTCGCGCCAGCTATCGACCTCGGTGAGCGCCAGAGCGGAAGCCTCACCCAGTAACTGACGGAGCTTTCCCAGGCTCGCTTTTTCCCCGTTCTCGATCTCCTCCCGCAAGCTGCGGTTCAGCTCCTCGAAGCGCCTGGCCATCTCCGCGCTGCGGTGGGCGGAAGGACGAAAATCGAACCGGGATTCCATTGCAATGAACGAGGCTCCTATGGCCGGCACGACGGCCGAAGCGAACAGGACGACATTGCCGAAGAGCGTTGCCGGCTTGCCCCAGAAGCCCATGATATAGCCGCCATATGCCGCAAGGAAGACCAGCAGCAGCAGCAGGAGCCCGTAGAATAGGGCATTTTCGACTTGCTCCATCATCTCATGAACGCGTTCGTGCCGCTTTTCCACATTGCGGTGATAGGCAGCCTGCCCCTCGACGAGCGACATGCGTGCATCGTCCGCGCACTTGAGCATCTCGTGGTGAGAGAGCCGCCCCGCGGGCGGACCAACCTGCCGGAGAAGTGCCTGGACGCGCCACTCGCTCCATGAAGTCGGAGAGCCGGGACGAATGTTGTTGGCATCCTGCCCGAGCGGCCAAAGCACCAGAAGGCCGCGCAGCCGCTCTCCCAGACGGCGAGCATCGCTCCAGGCCAGATCGTTTCCAGCTTTCCTGCCGCGCCTGTAGGTCAGACCGCCGAGCACGAGGATCACGAATTCCACGGCAACGCATGATGCCTTCCAGGACGGGGCGAGAGCCGGCACCATCGCGACCGCGACCGCCAGGATCGCCAGTCCGGAGATCACGATCTGGGTCGACCGATGCCGGTTGCTCAAACGATCGGCAACCGCATCTGCTTGCAGGAACAGACGAAGCATGGGCTTCAGGCGTTCACCCGCGCCAGCGGCGGGCCTGTTGCGCCAGAAGAAGCGACGAAGCCGAAGGGGCCTTGAACTCGGCGACTGTTTATTCGGCACGGCGCCAGACGAGAGCATGCTGACGAAAGCGCCATAGACGCCAACCCGGAGACGCTGCCACCACGGCTCCGGGATGATCATCCCGTCGGCATCGAACTCGATGGATCGACCGTGCTTCTCGAACGCCTCGACCGGGTCGGGTGCCGGGTGGCCGGGATGTCCGTCAGCCACGGGCGGTATCGCGAGAGTACGGCCGAGAAGCTCGGCGAGCGCTTCGACCTCGGGCGGGCCGGTCAACCTGCCCTGGTCCGGTTGTGCGAGCAGCTCTGCCAGGCCACGGGCATCCATATCGCTGCCGAGCCGCGACGGATCGATGATCCTGATCTCGACCGACGCATTGGCCCGTATCCAGAGGACCGGCACCCCTCGTTGGAGTGCGAGCAACACGCTGTCGCCCGTGCCGCCGACGCCGCCGGCCCATCCATCCCAGAAGGCGACGAGCACCTGCGACCAGCCGGTCAGCCAGCGGGTGACTTCCAGGTGTGCATGGCGCGGCGGGGTCTCCGCCTGTCCCGCCGCGCCGTCCAGCGCGGTGAAGGCGTCGAAGGAAGTGTCGATGTCGGCAACCCGTGCTGCCGCCGAGGCGGTCGCGGGATCATCAGTCCAGGCGGACGTCTCTTCGGCCGGATCGAGATAGGGGAACAGGGCATGAACCGGCCCCTTGTCGCGCTGCCGCCAGGCATTGACGGCAAGTCGGTCGGCACCCGGCCCGAAACCGGTCAAGAGACGCAGGGCGGTTCGTTCGCTCTTGGGCTGCTCGATAATCTTCGCGTAACGCTGCAGAGCGGTCAGCGCCGCATCTTCGACCAGGGCGAGGGCATTTTCCAGTGCCGCCCGCAGCTCTTCTTCCGGCGTATCGCCGAGGTCGAGATGACCGGAAAATCCGACGGTCAGCGTGTTCCGGGCGCCGGTCATGAAGCGTTACCTCCGACTGACGGATCGGGACGAAAGCCGGCCAGCCCGCCATCCCGGAACACGCGCCACCTTGGCGCGAAGCGTCTTCCCGCCTGTCCCGAGAACAGTTGCCTGTTTGTCTTGCGCAATGTCACTTGTGCTTGCCAGGACGCCTATCGCCAATATTGAATGCTCCGGGTGACCAAATGGCTCAGGCTGGGCCGCGCTCATCGGAGTGCCAACCGAAGCCCTGCCGCGTCAGTGCAGAGAGCGGATCTCCAGCGGTGCGTCGACACGGGCGGGCAGATCGGCGACAACGGGCGTGTCCTCGACCATCTCGATCATGCCGCCGGGCTGCACAATGAGGTCCGCGAAAAAGATGGCATTGCCATAATAGACGAGGCCGGAAACGAGCCAGTGGCCCTGCTCGTTCTTTCCCCAGACCCTCGGCGCCCGAAAGACTCTCTCGATCTCGCCCCGCCGCTCGCCGAGGTCCGGCAGGAAGCCGTTCTCCGGCCGGTCCACGATCAGGAACGGCCCCTCGCCCCCACGAACGAAGAAGCAGAAGAAAGCGAGGTAATGAAGGACCGTTTCTTCGTTGATAAGCGGCTCCTCGCTTCCGTTCACCTCGTGAATAGGGGGCGAGGTACCATTCAGTCCGCAGAGTTTATCCCCGTGCAGGAGAAAATAGAGACGGCCCGTGGCCGCGGAGGTCGAACGCGGCCGCAACTCGACGAGCGGGACGTCGGGATGGAAGGGCAAATCGAAAGCATCGATGGCGACTGCGTCGATTTCGCCCCAATCCTCCTTCCACGCCTTGCGCATGACCGCCATTTCGCCCTTCCTGGCGGCGCGCGCTTCTCCGTGCCGTTCGTGACTGAGGAAGGGCGGAAACCCCGTTGTCGCGGAAGGCACAGTGGGTAAAGCCTTCTGCTCAGCCGGGTCGTTCATGTCCGCTTCCAGTGCGCGAAAGGCTCCAGCCAGCGACTCGGCCGCCAGATCGGATGGACGGCGTCCCCATCGATCGTATGGAAGGGCGAAGGGGGCGATGGCGAGCACCGACTGGAACCGGTCGGCTCGACCGGTGATCGCGGCACGATGAAGAACCGTCTGGCCCTGGCCATCCCGACCAAGCGTCAGCGGGGCGCCCTGTGCAACAAGAGCGCGAGCGGTCTCGGCATCTTCGGCATCCACGCTGGCGCTCAACAATTGGCCAGCTTCCTTCGCCTCGATCTCGCCATCGGAGAACCGGCGCAGAAGCGCGCCACGCAGCCGGTCTGCAGAGGGAATCGCCGCCACGGCAAGCAGCTTCTGAAGCTCTCCTCGCAGCGTTGGCCAATGGATCGGACTGTCGGCAAGCGTGGCCAGCACTGCGTGGTTCTTCAGCCGGATGAGGATATCCAGGCCGGTCTCGCCTCTGGATGATTGCGCCGCGTCCGGCTGCTCGCCTTTCAACCGGGCAGAAACGCCGGCACGCCCCGCCGAGGCCTGTTCATGCCGGTCCGACAATGCCTGCGGCGCCTCCTCCAGCAGGCGCAGCACGGTGGCGGGCCGGCGGCTCGACAGATCCTCGATCCGCATCGCGGCCGTCATCTTGGCATAGTCCTTCGGCACGCGGTCGTCCTGTCGCAATACGCGCCGGGCTTCGGGAAACGCGCCGCCGAGGTCGAACGGCGTCTCGCCCTTGTCGTTCGGACGGTTCGGGTCGAGACGACCGTCTCGCAACAGAACCTCGACCACTGTTCGAGCGTGGAGGCGATCCGCCTCCGTGGGTGTTTCTCGAGAAGGGCCACGGAAAACCAGGTGAAACAATGTATCGCCGTGCTCGCCCCGATGCGCCAGGGTGGATGGATCGCCGAGTTCGCCGAGATCCGGTTGCAGGAGAACACGCAGCGCCTCCGGCTGCCGATTTCGGGCGGCGATCATGAGTGGCGTGTCGCCCTCAGCGTTTCGATGGTGGAGCACGGCGGACAGCCGGTCAGGATCAGCTTCTTCGGTCAGGTAGGCAGAGACGACGTTGGCGGCTCCCCGTTGAGCTGCCACAGAGACCGCTGTGCACTTCCAATAGTCCTGCTCTCGAATGTCGATGTGCGGCAGCAAATGGCGGAAGGCGTCGACCTCGTCGGTCTCTGCCGCATAATGCAGCGCCGTCTGCTGGTACTTGTTCTGTACACCAGGGGCGGCAGAGTGTTCGATGAGATGGTCGATAACGTAAACGTTGCCGTTGCTCGCGGCCGATTGGATCATCCGGCTTTCCCAATCAGTCTCGATCACATCGTCGAGTCCAACACGGCCGATCATTGCATCGAAGTTGTCGTTCAGTTTCTCAAATATCGGAGCTGCGATCGCATTCCAGCGAAACCTGTCGGTCTTCAGGGGCACGCCCTGTTCGATGAGAAAAGACACTGCTGGTCCGTTGGACCAGGCGGCAGAATGCAGGGGATTGTGGCCCGTATTATCCTCCGCCTTCAGGCATTCCGGTTTAACGGCGACGAACCGGCGGAGCAGATCGACGCGATGATAGGAAGCGGCGAGATGCATGTAGGTTGTGCGAAATGGCGAGCCTTTAATGACGGTGAGCGGATCCTCAGCCGTATCGAACACGGCCAGAGCCTGGTACCGCAATGCGGCGTCGTCCGGTGCCAAGGCCCCGCCGCGGCGCAGTTGCCAGTCCAGTACATGCTCGTACAGGGTCATCGCCGCGGCCTGAAGGGTCGATCCATCCTTTTCCAGCGGCACAGGCTTGCCGCGACGGTGCCAGAAAACGGCCTCCTCGCGGAAACGCTGCACCAACTGCAGTTGATGCTTGCGATGGGCAAGCCAGCGGCGGGCGGGAGACCAGCGGTCGATGAGCGCCTGATGCACGGCCCGCAGTCGCGGCGGATCCTCCCCTGGAACCGGCACCAGCAGTCGACGCATGCGGAAAGCGCTGCGCATTCTGCGCGTTAGATTGTCGGCATCGGCTTCGACGATGGCGCGCAGCTGCATCTGCCCGTCATGATCGACGGTCACGAGCGGCTTGAAGAAATTGTTGAGCCAGTTGAAGTTATTGTCCGACTCGATCGGGTCGGTGAAGTCGGGGTTGCCGCCACCCGCGCGCCAGGCCTCGTCGGCGAGTTTCTGGATGATGTCCGCAAAGGCGATCGCGTCTTCGCCGCCGATTTCCTCGAGCGTCAGCAGACGATCGTCGTCGCGTGAGCCGGCTTGCTGGAACACCCCCTCCAGTC
The DNA here is from genome assembly GCA_030431615.1 of Alphaproteobacteria bacterium. Lineage (GTDB taxonomy): Bacteria > Pseudomonadota > Alphaproteobacteria > Geminicoccales > Geminicoccaceae > SLRI01. Next base: position 15,936 of record JAUIID010000056.1, read on the forward strand.
GCTCGTCCGCTGTCGCGCCGGCCTGGTCGGCGAACCGCTCGTAGAGCCGATGGAAGAAGAGGCAGGCGAGCGGGAGAGGCGATGCGCTGTCGCCCGGCGTGGCTTGCTCGAAGGCGCTCCACTGGCGCTTGATGGCCTCGAGAACCTCCGGATCGAGCGGCAGCCCGCCGCGGGCGAAGCCGCTCCGGGCAATTTCGGCAACGGTGTCATCCGTCGCGTCGACGTTGAAGGTTCTCGGCTTCAGGCCGATCATGTCGCCGATGCACAGATCCTCGAAACTCTTATCACGCGCGCTTTCCAGCGTGGCGATGAGGCGGATGCGCGGTGAGCCGCACAAGACCTTCAGGAAGCGGATGACCAGCCACCAGCCGCTCTGCGGTGTGCCGGTGGTCCGTTCGCGCTCGAGCTTCAACTCGTCGATGATCTCCTCGAACTGGTCGAGGCCGAGAACCAGGTTGACGTGGTGGTTCTCCAGTGCCGCGCGGAGCCGCTTTGCGTAATTGGCCGGACGCATCGCCATCGGCCCGCCGGCTGGAAACGGCACGTTCGCACTGTCCGCGATCAGGCGGGCCAGCCGGTCGAGCGCATCGCCGCCGCTCGCGCCGGCCATCAGCTCGGTCGGCCGGAAGGGCACCGGCACGGAGCCGTCGCGTTCGCGGAGCCGCCGCATGACACCGCTCTGCATCAGTGAGGACTTGCCACAGCCGCTGCGACCCTTCAGCAGAACGAGATCACCGTGATTGGCCATGGCCTCCACGATGCCGGATATGGCGTTCTCGCGGCCCGGCAGAAGCTTCTCGTCGTCCACGGTCCAGTGGGCAAGGCCCTGCTTGAAGGGATTCCTCAGTGACGCGATGCCCAGCTTCTCGCGCAGCTTGTTCTGTGCGATCGCGAACACTTCGCGTCGCATGACCTCTTCGCTCGAATAATGCGCGACAAAACGCACCTTTCGGGCATGGTCCTTCAGCAGGTTCACCAGCGCGCAGGCCTGCGGATCGTAGACTTCATCGTTGATGATCTTTGTGTCCGCCGCCGAGCGTCCCGCGGTCAGTCGGGCATAGAGCTGTCGACCGTTCAGCACGATACGGTCGAACGGAGTTTCCGGCATGATCGGGCGGTCGGCACAGCAGGCGACGATCAGATTGTCCGCATCTTCCGGTTGCGCACAGGCGGAGAGCAGCTCGAAGACCGTGCCCGTCAGCGGATATTGGCCACGGGCCAGTGCCCGATCCTGTTCTTCTTGAGCACGCGGCCAGGGATGATGCAGCCCCGGCTCTTCGTCATCCGAGCGCCAATGGTCGAATCGTCGTTCCACACGGCGATCGAGGTCGTCCTCCAGTGGTGTGCCGCAGCGTTCCCCGAAGAGACAGATTGTCAGCAGCACTTCCCGATCGGCAGGATCCGGCAGCTGGGACTGGATCTTCTGACGATCCGACAATAGTCGGCCGCCCTCCTTGTCCTCCTCCCACAGATATGGCTGCAACAGGTCAGCGAATCCGTGCTGGTCGAGCCATCTGCGCAGGTCGTCATGCAGTCCCTTGCGCAGCTTGTCGAGGTCACCCGAAGAAGAAATGAAGATCAACTTGATGACTGCCGCCCCCCTGCACGCGCCGGTGATGCTATTACACCCGGTTCGCGATGACCAGCACCCGCCGGGCGGGAAGCGCGCATCGCTGCGTTGCGGCACACCGATCCCGGCATCCGGACTGCGCTGCTTGTGCTGACCATCTTCGGGGCAAACTGTCTATTTCATTCGCCAACCGTCTGGGGGATAGCTTCGGCCAAGCAGCGGCTCGCCGCCCTGGCCCAGTGCCGTGACGTGCTTCGGAGCGTCACCGCGTGGCAAACCTGGTCCGTGGCGCGGCGGTGCCGTGCGCAAACGGATCAGGAGGAACAGGTGACAAGCAGGCGCAACTTCATCCGGACCGGCGCTGCCGGGCTGACAGCGGTTTCCTTCGGCAGCCCCTATCTCAAGCTGATGTCGACCGCTTCGGCGCAGGAGCCGGTCAAGGGTGGTCATCTCACCGCGGCGATGATTCTCGAGCCTGCCAGCCTCGATCCGATCTTCGGCAACGCGCCTGGCCTGGATCGCTGCGCCTACAACCTCTTCAACGAGAACCTCGTCTTCCAGGACGAGCAGGGCCAGTTCCGGCCGTGGCTGGCGGAGAGCTGGGAACTCGCCGAGGACGGCCTGTCCTACACCTTCAAGCTCCGTCCGGGCGTCATGTTCCAGGATGGCACGCCCTTCGACGCGGAGGCCGTCAAGTTCAACCTGGAGCGCTCCTCCAGCGAGGAGGTCAACTCGCGCGCGCGCCAGTACATGACCGACTTCGCCTCCGTCGAGGTGATCGATCCGTTGACCGCCAAGGTCAACCTGCAGCGGCCGTCCGGGCCCTTCCTGACGGTTCTCGCCAACGCCGCCGGCTCGATGGTCTCGCCCACCGCGGTGCAGGAACGGGGCGCCGACTTCGCCCGGAGCCCCATCGGCACGGGCCCCTTCATCATCACCGGCTGGGCCGCCGGCAAGATCGACGGCGAGCGCTTCGACGGCTACTGGGGCAAGCCCGCCTATCTCGACAAGGTCTCGGTGCGCACCATCTCGAGCACCGCGGTCAAGCTCGTGGAGCTGAAGAGCGGCACCGTCCAGATCGGCGACGTCGTCCAGGTCAAGGACATCCCGGAGATCGAGGCGGACCCGAACCTGACGCCGATCGACACGATCCGGGTGATCACGTCCTACATCTCGTTCAACAACCAGGCCGCCCCCTTCAAGGACAACATCCACCTGCGCAAGGCAGTGGCCCACGCCATCAATCGCGAAGCGATCGAGAAGGCGATCTCGCGCGGGGAAGGCGGCGTGATGGCCGGCTTCGACCCACCCGCCTCGCAGACCTACGGCCCGGACCTCGTCGGCCACAGCTACGACCCCGAGCTGGCCGCCGAGGAGTTCAAGCTGGCGAACCATGCCGATCCCCTGACCCTGCTGGTCATCCAGCGCGATCCGGACACCCAGATCGCCCAGCTCGTCCAGGCCATGTGCAAGGCCGTCGGCATCGACCTTCGGATCCAGGTGCTCGAGCGCCTCGCCTGGGTGGAACGGGTGCTGAACTACGACTACGAGCTCGGCGTGCTGCGCGCCGCCCCGCCGGACCCCGATCCCGACATGACCTACTCGCAGTTCTACGGACGCACCGCCAACAACGACTATTCGGGCATCAAGAACCCCGAGATCTGGGACATGATCGACGCGGCCCGCGCCCTGTCCGACATGGAGGAGCGTCGCAAGATCTACATTGCGATCCAGCAGATGATTCTCGACAACTACTGGCAAACCTACATGTTCTGGCGGCCACAGAAGGAAGTGGCCCGCATCGAGCTGCACAACTTCGAGCGTGAGTACAACGGAGCCTGGTACTACAACAACATGTGGCTGAGCGACGCCTGACGGCGTCGAACGACGAACGCCGCTGCCCGGCGGCCGGGACCGAAACCGGCGCCGCGCAGCGGCTTGTGGATGTGAAGACCGCCTGCTGGAGGACCGCGATGAACGCCGCTGCCGGTGCGAAGCCCCGCCATTTCCCGATCGTGGACGTCGATGTCCACCACAACTTCAAGAACCGGTCGGACCTGTTCCCCTACATGAGCAGGTTCAACGCCGAACGCTTCTCCGAATATGGCTTCGGCGTTCAGTCATCCACCGCCTTCAACGGCGGCAAGCTCGGCCGGCGCATCGACATCATCGACGAGAACGACCCGCCGCCCGCCGATATCGGCCCCGTCGCCTATGACGTGGACGACACCCGCGCCCGGCTGCTCGACCATTACGGCATCGAGCTCGCCCTCCTGACCGGCGGTCCCGGCCAGCTCGCCAGCGCCATGATGGACGCCGATTTCGGCAGCGCCATCTGCCGGGCGTTCAATGATTTCTCGATCGAGCACTGGCTCGAGAAGGACTCGCGGTTCCGCCTCGCCTTGCACATCAACTCGCAGGACCCGGCAGGTGCGGTGGCCGAGATCGAACGGGTCGGCTCGCATCCCGCGGTCTGCGCGGTCATGCTCGGCTGCGGCGCGCCGCGCCCCTTCGGCAACCGCTTCTACCATCCGATCTACGAGGCCTGCGTGCGCAACGGCCTCGCCGTCGCGATGCATTTCGGCGGCGAAGGCGCCGGGTTGAACCCTCCCCCCTCGGCGGCCGGCTACCCGAGCTACTACATCGAGCATCGCCAGCTGCGGCCGTCCTTCTACATGGTGCACGTGTCGAGCTTCGTCTTCGAGGGTGTGTTCGACAAGTTCCCGAGCCTGAAGATCGGCATGCTCGAAGGCGGCTTCGCCTGGCTGGCGCCGCTGATGTGGAAGATGGATCTCGACTGGAAGGGCCTGCGCCGCCAGACCCCATGGGTCGAGCGGCTGCCGAGCGAGTACGTCAAGGAGCATATCCGCTTCGCGACCCAGCCGATGGAGGAGCCGGACAATCCGGAGGCGCTCAAGCACATCATCGACTGGATCGACGGCGGCCGCACGCTGATGTTCGCGACTGACTACCCGCACTGGGACTGGGACGATCCGACCATGACGCTCGCCGGCTACCCGGACGATTTGCGGCGGCGCATCTTCGCCGAGAACGCGCTGGACACGTTCGGGCTCGAGCTCCCGTCGATGTCCAAGGCCGCCTGAAGCCGGAGCGGGATCAGTGGCGAGGAAGCACGAGGTTTGTTACGCGGACGAAATTCCGGTGGGCGGGCGTCGCATCGTCGACGTCGCCGGCCGGAGCGTCGGGATCTTCAATATCGACCACGCGTTCTACGCGGTGCGCAACAGCTGCCCGCACAAGGGTGCGCCGCTCTGCAAGGGCGTCGTCGAAGGGTTCGTCAAGGGCAGCAAGCCCGGCGAGTTCGAGTTCGAGCGGGAGGGCGAGATCCTGCGCTGCCCGTGGCACGGCTGGGAATTCGAGCTGAAGACCGGGGCGTCGGTTTTCAACCCGCACAAGGTCTGGGTGCGCAGCTATCCGGTGACCGTCGAAGCCAAGACGGCGGACGGTGCCGGGGCGGCGGCCGAGGAAAAGGACCCGTCGATCGAGACCTATCCGGTCACCATCGAGACGGCGCAGGGTGACGCACGCCCGATGCTCTACGTGACCCTTTAGGCCCCCGGCACGCGCGTTCGAGCGGCATTCGGAGATGTCCGGATGCCGCTTTTTCGTGTCCCGCCGCCTGCGCGTTCAGGCACCGCCGGCGATGGCTGCCGCGATCCTGGAGATCTTGGCCTCGCTGTCCGCCGCCCAGGGGAACGACAGGTTGAGCGCGAAGAAGTTCTCATATGAGCGCGCCGCCGAGAAGAACGGGCCGGGCAGGATGCCGACCTCGTGCTTGTGCAGGGTCGGCGCCACGGTGCTGGCGACGAAGCGCTGCGGGGCGCGCACCCAGCACATGTAGCCGCCGGTCGGCCGACTCACCGAGCAATCCGACGACAGCTTGTTGGCGATCTGCTGCAGCCCCCGCTCCATGCGCGAGGCGAGCTGCTCGCGAATGCGGCGCAGGTTGCGGTCCTGGCTGTGGCTCGACAGGAACTCGGCGACCGCCCGCTGCATCCGGCGATCGTTGGTGACGTAGCCGCCGAGATAGGAGACGGCGCGCAGCCGCCCGGCGTGCTTGCCGGCGATCACCCAGCCAAGGCCGTATTCCGGCGAGAGAGAGTGCTCGAAGCTGGAGAACTGCAGCACCGTGTCGTCCGAATCGAACTGCTTGAGCGATGGTGCGGCGACCTTGGTGTAGGTCAGCTCGCCCAGCATGTCGTTCTCGATGATCGTCACGCCGTGCTTCTGCGCCGCGGCAACGATCCGCTGCATGGCGTCCTCGCTGTAGGTGACGCCGGTCGGGAAGTGGTGGTTGGCCATCAGGAGGGCGACGCGGATCGGGTTGTTTCTGACCAGGTACTCGAACTGCTCGGGGTCGGTGCCGTTGCGCGGGTGGGAGTAGATCTCGACCACGCGGAGATTGCGCCGCTTGATGCCGGACAACATCGGGAAGTAGGAGGGGCTCTCGACCAGGATGATGTCGCCCGGCTCGGTCAGGCCGTCGAGGCAGAGATTGAAGCCCTGCATGGCCGAGCCGGTCACGACGATGTCCCGGAAGCTGGTCAGCGTGCCGCGCTGGGCGGCGCGCTTGGCGATCTCCAGCCGCAGCTGCGCGTCGCCCTCGGGCGTTTCGGCGGTCGACGGCTTCTTGCCGCGCAGGATGCGGCGCATGATCTTGTCGAGCTCGACGCAGTCGAAGAGGTCAGGGCTCGGATAGGGCGCGCCGAAGACCTCCAGCGTCTTCTTCTGCCATGACAGCAGCAGCCCTTGCGGCAGGTCCTGTATCGACACGGGCTCGACCGAGTTCTCGCCGTCGCTCGAGAACTCGCCGAGTTGCGCCGGTGTGCGGGTCAGATAGAAGCCGGAGCGTGGCCGTGCCGTGCACAGGCCCTGGCTCTCGAGCAGCTCGTACCCATGGTGGATGGTGACGGTGCTGAAGCCGGTCATCTCGCTCAGCTGCCTGATCGAAGGCAGGCGGTCGCCGGGCTTCAGCGTGCCGGCGTCGATGCGCTTGCGGATGAGACTGACGACGGCATTGTAGCGGTAGGTCATTCTGCCCGCATAGCTGTGCTGATTACGCTTGTCCAGCGGGCCCAATGGCACAACAGGTGCCAGCCCATCTGTAGCACATCAGTTCGCGCCGGCCGTGTCCACAATCCGTTGCCGGCAACCACCCCGGTGTCATGGTCAAAAACGTGCCAAGCTGTACCTAGCATTGCTCCCGCACGTGCTGTTTAGGTGCGCCGGCCAGTCAACGAAGCGGGCGAGACGGGAGGCACATGGGCGATCTGGTCGTCATCGGGAGCGGAATTGCCGGCCATAGCGCCGCCCTCGAGCTCCTTCGGCAGGCACCCGGGGCGACTGTTCAGGTCATTGGTGCCGAAACCGGCCCGCCCTATGACAGGCCGCCACTTTCCAAGGAGTTCCTGCTGGCCCCCACGCCAAAGGTGCCGCTGCTCGGGCAGTCCGAGGTCTATGGCGAGGCCATCGAGCTGCGCGACGGCCTGACAGCCATGGCCATCGACCGTGCGGCCCGGGTCGTGACGCTGTCGGACGGGTCCAGCGTCGCCTACGAAAAGCTCCTGGTCGCCACCGGCTCGCGACTGCGCCGCCTGCCCCTGCGCCAGGCCGACATGCACCGGGTGTTCTACCTGCGCACCATCGAGGATGCGTGCCGGCTGCGCACGGCGCTCCACACCTGTCGGCATGTCGCGATCATCGGCGGCGGTTTCATCGGCCTCGAGATCGCCGCGGCCGCGCGCCAGCTCGACTGCAAGGTGACGGTGCTCGAGCAGGCGCCGATGCTGCTGTCGCGGGGTGCGACGCCGGTGCTGGCCGGCTACCTCCGCGATCTGCACAGCGAACGCGGGGCCGACATCAGGCTCGATGCTGCGGTCGAGGATGTGCAGGTCGACCGGGACGGGGTCACCCTGCGCTGGTCCGATGGCGAGCTGCGCGCCGACATCGTCGTGGTCGGCATCGGCATCACGCCCAACATGGAGCTCGCCGCCGAGGCCGGGCTGACGGTCGATGACGGCATTCTCGTCGATCAGTGCTGCCGGACATCCGACGAGGCCATCTTTGCCGCCGGCGAGGTGACCAACTATCCGATCGGGACTCTCGACCTGCGCGCCCGCACGGAATCCTGGAGTGCGGCGGCCGGCCAGGGCGTCGTGGCCGCACGCAACATGCTGGGCGTCGAGAGCGCCTTTGAGGAATTGCCGTGGTTCTGGTCGGACCAGTACGATATCAACCTGCAGTGCCTCGGACTTCCTGCCCGGGCGAGCCGCCACATGCAGATCGGTGACGTCGCCCTCGGCAAATGGATGCGGATCGGACTGGACCCCGACGACCGGCTGGTCGGCGCGGAATGTGTGAACATGGGGCGCGAGATGTCCGCGCTGCGGCGGGCGGATCGCAACCGGCAGCCCGTGCCGCCAGCCCTGCTGGACAGGGCCGAGCCATCGGCTGTGGAAGGCATTGCGACCGGCTTTTCGGGGGCGCCCCCAATGGGAGATGTACGGTGCTGACGGCGACGGCAGGAAACTGGGTGGCACTCTGCCGTCTGGACGCCTTGCAGGATGACGAGATGCAGCCCTTCGAGGCGGGCTCGCGCCGCGTCGTCCTCTACAGGATCGCGGGCGAGGTCTACGCGACGGACAATGTCTGCTCGCATGCCTTCGCCCTGCTCAGCGACGGCTGGCTGGAGGACGGTCTCGTCGAATGCCCGCTGCATGGCGCGCAGTTCGACGTGACCACCGGTGCCGCCGTGCGCGGGCCGGCGGATTGTCCGGTCGAGAGGTTCGAGACACGCATTCAGGACGGCATGGTCGAAGTCCGCATCACGGAAGCCGGATAGTGCCATACCAGACTGGTCGGGGAGGGACTGGTCCTATGCTCTCAGGTCTAAGAACGATCATCGCGATTCCGGGCGTGCCGCACCGGGGAGCATGGCGATGACTCCACAGCTCAGCCTGGCCGGGCCGCGGCTGGCTGCCTCGGATGGCGTCGTCTGCCAGCCGACGGTCGGCGGCGGGCAGGCTGCCGCCGATCGCGGCGCGCGCAACGCCGTTGCCCCGGGCGACGGGCCGATCCTCGAGGTGCGCGACCTGTGCGTCGAGTTCCGCACAAGCAAGGCCCGGCTGCGCGTCGTCGATGGCGTCAGCTTCGCGATCGAGAAGGGCAAGACGGTGGCGCTGGTCGGCGAATCCGGCTCGGGCAAGTCGGTCACCAGCCTCGCCATCATGGGGCTGCTCCAGCAGCCGCCGGCCGCGGTCTCCGGCGAGATCCGCTTTCGCGATGCCGCGGGTCGGCAGTGGCAGTTCCTCGAGCTCAGCGACAACGAGATGCGCGCCTTTCGGGGCGATCGTGTCTCGATGATCTTCCAGGAGCCGATGACCAGCCTCAACCCGGTCCACACGGTCGGTGACCAGATCTCCGAGGTCCTGCTCATCCACCGCCGGATGAAGCGGGCGCAACGGCGCGAGGCCGCGATCCGCATGCTGGAGCGCGTCGGCATTCCCGAGGCGGCGCGGCGTGCCGAGGCCTATCCGCACGAGCTCTCTGGCGGCATGCGCCAGCGCGTGATGATCGGCATGGCGCTCGCCTGCGAGCCGAGCCTGCTGATCGCCGACGAGCCGACCACGGCACTCGACGTCACCATCCAGGCGCAGATCCTCAACGACCTGAAATCGCTGCAGCGCGAGATGGGCATGGCGATGCTCTTCGTCACCCACGATCTCGGCGTGGTGTCCGAGGTCGCCCACTCGGTGGTCGTTATGTATGCCGGGCAGGTGGTCGAGTCCGGCCCGACGGCGGAGATCCTGCAAAGCCCGCGGCACCCCTACACACGTGCACTGCTCGCCTCCATCCCGCGCGCCAGTGCCGATCGCGAGCAGCCGCTGACCGCCATTCCGGGCACCGTTCCCGACCTCGCGCACGCCCCGGCCGGCTGTCGTTTCCATCCGCGCTGCAGCCAGGCGGTGCAGGGCCGCTGTGACGTCCAGGTGCCGGCCACCGAGAGCCCGGCAGACGGGCGGACGGTGCGCTGCCTGCGCTGGCGGGAGCTCTGACCATGCTGGCAGCGGGCGAACAGCCACTGGTCGACGTGCGCGGGTTGCGCAAGGACTTCGGCGCGGTGAAGGCGGTCAACGCCGTCGACTTCGCGCTCCCGCGGGGCGAGGTGATGGGCCTCGTCGGGGAATCGGGCTCCGGCAAGACGACGGTCGGCCGGGTGGCCCTGCGGCTCGTCGAGCCGACCGCCGGCAGCATCGTCTTCGACGGGGTCGACATCACCGGCCTCTCGCGCCGGCGGATGCGCGCGACCCGCAAGCGCATGCAGATGATCTTCCAGGACCCGTTCTCGTCCCTGAACCCGTATCTGCGGGTCGGCGAGGCGCTCGAGGAGCCGCTCATCGTCCACGGGCTGCGCGGCGGCAAGGCGGAGCGGCAGGAGCGGGTGCTCGAGCTGCTGCGGCTGGTCGGCCTCAGGCCGTCGCAGGCGGAGCGCTACCCGCACGAGTTCTCCGGCGGGCAGCGCCAGCGCATCGGCATTGCCCGCGCCCTGGCGTCGGAGCCGGACTTCATCGTCGCCGACGAGGCGGTCTCGGCGCTCGACGTGTCGATCCAGGCGCAGATCATCAACCTGCTGAAGGAGCTCCAGCGCAACTTCCGGCTGACCATGCTCTTCATCAGCCATGACCTCGCCGTGGTGCGCTACCTCGCCGACCGCACCATGGTCATGTATCTCGGCCGCATCGTCGAAGTCGGGTTGACCCAGGATCTCTTCGACGAGCCGAAGCACCCCTACACCCGGGCGCTGCTCTCGGCGATTCCGGACCCGGACCCGTCGACCAGGCGCGAGCGCATCATCCTCA
>JAUIID010000292.1 GCA_030431615.1 Alphaproteobacteria bacterium
CAGTATCTCGGCAAGAACGGCCGCATCGTCTCCGGCGAGATCCGCTTCATGGGGCAGGACCTGACGGCGATGTCGCAGGAGGAGCTGCGCCAGCTGCGCGGCTCGAAGATCGCCATGGTCTACCAGGAGCCGATGGCGTCGCTCAATCCGTCGATGACCATTGCCCGGCAGCTCATGGAAGTGCCGCTCTATCACGAGGCCGGGTGCAGCGAGGCGGACGCGCGCAAGCGGGCGCTGGAGATGCTGGAGAATGTCCGCCTGCCTGATCCGGCGCGCATCCTGGATGCCTTTCCGCACCAGATCTCGGGCGGCCAGCAGCAGCGCGTGGTGATCGCCATGGCGCTGCTCAGCAACCCGCAGCTGCTCCTGCTCGACGAGCCGACGACGGCGCTCGATGTCACGGTCGAGGCCGGCATCGTCCAGCTCGTGCGCGAGATCAGCGAGCGCTTCGGCACCTCGATGATCTACATCTCCCACAATCTCGGGCTGATCCTCGAGACCTGCGACCGCATCACGGTCATGTACTCGGGCGAGGCGGTGGAAGAGGGCAGCGTCGAGCAAGTCTTCGACCGGATGCGCCATCCCTACACCAAGGGCCTCTTCAACTCGATCCCGCTGCCAGGCGCGGACAAGCACGCGCGGCCCCTGATGCCCATCCCGGGCCAGCTGCCGCTGCCGCACGAGCGGCCCAAAGGCTGCAATTTCGGCCCGCGTTGCGACCATTTCCGGGAGGGTGTGTGCGACGCGGGGCCGATCCGCATGGCGACGGTGCCCGCCCACCAGCGCCACTACACGCGGTGCGCGCGCTTCACCGAGATCGACTGGCAGGCGCGCCCGGAAGTCGTCGAGGCGGCGGCTTCGGCCAATCTCGGTGAGGTAGTGCTGCGCGTCGAGGACATGAAGAAGTACTACGAGCTGCGCGACACCTCGCTCATGGCGATGATCAGCGGTCGTACGGTGCGCACGGTGAAGGCCAACGAGAAGCTCGATTTCGAGGCCCGTGAAGCCGAGACGGTGGCGATCGTCGGCGAATCCGGCTGCGGCAAGTCGACCTTCGCCAAGGTGATGATGGGCCTTGAGACCGCGACCGAGGGCAAGCTCATCCTCGATGGCAAGGACCTGGCGCAGACGCCCGTCGAACAGCGCAAGCCGCAGGTCGTCGGCCACCTGCAGATGGTCTTCCAGAACCCCTTCGACACGCTCAACCCGAGCCATACCGTGGGCGGGCAGATTGCCCGGGTAATCAGGAAGTTCGGCGTCGAGAGCGACCCCGCCAAGGTCGAGGCCCGGGTGATGGAGCTGCTCGACATCGTCAAGCTGCCGCGGGATTTCTACAAGCGCCGGCCGCGCCAGCTCTCGGGCGGGCAGAAGCAGAGGGTCGGCATCGCCCGCGCCTTCGCCGGCAACCCGCGCGTCGTGGTCGCCGACGAGCCGGTCTCGGCGCTCGACGTGTCGGTGCAGGCGGCGGTCAGCCAGCTCCTGATGGACATCCAGCGTGAGAACCGCACGACGCTGATCTTCATCAGCCACGACCTCTCGCTGGTGCGCTATCTCGCCGATCGGGTGGTGGTCATGTATCTCGGCACGATCGTCGAGCAGGGTTCCACGGACGAGGTCTTCGCGCCGCCCTATCACCCCTATACCGAGGCGCTGCTGTCGGCCGTGCCGATCGCGGACACCTCGATCCAGAAGAAGATCATCGTGCTGCAGGGCGACATCCCGTCCGCGGTCAACCCGCCCTCCGGCTGCCCGTTCCAGACCCGCTGCCCGCGCAAGCTCGGCGCCATCTGCGAGACCGAGGAGCCGCCGATCCGCGTGTTCTCGACCGGCCACCGCATCGCCTGCCACATCGAGCCGGCGCTGCTGGCCGAAATGGAGCCGGTGATCACCATGCCGCCAGAGCAGGCGGCGGAGTAGGCGAGGGGCGCGGCCTGCGGCATGGTGCGGCCGGCAGATTGATTAGTCGACGCCGACAGGCTAACTGCGATGGCTCAGGCCAGCCGTCGGCCGCCGGGACAAGTCCTTGATCACGTTGTACATCGCCGCGATCCTGATCCTGCTGCTCCTGTCGGCGATCTTTTCGGGCAGCGAAACCGCTGTCACCGCCACCGGACGGGCGCAGGCCACGGCCCTTGCCCAGGCCGGCAACCGGCGTGCCGGCACGCTCCTGACCCTGCTCAAGGACCGGGAGCGGCTGATCAGCACGCTGCTGCTGGGCAACAACATCGTCAACATCATGGCGGCAGCACTCGCGACCGACGTGCTGCTGCGCCTCTTCGGCAATGCTGGCGTGGTCTACGCGACCGCGGTCATGACGGCGCTCATCGTCATCTTCTCCGAGGTCGTGCCGAAGACCGTGGCGCTCCGTCACCACGACAAGCTCGCCCTGATCATTGCCGGGCCCTTGCGCGTCCTCGTCGTGCTGTTTCGGCCCTTCACCACGGCGATCGGCTGGGTGGTCAGGCTCGTGCTGCGGGGGCTGCGGATCCCGACTGCCGGCGGCGACGTCATCTCGGCGAGCCAGCAGCTGCGCGGCCTGATCGATGCCTTCGAGGCCGGCGGCGAGCTCGCCAAGCATGCCGGCGACATGCTCGACGGCGTGCTCGACCTCGAGCACGTGACGGTCGACGAGGTGATGACCCACCGTCGCCGGGTGACGGCCCTTGATGCCTCGATGACCGTCGACGCCGCCGTGACCCGGCTGCGCGACGAACCCTACAGCCGTTTTCCGGTCTACCGGGGCTCGAGCGATCACATCGTCGGCATCCTCCATCTGCGCGATCTCCTGACCGCCGTCGCCGATCGCGAGGCGGGTGCGAGCCGCACGGTCGGCGAGGTCACCCGCGATCCCTGGTTCGTGCCGGAGACGACCCCGCTCCGAAAGCAGCTCGAGCAGTTCCGCAAGAAGAAGCAGCACATGGCCTTCGTCGTCGACGAGTACGGCGACCTGCAGGGGTTGGTGACGCTGCAGGACGTGCTCGAGGCGATCGTCGGCGAGGTCTCCGAGGCCGACGATCGGGAGTTCGATGAGATCGAGCGCCTGCCGGACGGCAGCCTGCAGACCTCCGGCACCACCCAGATCCGCCGGCTCAACCGCCTCCTGGAATGGGACCTGCCGGAGGAGGACGCGGTCACGCTCGCCGGCCTCGTCATCGACGTGGCCGAGCGCATCCCGCTCGAGGGCGAGACGCTGGCCATCGGCCGCTACCGGGTCACGGTGAAGAAGCGCGAGCGCAACCGGCTTTCCGTGCTGACGATCAGCCGGGCCGAGCCCGAGGACAACGCCTGACCCTTTGCAGGCAGGCCTGCCGTGCCCATGTACAAGGCCAGAGATGCCTTTCGGGTGAACTACATTGAGCAGTCGGGCAATAAGCGTCGGTGGTTCGGAAACCACGATCGACAGCAGGATCGTCGGTGCGGCGCTCCTCCTGCTGGCGCTGCTCGTCTGGCAGGCCGGCCAGACGGCGGGGTCGAACATGGCGGCCTTGGCCGTGGTCGGCGGGCTGCTCGGCCTCGTGCTTTATCATGCGAGCTTCGGCTTCACCGCCGCCTGGCGACGGTTCGTCACGACCGGCGAGGGGCACGGGCTGCGCGCCCAGATGCTGATGCTGGCCCTTGCCGTCTGCCTCTTCTTCCCGGCCCTTGCCGCCGGTGAGCTCTTCGGCCGGCCGGTTGGCGGCTTCGTCTTTCCGGTCGGGGTCGGCGTCGTCGCCGGCGCTTTCATCTTCGGCATCGGCATGCAGCTCGGGGGCGGCTGCGGCTCCGGCACGCTCTTCACGGTGGGCGGCGGCAGCACACGCATGGTGCTGACGCTCTTCTTCTTCATCGCCGGCTCGGTCGTCGCCATCGGCCATCTGCCCTTCTGGCACGGCCTGCCGGGCATCGGTGGCGTATCGGCGGTAGCCACGCTGGGCCTCTGGCCGGCGCTCCTGCTGCACCTCGTCCTTTTCGCCCTGATCGCGGCACTCACCCTCGCGGTGGAGCGGCGCCGCGGGGTGGCACAGCGACCGCGGACGGTGGCCGACTGGCTGCGCGGCCCCTGGCCGATCTTCGCCGGTGGCGTGGCGCTCGCCCTCCTCAACTTCGCCACACTCTGGCTCGCCGGGCGGCCCTGGGGGATCACCTCCGCCTTCACGCTCTGGGGCGGCAAGGGGCTGGACGCCCTCGGTGTCGAGGTCACGGCGTGGCACAACTGGGGCGGCATGGCCGGCGCCATCGAGCGCTCCATTCTCTTCGACGTCACCTCGGTGATGAACTTCGGCATCGTGCTCGGCGCCATGCTGGCCGCCGGCCTCGCCGGCAGGTTCCGGCCGACGCTGCGGCTCGGTGCCGGCGACATCGCCAGCGCTGTTCTGGGCGGGCTGCTCATGGGTTATGGCGCCCGGCTCGCCTTTGGCTGCAATATCGGGGCTTTCTTCTCCGGCATTGCCTCGGGCAGCCTGCATGGCTGGGTATGGCTCATCGCCGCCTTCGCCGGCAGCGCGATCGGCGTTCGCCTGAGGCCGCTTTTCCGCCAGCCCTAGCACGCCAAAGGCCGAACGGCAGGGTGGTTGCCGGCGGCGGTGCGTGCGATAAGCTCGCCCCCAAGCAAGGAGCGGGGG
>JAUIID010000057.1 GCA_030431615.1 Alphaproteobacteria bacterium
TGGCTCGAGCCGGCCGGTGCGCTGGACGAAGAGGTCGAGCGGCGGGGCCACGGAGAGGTTCGAGCGGATCGTGGCGTCGAACGAGAGGAGCGTGATCTTGACGGCCTCGGCGAGCGGCATGCCGAACTCGGCGATGCGGTCGAGGATCGGCTTGCCGTATTTGAGCTCGCCGATCTGCAGATAGGGCGTGTCGTCGGTCGCCTCGATGAAGTTGCCGGCGGCGTAGACGAGGAAGAGGTGGTGGCGGTCGCCCGCGATCTCGCCGCCGAGCAGCAGGGACGCATTGGGGTCGCCGTAAGCCTGTACGTGCGGCGCTTCCCGGCTCATCACCTCGCGCAGCGTGTCGCCGACCATCCTGGTCGCGTCGAACATGGTGGCCGCCTCGAAGAGGTTGCCCGGATGACCTGCCTGGCCGAGCCGCTGGTTCAGCAGCGTCACCACTGACTGGGTCGTGGCGAGGTTGCCGGCCGAGGCGAGCGCCAGGAGGTGGCTCCCCTCCTTCTGGAAGACATTGAGCTTGCGCATGACCGCGATGTGGTCGACGCCGGCATTGGTCCGGCTGTCCGTCGCGATCACGATCCCCTCCGCGAGGAAGAGCCCGAGCCCGTAAGTCATTCCCTTGACTGCCTTTTCCGCCGGATGCCACGCACGGCCACTTGCTTTCGGTGATCGCCGATCCGCCATCGCGGCCTTAAGCGTTTGGCCGGCCCGCCACCGGCTGATATGCTCCGTTGGACGCAGCGGGTCGAGCTTGATGGCGACGATATTTCAACGATATGGCGGTTTTGCGGTGATCAGCCGCATCGTCCTCTCGTTCTATGACCGGGTGCTCGATTCGGACGTGCTCGCCCCCTATTTCGAGCATGTCGACATGCCGGTGCTCATCGACCACCAGACCAAGTTCATCGCCTATCTGACTGGCGGCCCGGCCTCCATCTCCGACGAGGCGCTGCGCCTCGCCCATGCCAATCGCGGCATCGATCGCGCCGCCTTCGAGGAGATGCGCCGGCTGCTCGCCGAGACCCTCGAGGAGCACGGCCTGGAGCCCGCCGACGTCGACTCGGTGATGGCCGAGATCGACAGGCGCGCCGGCCTCGTCGTCACCCGCTGAGCGATGGCGGCCAAACCCGCTCCCAAGGGCCTCGACCTCGACCGCGTGCGGGCCCTCTTGCTCGATTCCGCGACCGTCGGCCTCGCCGTCGCCGCCGGTGCGGAGGGCCCCATCCTGCTCTGCAACGACGCCTTCCAGGCGCTCTTCCCGGCCGTCGCCGAGGCCGAAGCCGCACTGCGCCTCGTCGACATCGTGCCCGGCACGGCCGATCCCGCCGTCCTGGAGCGCCTCGCGGCCGGCGACCGGCACACCGCCGAGGTCGAGGTCAAGCTCGGCCGCCGCCGGCTGGTGATCGCCGTCGAGATCAGCCCGGCCATCGGCCATGCCGACGGCGAGCTCATGATCCAGTGCCAGAATGTCTCGAAGCTCAAGGAGCTCGAGTACATGATCGACTCGTATTCGAAGATGATCGAGCGGCAGAACCGCGACCTCGCCAAGGAGAAGGAGCGGGTCGAGCGGCTGCTGCTCAACATCATGCCGCGCCGGGTCTACGAGGAATGGCGCGAGTTCGGCATCACCACGCCCGAGCGCTTCGACGACGCGACGGTGCTGCTGCTCGACTTCGTCGGCTTCACCGAGATGTCGGTGGCGCACGACCCGCCCAAGCTGATCGCCGAGCTCAACGACATCTTCACCTCCTTCGACCGCATCGTCGAGGAGTTTGGCTGCGAGCGGCTGAAGACCATCGGCGACGCCTATCTCGCCGCCTCCGGCCTGCCCGAGCCCAATCCCGAGCATGCCCGCAACATCGCCCGCGCCGCCCTTCGCCTCGTCCGCTACCTCGAGCGCCGCAACGCCATCAGCGAGGTCCGCTGGAACTGCCGCATCGGCATCAGCTCGAAGCCGGTGATCGGCTCGGTCGTCGGCACGCAGAAATACGTCTACGACATCTTCGGCCCCGGCGTGAACCTCGCCTCCCGCCTCGAGCCGCTCTGCGGGCCGATGCAGATCCTGCTCGACGACCGCACGCACGAGCTGCTCGCCGGCGAGCTCGCCTGCGCCTCCCTCGGCAGCCAGACGATCCGCGGCTTCGGCGAGCAGCACATCTACCGCCTCGAGGGCACGACCAGCGGCGAGCGCCCCTGATGACCACCCCGCAAGCGGCTGCGCACAACCACGGCCATGACCACGACCACGGCAGCAGCCTCTCGCCGATCGAGGCCCGGGTGCGGGCCCTCGAGACGATCCTGACCGAAAAGGGCTATGTCGACCCGGCCGCCCTCGATCGCCTGATCGAGACCTACGAGACCCGGATCGGCCCGAGGAATGGTGCCCGTGTCGTGGCCAGGGCATGGCACGATCCCGACTATCGCAAGCGCCTCCTCGCCGACGCCACTGCCGCCATCGCCGAGCTCGGCTTCACCGGCCGCCAGGGCGAGCACATGGTGGCCGTCGCCAACACGGCCGAGGTCCACAACCTCGTCGTCTGCACGCTCTGCTCCTGCTACCCGTGGCCGGTGCTCGGCCTGCCGCCCGTCTGGTACAAGTCCGCCCCCTACCGCTCCCGGGCCGTGCTCGACCCGCGCTCGATCCTCGCCGAATTCGGCCTCATCCTGCCGCCCGGGAAGGCGATCCGGGTCTGGGATTCAACCGCCGAGATCCGGTATCTGGTCCTTCCCGAGCGGCCCGCCGGAACCGAGGGCTGGAGCGAGGAGCGGCTGGCCCCGCTCGTCACCCGCGACAGCATGATCGGCACGGGCCTCGCGCTGGACCCGGCGGACGCGCCGTGAACGGCGGCCAGGACCTGGGCGGCATGATGGGCTTCGGGCCGATCCGTCCCGAGCCTGGCGAGCCGGTGTTCCACAGCGAGTGGGAGCGCCGCGTCTTCGCCCTGACCCTCGCCATGGCCCGGCCCGGCGGCTGGAACATCGACCAGTCGCGCTTCGCCCGGGAGAGCCTGGATCCCGGCCGCTACCTGACCTCGACCTACTACGAGATCTGGCTCGCCGGCCTCGAGCGGCTGCTCGCCGAGCGTGGCCTCGTGACCGCGGAAGAGCTGACAACCGGCCGGCCGCTCGGCGCGAAGCTGCCGGTGCCCGCCATACTGGAAGCGCCGGCGGTCGAACCGACCCTCGCGAAGGGTGCGCCGACTTCGCGCCCCGCCGACCAACCGGCACGTTTCGCCATCGGCACGCCGGTGCGGGCCCGGCTCCTGAACCCCCGGGGCCACACGCGCCTGCCCCGCTACGTGCGCGGACGCCCCGGCGTCGTCATGGACGACCACGGGTTCCACGTGCTGCCGGACGCCCATGCGGCAGGCCAAGGCGAAGCGCCCGAACGGCTCTACACCGTGGCGTTCAAAGCATCGGACCTGTGGGGCGAGGCGGCCGATCCGACCGTCAGTGTCTCGGTCGATGCCTGGGAGAGCTATCTCGAGCCGCGGGGCGAGGCTGCATGACGAGCGGCATCGAGCTCCCTGAGCTGCCCCGGGATGCGGACGGACCCGTCTTCGCCGAACCCTGGCAAGCCCAAGCCTTCGCCATGGCAGTGCTGCTTCACGAGCGCGGCCTCTTCACCTGGCCCGAATGGGCCGAGGCGCTGGCTGCCGAGCTCGCGGTCGAGACGGAGGCAGCGCCAGCCGACCACGGGACGGCCTACTACCGAAGCTGGCTGACCGCCCTCGAGCGGCTGTGCATCACCAGGGGCGTCGCCACGAGCGGCGGCCTTGCCCGGCTCGCCATGGCCTGGCAGGCGGCCGCCGAAGCGACCCCGCACGGTCGGCCTATCGTGCTGCCGCCCGAGGCTCAGTCGGCGGCGAAGCAGTAGAAGAGGCCGTCGCCACCGGTGCCCTGCAGGGCCTCCTGGCTGCAGCCACGGCTGCCGTGCGAAGCGTTCCAGGACTTGGCTGGCGGCTCGTCATTGAGGCCCATGCGGTCGTGATGGCCGACAATGGCACTACCCTCGCCGCTCAGCGTCCAGTCACCGCAAGTCTGGTCCGCGGCCGTCGTGCCGTCGGCATTGGCACCGGTCAGGATGTCGTGCCGGTTGGGCGTGTCGCCCCGGCCGTTGACGACCTCCCCCTGCTCGGTCAGCCCCGTCTCCTTTCTGATGGCATTGCCATCACTGTGCAGCGCGTCGACGCTCTCGGCGATGAGCACGCCTTCGGCATTGTGCCAGGGTCCCGTGCCGATGCGGTCCTTGGGGTCGCCCTCGGCCGAGCCGAGATAGGCGCGCCACGTATGCCCGCCGGCGCCGGCCGCTTCGGCCAGGCTCTGGCAGTGCGCGTCGGCACCCGCCAGCCCGCCGAGATCCGCACCCTGCCCCGGGCCGGCGCTGGTGATGAAGAACGTCATCTCGGCGTCCTGGGCACTCCCGCCCGGGACGGCACCGGTGAATGCAAGTGCTGCGCACGCGGCGGCTATGGTCGATATTCTCATGGACGGGCCTCCCTGCCTCTGGTCCTCACGACGGTCCGACGTGCGTATGGAACCAGAAGCCCGCGCCCATGACCATCACCAAACCGAACGCAATGTCGTGAGGTCACGCCCTTGCCCGTCGACGCTCTGGGCGCTGGGACATGCTGCGGCCGGGCCGCGGATGCCGGTGCCTCAGGCTCGCAGTGCCGCGTTTTCCGGGTCGTAGGGGCTCTCGGCGATGATCCTGGCCGGGCGGAGCTGATCGAGGACGCGGACCTGGCAGGCGTTGCCGACCGTCGCGAAGTCGCTCTTCACATAGCCGAGCATCAGCGACTTCTTCACATGGTGGCCGTAGCCGCCGGCGGTGCCGCGGCCGACCACCTGGCCGTCCATGAGGACCGGCTCGTTGCCGAAGGGATCGGCGTCGTCGGCGTCGACCTCGATGGTGCAGAAGCGGTTGGGGATGCCCTGCTCGATCTGGTGGATGAGGGCGTCCCTGCCGGTGAACTCGCCCTTCTGCAGACGGACGAAACGGTCGAGCCCGGCTTCCAGCACCGAATTCTCGGCATTCAGGTCCGTCCCCCACAGCCGATAGCTCTTCTCCAGCCGCATGGAGTCCATGGCCCGAAGGCCCACATGGGCGATGCCCTCGTCCCTGCCGGCCGCCAGGAGTGCCTCGAAGAGCTGGCGCTGGTACTCGATCGGGTGATGCAGCTCCCAACCCAGCGAGCCCACGAAATTGACGCGAAGCGTGCGCACGTTCGGGCAGAAGCCGACCGGGATGTCCCGCGCGGTAAGCCAGGGGAACGTCTCGTTCGAGACGTCGGCATCGGCGAGCTTGGTCAGGACCTTGCGCGCATGCGGACCGGCGAGGACGAAGACGCCCATCTGGGTCGTCACGTCCTGGACAATGACCGAGCCGTCCCGCGGCATCGACTTCGTGAGGAAATCCCAGTCGTAGTCGTGTCCGGCCCCGGGCCCGACCAGATAGAAGCGCTCGCCCCAGAGCCCGTCCGGCAGCTTTGCTATGGTGAACTCGGAGCGCACCGAGCCCGACGGGTTGAGGGCATGGCAGAGATTGATGCGTCCCGATGCCTTCGGGACGGCGTTCGCCACCATTCGGTCGAGAAAGGCGCGGGCACCCTGGCCTTCCACGGTGTACTTGGCGAAGGAGCTGAGCTCCATGAGGCCGACGCGGCTGCGCATCGCTTCGACCTCGCGGCCGACATGGTCGAACCAGTTGGAACGGCGGAAAGACCAGACGTCGTTTGGCTCGACGCCGGCAGGGGCGAACCACATGGGCCGCTCCCAGCCGAAGCGCTGACCGAACACGGCGCCGGCCGCCTTCAGCTCGTCATAGACCGGCGGCGCCTTGGCCGGGCGGCAGGCGGGCCGTTCCTCCATCGGGTAGTGGATGACGAAGACGTGCTCGTAGGCCTCCTCGTTCTTCAGCCGGGCGAAGTGCTTGGAGACGACGCCGAAGCGCCGGGGGTCCACGCCGATCATGTCGACCGAGGGCTCTCCCTCGACGATCCAGTTGGCGAGCTGCCAGCCCGCCCCGCCGGCGGCGGTGACCCCGAAGCTGTGGCCTTCCGAGACCCAGAAATTCGGCAGGCCGAAGGCCGGGCCGACCATCGGGTTGCCGTCCGGCGTGTAGGCGATCGGCCCATTGACGATGTCCTTGATGCCGGCCTGCTCGAAGGAGGGCACGCGGCTCATGCAGGCCTCGACATGCGGCATCAACCGCTCGAGGTCGCCCGGGAAGAGGTCCTTCTCGAAGCTGGCGGGCACACCATCGACGAGGCAGGCCGGCGCGTGGCGCTCGTAGGGGCCGAGGATCCAGCCCAGGCGCTCCTCGCGGAGATAGTACGAGGCATCGCTCTCGCGCAGGATCGGCAGCTCCTTCGCCCCCGTCGCCCGGTAGTCCCGGAGCGCCGGGTCGACGTCGGTGACGATGTACTGGTGCTCGACCGGCACCACCGGGATTTCCAGGCCGACCATACGCGCGGTGGTGCGGGCATAGTTGCCAGTGGCAGAGATCACGTGCTCGCATCGGATGTCGCCACCGGTCGTCCTGATCAGCCACTCGTTGTTCTCGCGCTCGATGCCGGTGACGGCGCAGCGCTGGACGATCTCGGCACCCATGGCCCTCGCCCCCCTGGCCAGCGCCATGGTGACGTCGACCGGGGCGATATGGCCATCGGTCGGATGCCAGAGGGCGCCGACCAGGCCCTCGGTATTGACCAGCGGCCAGAGCTTTTTGATTTCGTCGACCCCGATCAGGTGCGACTCGACGCCGATGGTCTCCGCCGTGCACTGGTAGTTGCGGTACTCGTCCAGCCGGTCGCGGTTGGTGGCGAGGCGCAGATTGCCGGTGGGGTGGAAGCCGACGTCCTGACCGGTCTCCGCCTCGAGCTTCTTGTAGAGCTCGACCGAGTACTGGTGCAGCTGGCCGACCGAGTAGGACATGTTGAAGAGCGGCAGCAGGCCCGCCGCATGCCAGGTCGAGCCTGCCGTGAGCTCGGTGCGTTCGAGCAGCACGCAGTCGGTCCAGCCCAGCTTTGCCAGGTGGTAGAGGGCACTCACGCCCACCACGCCGCCGCCGATCACCACAACCCTTGCTGTCGTCCGCATTGCCACGCTTCCCCATTTGCCCGCCGACTGGAGCTAGCAGCCGGCGCCACCGAGCGGACGTGCGCGCGCGACAACGAGGCTCGGCAAAGCGACAAATGCCCTCCGGCTTGGCAGTCGTGGGCGGGCCGGCCATAAAGTGGTCTTCATGCTTTCGTCCGGGGAGTTGTCGCCGATGCATTGCCGCCCATCGCCGTCCGCACACGCGGCGGGCTGCCGCGCCATGGCCTTTGGCGCCCTGCTGCTCTCGGTTCTCTGCGGCACGGCCACCTCGGCACTAGCCCTGGACGTACCGGTCACGAGCCGGATCGCAGCAGTCACCGTGCAGCTCGACCGGGCGACGGTGCATCGCGAGGCAACGGTCGAGATCGGCCGGGGCGACCACATGCTGGTCTTCGCGGACCTGCCGGCAGCGCTCGACCGGCGCAGCCTGAACCTCGCCGGGCGGGGTCTCGTCGTGGGTCGGCCGGTCTTCCGCGAGATCGAGACGCTCGGCCCCGTCAACCCGGCGACGGCACGCCTCGCCGCCGAGCTCGACACCCTGCAGCGCCGGCGCCGGGTCGAGCGCGACCGGATGACCGTCCAAGAACTGGTGCTCGATGTCCTCCGCCAACCCAACATGCAGCCTTCCATCGGCGGGGAGAATCAGCTCGCCGAGCTCGACGGGTTGATCGGCCTCGTCGAGACGCGGAGCAGCGAGGCGCTTCGCCGGATGCGCGCGGCGCAGGACGATATCGACGGTCTCGACGCCGATATCGCCCGGGTCGAGCGCGAGATCGCCCGCCTCGGCGAGGACCCGATGCGCCAGCTCGAGGTGACGGTCCCGGTGCAGGTGAACACGGCGGGACCTGTCGAGATCGAGCTCGACTACGAGGTACAGGGTGCCTCGTTCGCACCGGCCTACGAGGCACGGCTCGACACCGGAACGAAGCGGCTGCAGCTTACGGCACTTGCCGAGGTCACCCAGCGCACGGGCGAGGACTGGTTCGACGTCGAGCTGACGCTGTCGACTGCTACGGCCAGCTGGCAGACGGCGGCACCACCGGCAGAGCCCTGGTACATCGACATCTGGGTCAAGCAGCCGAGCCCGGCGCCGATGGCCGCCAGGGCCAGCGCCGAGAAGGCCCCTTCGTCGGCCGACTTTGCCGCGGTGGCCATCGACCGGAGCGCCTTCGATGCCACCTATCGGCTGCCCGGCACGGTCACCATCGCTGCCGACGGCACTGCGCACCGGGTGACGATCGAGACGATGCGGCGTACGGCCAAGCTCGTCTGGAAGGCGTTCCCCGATTTCGATCCGACCGCCTATCTCACCGCCTCCCTGCACCATGCGGGCAAGGCACCGCTGCTGCCCGGACCAGTCTTACTCTACCGGGACGGGGCGCCGGTCGGCGAGACGCATCTCGCCGGGCTGCAGCCGGGCGAGCCGCTCGAGCTCGGCTTCGGTGCCGATCCGGCGGTGGAGATCGAGCGACGCCTCCTGACCGACGAGCGCTCGGCCACCGGGCTCATCGGCACCACCCGCCAGCACGAGCGCCTGTTCGCCACGACCGTCACCAACCGCCGGACGGATGCAATCACGCTCGAGCTCCTCGACCGCCTGCCGGTGCCGCGCGATACCAGGATCACCGTGGAGCGCATGGCGGAAACGATGGCACCCACGACAACGGCGCCCGACGACCGGCCGGGCGTCCTCGTCTGGGAGCTCGAGCTGCCACCTGGAGCGACGGAGACCGTGACGTTCGGCTACCGGATTCGCCACCCTGCGGACCTGCAGGTCACCGGATTCTGACGACCGGCGAAAGTACCAGGAATCGCCGCAAAGGGAGCCGGCCATTGCTTCGGAGAAAACGCCGCCTGATTCTCAGGAAGCGCGCAGCGCCAGGGGCCGCACCAGGCCAGCTCGTCGCCGACCCGACAGCGGTTGAAACCAGGACATCGATCATTGCCTACGGTCCCGACCAAATCGAGGAGATTCCGGCCTGCGACCCGGCCCGGATCGCCAGCCTGAGCGGCTCCCGGCCGGTGCTCTGGGTCGATGTGTCGGGCCTCGCCGACCATGAGGCGATCACCGCGGTCGGCACGGCGTTCGGCGTGCATCCGCTCGCTATCGAGGACGCCGTCAACACGCACCAGCGGCCCAAGGCCGAGGGCTACGAGGACCATGTTTTCATCGTCTATCGCATGCTGACCCCGGAGAGCGGCGCCGAGGGCGAGCAGGTGGCGATGGTGGTCGGCCGGGATTTCGTGCTGACCTTTCAGGAACGCCCGGGCGACTGCTTCGAGCCGGTGCGCCAGCGGCTGCGCCATGCCAAGGGAAGGATACGGCAACTCGGCCCCGACTACCTCGCCTATGCGCTGATCGATGCCGCCGTCGACAGCTACTTTCCCTATCTCGAGACGCTCGGCGAGGAAGTCGAGGAGCTCGAGGACGCCGTGGTGAAGGACCCGGAGCCCGGCCATGTCGAGCGTGTGCACCAGGTCAAGCGCGAGCTCTTGAGCCTGCGTCGCGCGGTCTGGCCCATGCGCGAGATGCTGAACGCCCTGCTGCGCGACGAGCACGAGGAGATCAGCGCCACGACCCGCACCTATCTCCGCGACTGCTACGACCATGGCATCCAGCTCATGGACATCGTCGAGACCTACCGCGAGATCGCGACCGGCCTGCTCGACGTCTATCTGTCGAGCCAGAGTGCGAAGATGAACGAGATCATGAAGGTCCTGACGGTCATCGCGACGATCTTCATTCCGCTCGGCTTCGTCGCCAGCGTCTACGGCATGAACTTCGACACCTCCTCACCATGGAACATGCCCGAGCTCGACTGGCGCTACGGCTATCCGGCCGTCCTCGGCCTGATGGCGGCGATCGCGTTCGGCCTTCTCTGGTTCTTCCATCGGCGCGGCTGGCTGCGCGGCGACAGGGAGTAACGGCCCTATTGCCCTCTCCTGCTTGCCGCAGGCTCACCGCTCGCCTATGACACCCGGCATCTCGACGCCCAGCGGAAACCGCTCATGCAAGCCTTCAAGACCCTTACCGGGATCGCCGCCCCCCTGCCGATGATCAATGTCGATACCGACATGATCATTCCGAAGCAGTTCCTGAAGACGATCCAGCGGACCGGACTCGGCAAGAACCTCTTCGACGAGATGCGCTACGACCAGGATGGCAAGGAGAAGCCCGAGTTCGTGCTCAACCGGCCGGCCTATCGGCAGGCTGAAGTCCTGATCGCGGGCGAGAACTTCGGCTGCGGCTCGTCGCGCGAGCATGCGCCCTGGGCGCTGCTCGACTTCGGCATACGCTGCGTCATCGCCCCTTCCTTCGCCGACATCTTCTTCAACAACTGCTTCAAGAACGGCATCCTGCCGATCGTCCTGCCGCAGGAGACGGTGGACCTCCTGATGAAGGAGGCCGAGAACGCGCAGGGCCGCCCGTTCACGATCGACCTCGAGAGCCAGACGATCACCCGGCCCACCGGCAACGAGCCGGTTCACTTCGAGGTCGACGCGTTCAGCAAGCATTGCCTGCTGAACGGTCTCGACGACATCGGGCTGACCATGGTCAAAGCCAAATCGATCGACGGCTTCGAGGCCAGGCAGAAGGCTGCCGAACCCTGGCTGCACGGCAGCGCCGCCTGAGGCATCTCGCCGGTTCGGCACAGGACCAGGGCGGCGGCAGCGCCGCCTCGCAACGCTTCATCATTCGATTGCAAGACAATGAATCAGGTTGGAAATCTTCTCCTTCTGCCCGGTGACGGCATCGGCCCCGAGGTGATGGGCGAGGTGCAGCGCGTGGTCGGCTGGTTCCGCGATCGCCAGGGCCTCGGCTTCGAGTGCGAGACGGATCTCGTCGGCGGCTCGGCCTACGATGCGCACGGCACGCCGCTGGCGGACAGCACGCTGGCGCTCGCCAAGGAGGCCGATGCGGTGGTGTTCGGTGCCGTGGGTGGCCCCGCATACGACCAGCTCGAGTTCCGCCTCAAGCCCGAGCAGGGCCTGCTGAAGCTGAGAAAAGAGCTCGAGCTCTTCGCCAACCTCCGGCCCGCCATGGTCTTTCCGGCCCTGGCCGAGGCCAGCTCCCTGAAGAAGGAGCTGGTCGAGGGGCTCGACATCCTCATCCTCCGGGAACTCACCGGCGGCGTCTATTTCGGCGAACCGCGCGGCATCGAGGAGCTGCCCGACGGAACACGGCGGGCGGTGGACACGCAGGTCTACACTACGGCCGAGATCCGCCGCATCGCCAGTGTCGGCTTCGAGCTCAGCCGCAAGCGCCAGGGCCGGGTGACCTCGGTCGAGAAGGCCAACGTGATGCACACGGGCGTGCTCTGGCGGCAGGAAGTGACGAAGCTCCACCAGGAGCAATTCGCGGACGTGCAGCTCGACCACATGTATGCGGACAACTGCGCCATGCAGCTCGTCCGCCGGCCCAAGCAGTTCGACGTGATCGTCACCGACAACCTCTTCGGCGACCTGCTCTCCGACGCAGCGGCGATGCTCACGGGCTCGCTCGGCATGCTGCCCTCGGCGTCGCTGGGTGCGCCGGACCAGATCGGCCGGCGCAAGGCGCTCTACGAGCCGGTGCACGGCTCCGCCCCCGACATCGCCGGCCAGGGCAAGGCGAACCCGCTCGCCATGCTGCTCAGCTTCGCCATGATGCTGCGCTATTCGTTCGATCTCGGGGCCGAGGCCGATCGCGTAGAAAAGGCGATCGCGACGGTGCTCGACAAGGGCTATCGGACTCCCGATATCATGCAGCCGGGGATGCGCGAGGTCTCGACCAGTGCCATCGGCCAGGCCGTCCTCGACGAGCTCGACACTTCTCTCCGCTGAGCGCCACTGGGCGCCGCAAAGGGCTGAAACCATGGGCTATCGCGTTGCCGTAGCCGGCGCCACGGGCGCCGTCGGCCAGGAAATCCTGAACATCCTCGAAGAGCTCCGCTTTCCCGCGGACGAGATCATTCCACTTGCCTCCGAGCGCTCGGTCGGCAAGGAAGTCGCCTATGGCGACGACAAGCGGCTGAAGGTCAGGGACCTCGCCAGCTTCGACTTCGAGGGGGTCGATCTCGGCCTCTTCTCGCCCGGTGCAGCGGTCTCCGCCGTGCAGGCGCCGCGCGCCGCGGCGGCCGGGTGCGTGGTGATCGACAACACCTCGCACTTCCGCATGCACCCGGAAATCCCGCTCGTCGTGCCGGAGGTCAATCCGGAGGCGCTGGCCGACTTCCGCAACAAGAACATCATCGCCAACCCCAACTGCTCGACCATCCAGATGGTGGTGGCGCTCAAGCCGCTGCACGACATCGCCCGCATCAAGCGCGTCGTCGTCGCCACCTACCAGTCGGTGAGCGGCGCCGGTCAGGAGGCGATGGACGAACTCTTCGACCAGACTAAGTCGATCTACATGAACGACAAGCAGGACCCGAAGGTCTTCACGAGGCAGATCGCCTTCAACTGCATTCCGCGGATCGACAGCTTCCTCGAGGACGGCTCGACCAAGGAAGAGTGGAAGATGACGGTCGAGACCCGGAAGATCCTCGATCCCTCGATCGAGGTCAGCGCCACCTGCGTGCGGGTGCCGGTCTTCGTCGGCCATTCGCTCGCGGTCAATGTCGAGTTCGAGGAGCCGCTCGAGCCCGACGAGGCCCGCCACGCGTTGCACGAGTTCCCGGGTATCCTGGTCATCGACCGGCCGGAGGAGGACGAGTACGCGACGCAGATCGACTGCGTCGGCGACCACGCCACCTTCGTCTCGCGCATCCGCAAGGACCCGACCGTGCCGCACGGCCTGAACATGTGGGTGGTGGCGGACAACCTGCGCAAGGGTGCGGCCCTCAACACCGTGCAGATCGCCCAGGCGCTGATCGAGGAAGGCTACCTCTAGGAGCCTATCCCGCGGTCGACGCCCGGCCGGCCGGCTGGTAAGTCCGGGGCATGGTCTCCAACCTGCACGAGTACTCGGTTTCCGAGATCGCCTTCGCGCTGAAGAAGACGGTCGAGGATGCGTACGGCCTGGTTCGGGTCAGGGGCGAGATCTCCGGCTTCAAGCGTGCGGCCAGCGGCCATCTCTATCTGGCGCTGAAGGACGAGAAGGCCGTGCTCGACGGCGTGTGCTGGCGCGGCACGGCGAGCGGGCTCGGCTTCAGGCCGGAGGACGGTCTCGAGGTGATCGCCACCGGGCGGCTCACCACCTATCCCGGCCGCTCGCGCTATCAGCTCGTCATCGAGCACATGGAGCCGGCCGGCGTCGGCGCCCTCATGGCGCTCTTCGAGGAGCGCAAGCAGCGCCTGGCGGCCGAGGGCCTGTTCGCGCCGGAGTGCAAGCGAGCCTTGCCCTATCTGCCGCGCCGCATCGGCCTCGTCACCTCGCCCACCGGGGCCGTGCTTCGCGACATCCTGCACCGGCTGGCCGAGCGTTTTCCCCTTTCCGTCCTGCTCTGGCCCGTCGCGGTGCAGGGCGAGGGAGCGGCCGAGCAGATCGCTGCTGCCATCGGCGGCTTCGAGCGCCTCGCCGCGGAGGGCGCCATCCCTGCCCCCGATCTCCTGATCGTCGCCCGCGGCGGCGGGTCGATCGAGGATCTCTGGGCCTTCAACGAGGAGGTCGTGGCCCGCGCCGTGGCCGCCTGCTCGATCCCGCTGATCTCGGCCGTCGGCCACGAGACCGACACGACTCTCATCGACTTCGTCGCCGATCGCCGGGCGCCGACACCAACCGCTGCGGCCGAGATGGCGGTCCCCGTCCGGACCGAGCTGCTGGCATCGACCGAAGGACTGGCCGAGCGGCTGATCCACGCGCTGGAGCGCGGCCTGCAGGATCGCCGGGGCGGGCTCGATGGCCTCGCCCGGGGCCTGCCGGATCCACAGGCCCTCATGCGTTTTGCCGAGCAGCGTCTGGATGATCTCGCCGAGCGGCTCCGGCTGCGCACCCCGCTGGCGGTGCTCAAGGATCAGGCGGAGCGCCTCGAGGCGCGCCATGCCCGGCTCGGCGAGCTGGTGCTCGATCGCGTTCGCGACGCCGGTCGCGACCTCGCCCGGCTGCCGGTCGAGAAGCTGGACCAGCGTATCGCCGATCGGCTGCGCGAGCTCCGGCGAAGTCTCGACGGGCCGGCCAAGCTGCTGGAGAGCCTCAGCCATCGCCGCGTGCTGGATCGCGGCTACGCCCTCGTCCACAGCAGCTCGAGGAGCCTGGTCACGAGTGTCGAGGCGGCCCGGAGCGAGACCCGCCTCGAGATCGAGTTCGCCGATGGGCGCCTGCCGGTCGTGCCGGGCGAGACGGCGAAGCCGCGACGCAAGCCTGCTACCCCACCCGCCGACCAGGGCACGCTGCTTTGAGCGCCGAGCGGCCGATCGATCGCCTGCTCGCGGTGATGCGCCGCCTGCGCGATCCCGAGACCGGCTGTCCCTGGGATATCGAGCAGACGTTTGCCACCATCGCCCCCTACACGATCGAGGAGGCCTACGAGGTGGCGGACGCCATCGAGCGGGCCGACTGGGACGAGTTGCGTGGCGAGCTGGGCGATCTCCTGCTCCAGGTCGTCTACCATGCGCAGATGGCGGCCGAGGCCGGCCATTTCGGCTTCGACGACGTGGCCACGGCGATCGCCGACAAGATGGTGGCACGGCACCCGCATGTCTTCGGCGACGCCGAGGTCAGGAGTGCAGCAGCGCAGCGCGAGCATTGGGAGGCAGTGAAAGCGGCCGAGCGCGAGGCGAAGGCTGCGTCCGATGGCAAGCCCGCCAGTCTCCTCGACAACCTGCCGCACGGCCTGCCGGCGCTGACCCGGGCGCTCAAGCTGCAGAAACGCGCCCTTCGGGTCGGCTTCGACTGGCCCGACCTCCAGGGTGTGCGGGACAAGGTGAACGAGGAGCTGGACGAGCTCGAGAAGGCCGCGCCGGACGAGCAGGAGCTGGAACTGGGCGATCTCCTCTTCACTCTCGTCAACCACGCCCGAAGGCTCGGGCTCGACCCGGAGACGGCGCTCAGGCGGGCCAACGCCAAGTTCGAAGCCCGCTTCCGGCGAATGGAGCAGACGAGCGATGCGCCGCTCGGCGAGCTGGATCTGGCAACGCTCGAGATGCTCTGGCAGCAGGCCAAGAGGAGCTGAGGCGGAACCGTCGGCTGGCGCAACAGGTTGGCAGGTCGATCATCCAAAATCCGGAGGACGCGACCATGCCGAACTTCCAGACGATTTGCGCTTTGCCGCTCGTTGCGCTTCTGGGCTCCGCCACCGCCGCAGCCGACGAAGCTCCGGCGGACACGCTGGCCGACTCGCCAAGTGTCGACGTGGCGCCGGCGGCGACGGAGCTGCCGCCAACCACCGGCGCCGTCTCGATGCTCAGTCTGCTCGAGCTCGAGGTCGTGTCCGCAGACGACGAGGAACTCGGCGGCGTCTATGACCTCGTCGCCGACCCGCAGGACGGGCTGCTCAAGTTCCTGGTCATCCAGCGCGGCGGCGAAATTCTCGGCATCGACGTCGGGGGCGGCGCCGAGCGCGTGGCAATTCCCTGGCACAGGGTCGAGATGGTGGAGGCGCCGCGCCGCTTCGTCGTCGACCTCACCGACGAGGAGATCGAGACCATGCCCGACTGGGAGGGTGCCCGCACCGAGGGCGGCCTCATCGGAGCGGCACCGGCCGTGCAGTAGAGTGGCGTCAACCGAGACGCCAGCTACACGCACACAACGGCGGCCTTGACGTATTCGGACGATCCTCACAGAGGACAGCAGCGAAGAACAAGAACCCGGAGGATTGTCCAATGTCGTTCGCCCGCTACCCCAGCCTGGTGGACGTTGCCGTCCTGGTCACCGGTGGCGCCTCCGGCATCGGCGAGCAGATCGTCCGCGCCTTTGCCGAGCAGGGCAGCCGGGTCGGCTTCGTCGATCTGGACGCCGATCGTGGCAAGGCGCTTGCCGACGAGTTGCGTGGCGCCGGTTCGAAGGTTCACTTCGAGCCCTGCGACCTGCGTGACATCGAAGCGCTGAGGCACGCTTTTAAAGCGGTCGACGCCGCACACGGCCCGGCCACCGTGCTCGTCAACAACGCCGCGCGCGATGACCGTCACGGCTGGGAGAAGGTGACGCCCGAATATTTCGACGAACGCATCGCCACCAATCTCCGCCACATGTTCTTCGCCATTCAGGCCGTGGCCCCCGGCATGATCCAGGCGGGCAAGGGCTCGATCATCAACTTCGGGTCGAACTCGTGGTGGGAGGCGGGCGGCGGCTTCCCGGTCTACACCCAGGCCAAGGCCGCGGTGCATGGGCTCACCCGCGGCATGGCGCGGGACCTCGGCAAGCATCGGATCCGTGTCAATACCGTGGTACCCGGGTGGGTGATGACGGAGCGACAACAGACGCTCTGGGCGACTCCGGAAGCGCTCGAGCGACACCGCCAGCGGCAATGCCTGCCGGACCTGATCGAGCCGGTCTATCTTGCCCTGATGGTGCTCTTCCTCGCCTCCGACGATGCCGCGATGTGCACCGCCAACAACTATATGGTCGAAGCCGGATCGATCTGAGGACCGGCTCGCGGTCGGCCGCTACCCGCCGGCCGCGATCTTCTCGCCACTGGCGGCATCGAACAGGCGAAGCTTCGAGCTGTCGATGGCGATGCCGACCGCGGCACCGGCGCGGACGTCGTAGTTCTTGTCCATCTTGACCACGACGGGCGCCTTGCCGACCTCGCAGGTCACGATGGTCTCGTTGCCGGTGAGCTCGCAGGCGAAGACCCTGGCCTGCAGGTCGGCCGCATCCGGTGCCACGATCTGCGCGTCCTCGGGGCGGAAGCCGAAGACGGCTTCGGGTCGCGCTGCATGGTTGCCGACCTGCACCCTGCCCTCCGGCAGGACGAAGCTGCCATCTACGATCGGCCCGGTCAGCGTGTTCATCGGCGGCGAGCCGATGAAGCCGGCCACGAAGAGGTTCGCCGGGTTGTCGTAGATCTCGCGCGGGGTCGCGATCTGTTGCACCACGCCCTGGTTCATCACCGCGACCCGGTGGGCCAGCGTCATCGCCTCGATCTGGTCGTGGGTGACGTAGATGGTGGTGATGCCCAGCTCCTCTTGGAGGTGCTTCAGCTCGGCGCGCATGTAGCTGCGCAACTTGGCATCGAGATTGGAGAGCGGCTCGTCCATGAGGAAGACGCTCGGCCGCCGGACGATGGCGCGGGCCAGCGCCACGCGCTGCCGCTGGCCGCCGGAGAGCTGGCGGGGAAAGCGGTCGAGATAGTCCTCGAGATGCACCTTCTCGGCCGCGGCCCGGATCTGCGAGTCCTGCTCCGCCTTGGGCACGCCGCGCAGCTTCAAGGGATAGCCGATGTTCTTCGCTACCGTCATGTGCGGATAGAGCGCGTAGGACTGGAAGACCATCGCCACGTCGCGATATTTCGGCAGGACGTTGGTGACGTCCCGCTCGCCGATGGCGATCCGTCCCGACGTCACCGATTCGAGGCCGGCAACCATCCTGAGCGCCGTCGTCTTGCCGCAGCCCGAAGGGCCGAGCAGCACGAGGAACTCGCCGTCCTCGATCTCGAGGTCGAGGCCCTTGACCACCTGGACCGCGCCGAAGGACTTGAAGATGTTGGAGAGGGTGACGCGCATCCGGTGCCTAGCCTTTGACGGCGCCGACCAGAAGGCCGCGCGCAATGTGCTTCTGCAGGACGGTCGCAATGGCCACGACGGGGGCGATCATGACGACGATCAGCACCGACATGTTCCACCATTGCGGCCCGCGGGTGGTGTTCTGCGCCGAGACCAGTACCGGCATGGTCTGGGCGTTGGCATTGGTGAGGAAGAGCGCCAAGAGATACTCGTTCCAGGCCAGGATCAGCACGAGGAGGAAGGTGGCGACGAGGCCGGAGCGCACTAATGGCAGGGCGATCGTGAAGAACACCCTGAACTTCGAGGCGCCGTCGATCTCAGCACTCTCCTCGAGATCGACCGGGATGGCAGCGAAGAAGTCGCGGGTCAGCCAGACGACGATCGGCAGGTTGACGGCAGCATAGGTCGCAACCAGGGCCAGCTGCGTATCGAGCAAGCGAAGCTGCTGGAACATGATGTAGATCGGCAGTACCGCCACGATCGGCGGCATGATGCGGTTGGAGATGATCCAGAACTCGATGTCACGATTGCCGAGGGCCAGCCTCGCCCGATGGGTCAGCGTGAAGACCGCGAGAATGAAGAGGACGACCGCCGACCCGAGCGCTATCGGCCAGGGCACACCCAGGGAGACCACAGCCGCGATCGTCGCGGCGAGGAGCAGGAGAAAGGTCAGGACGGTCGCGAGCTTCACCTCGAGCCTGGTGCGGACGAGGGCATAGGCCGCGAGTGCCCCGACCACCACGGCGACGACCGTGCTGCCGAGCGCCGCCACGACCGAGTTGATGTAGGGCCCGAGCGTGTTGTTCTGCAGCAGCATGAAGTCCCACGCGTGCAGCGATGGCGTGAAGTCGACGAATGGAATGTAGAAGGGTCCGTTGGCGACGTCCCCGGACTGCTTGAACGAGGTAATCAGCACCCAGTAGAGCGGTATGAGAACGATCAGCGCCCAGAAGATCAGCAGGCCATAGGTCGCGATCTTCGGCACCGGGGCCTGGCGATCGAGCGACTCGGGCTCGAACAGGCGCTGGCGGAGCGTGCGGCGCTCGGTGCTCATGATTCGAGCCGGCGGGATGGCCGGACCACGAAGTTAAAGAACGTGATGCAGACCACGGTCGAGACGAAGAGCAGCATGTAGCCAACTGCTGCCGACGCACCCAGGTCCTGCGTTCGCCAGGCAATGAAGGCGTGCAGCGTCATGGATTCCGTGGCGAGGCCGGGCCCGCCCCCGGTCAGCACGTTGGGCAGGTCGATGATCTTGAAGGCCTCGATCAACCTGATCAGCACCACCGTGCCGGCAACCGGGGCGATGGCCGGCCAAGTGATGTCGCGGAAGATCTGCAGGCTGCTGGCCCCGTCGATCCGGGCGGCCTCCACCTGATCGCGCGGCTGGTTCTCGATGGCCGCGAGCAACACGATGAACATGAATGGCGTCCACTGCCAGGTATCGCCGACCAGCACCATGAGTCGCGCCGACCAGGCCTCGGTCGCCCAGGACCACTCGCCGACACCGAACGAACGCACGATCGGCGCGAACGGCCCCTTCTGCATGTCCGCCAGCATCCGGAAGGTGTAGGCGATGCCGACCGGTGTCACCATCAGCGGCACGAAATAGAGCACCCGGAAGAAGTTGCGGCCGCGGATCGGCTGGGCGCAGAGCAAGGCCAGCCCGAGGCCGAGCAGGAACTGCACGGTGACGCCGATCACGACATAGAGCAGCGTGGTGACGAGCGTGCCGGGGACGCCGCTCGTGGCCAGCGTCGCCACGGAGACGAGGACGAGACCCATCGTCAGGCTGACGGCGATCAGTCGCCCGACGATGCCGACGGCCGTGACGCTCCCGCCCCTGAGATAGCGTGCCATGCAATAGAGAAGGGCGATGGCCGCCAGCGCCACCAGGCCCCAGGCGGCCGGACCGAAGGCGCCGAATGTGCCGAGGAAATGGTACTGCTGCGAGCCGGAGAGCAATTTGCGAAAATTGCTGAGGCCGATGAACTTCAGGGTGAAGCCCCCGGGCGCCAAGGCGAAGCGCGAGAGCGCCAGATAGGCCGAGATGATGAGCGGAAAGATCGCAAAGCAGAGCAGGATGATGACCGCCGGCAGGACCATGAGTCGGCCGGCATAGCGGTCGAGCCGCTCCCCCAGTCCCGGCCGCGGGACGCTGTCGATGGCCGTATCGGCGAAGGCTGTCATGAGGATCCGTGCATCGACCGGCGACCGGGCGGTTCAGCGTCCGGCACGCCGGGCGTACCGGACCCTGATGTAACCGACCGATCAGTTGGCGCCGATGGTGGCCCGATAGATCTCGAGCTGCTCGTCCACGCCGATCTCGTCGTTCAGCTCGTTCCAGCCACCGGCGACCGCCTGGACGGTCGCCTCCTTGTCGATCTCGCCGGCAAGAAAGCGCGAGATCGCCTCGTCGAGCACGACCTGCTGGTACTTCTGGTTCTGCGGGATGCGCAGATCGAGGATCATGTTCGGGCTGTTCATGCTGTCATTGATGGCGCCGAGATAGACTTCGGCCTCCTCCTCGCTCATGCCCGCGTTCTTCCAGAGGTCGCTGTAGGTCAACTGCGAAGTGCGATAGGGATTGAAGCCGGTGATGCCGACGGTGACGTCCTGGTTCGATTGGGCCGGCTGGGTCATGTACGAGAAGTAGGCGAAGGCGGCTTCCTTCACCTTGTCGTCGGCCGCAGCGTTGATGCCACCGCCCCAGCCGCCGAAAGCCGCGAAGGGCGCGTGGTTCACGCCGTCGATGGCATGGGGGCAGTTGTCGGGCGTACAGGCTTCGAGCTCACCCGTCTCCCAGTTCACCACTTCCGTCGAGCCCGGCATGATGGAGGCACCCCACTTGCCGATGACCTTGGAGTTGGCCGGGTCGATGGAGATCGTGCCGACGTCGCCCCAGTCGAGATTGAGCGCGCAACGGCCGGAAGCAAAGAGTGGGCGGGTGTCGGAGACGTCGAGATTCAATTCGTCCGGCGGACCGTACTGGGTCGATTCCGAGAGGAAATCGAGCGCCTTGCGGAAGCCCTCGTTGTCGACCAGCGGCGTCATGTCGGCAGTGTTGAAGAAGGCGCCCTGGCTGGTGCCCTTGGACTGGGTCATGGAGCCGACGACGTCCATGACGAACCAGTAGCTCTGGGCATTGCGCTTCTTGGCGATGCAGGAGCCGAAATCCGGCGTGCCATCGCCGTTCATGTCCTTGCCGTGCAGGGCCTTCGCGACCTCGAGATACTCGTCCCAGGTACGCGGCACCGCGAGGCCGGCTTCATCGAGCAGGTCCTTGCGGTAGTACATCATGTGGAAGTCGCCATCGAGCGTGATCATGTAGATGTCGCCTTCGTACTTCTCGGAGAAGTCACGAAAAAAGGCGCCGACATCGTCCTGCTCGATCGCCTCATCGGCCTCGACCCGCGCTGTCAGGTTCTCGAGATAACCGCCAGCGATGTAGTCCACCATCCATTGCGGGGCGAAGACCGCGGCATCCACGGAGTTGGTGCCGCTCGCCCAGTCGGTAAGCACTTTCTGGTAGAGGTCCGAGAACGGCACGGCGATGACGTTGATCTTGGCGCCGGTGAGCGCCTCGAATTCGGGTGCCCGCCGCTGCAGCGGCTCTTGGATGGCACCGGTCTGGGTCATGACGTTGACGGTGACGCCGTCGAACTCGCCTGCCGCCTGGGCCATGCCCATGCCGCCAAGCAGGCAAAGCGCCGAAGCGCCGGCCAGCAGATGTCGCATGATGCGTACCTTCCCTTTTTCCCTGATCCGCGGTCGCCAACGGCCATCCGGCCGATTGCTCCGACCTTGGTCGAACACTAGCCATTCGCCCGAACGGCAGCAACGACCAAGGCTGCCTGACCTATTCCCCGGTCTTCGGCAATCCAGGCCAGGGCAAGGGCTCGTCATCGGCGAAGCGCCGGAGCACGTTCGTCGTCAGCCGCGCGACGTTGTTGTCGAAGCCGTTCCAGCCCAGCGAGCCGGCGAACGCGATGGAGCCGGTCGACCAGACCGCCCCGCCATTTGGCGTCTCGAAAAAGGTGATGTCGGCGTGAATCTCGGGGTTGATGATGGCATCCGTGGCGCCGTGCGGAATCAGCACTTCCTCGGCGACCACTTCGTAGGTGTTGGAGTGGTTCTCGCTCCGGGCGACGACAAGCGCGTGCGGCGGCGTGCCGAGCCTTGCATCAATGGCGTCGATCTCGAGCCCCGCGGCCCCGCCTTGCAGGATGCCGAAATCGCCGATCAGCTCATCTTCGACGCCCTCGAACATCCAGGCTGCCCTGGGGTCGTCGGCAGCTTCGGTGCGGCGGTAGTAGCTGCACTTGTCGAAGCCCTGGCTGATGAAGCCGACGCCGACCAGCTTCTGCGGCGCCCGCGAATTGCGGCGCCAGAGGCCGCCATACTCACCGGTGAAGCTGTGATGATATTCGCCCGGCAGGGCGTCCCACGCACGCACGCCGCCCTCGGCCCGCCGCACCTCGATCACGCCGTCCCGCGTCGGGTGGTGGGCGATGCGCCAGTAGAAGCCGTTGCCGCCCATGTACATCAGCCGGCCACCACGCCGCAGATAGGCCTGGAAGGCGTCCAGCATGCCGAGCGAATCGTATTCGGGATGGGAGCCGGTGATCACCACGTTGTAGGGGGCAAGGAGGCTCATGCCCTCCTCGTGCAACTGATCCTCGGTGATGACGTCGTAGTCGCCGCCCAGGTGCTCGAGCCAGTCGATGATGCAAAGGTCGAGGTTGAAATTCCAGTGGCGGCCGGTCGGGCGGAAATTGTGCACCGGCCGGCTGCGACTGGCATAGGCGACGCCGGTTCCGTCGCTGTGTCGATCATAGGTCGAGAGACCCATCGCCGGAAACTCGAAGAGGAGTGAGTCGATCTCGTCCATGACCGTCACCCGGCCCTGGTAGACCTCGGTGGCGCTGGAGAGGAAGCGTCCCGTGTTGTTGAGATAGACGGTGTAGGTGGCGGTCGACGCGATGAAGGCGACCTTCGAGCGCGCTTCGCCCCTGGGCGGGCTGACGAAGAACGGCACCCAGTAGACGAAATCGCCTGCGGTCAGCTTGGCGGCATAGACGCCGGAGCGCAGCGCTGACGAGACCTCGAAGCTGAAGTCCGTGGCCCAGCAGGCATCGACGATGTCGTCGTCGTGGAAGTGGATGGCGCCGTACTGCTCGGGCGCCTTCGTCCAGTCGTTGATGCAGCCCGTCCAGTTGTGCCCGTGAACGGCGCGGGTCGGCAGGTTGACGATGGTTCCATGCAGGCGGTTCGGGCCGGTGTCGGTGATCGCCTCGCCGCTGATGTCGAGGGCGAAGTCCCAGGCCGCGACGAGCTCGTCCTCGATAGCGGCGAGCCCGTTTTCGCCCATCAGCTCGGCAATGCCGGCATGGTCGAGCGCACCTTCGACAATTCGCGGCCGGTCGATGCGGCCATTGAAGTGCTGGCCGAACTGCAGACCGCCCCAGGCCGAGGGTCCGGTGGCCCTGCCGCTCTGCCAGGCGGCGAAGGTCAGGGCGTTGCTCGAGCGGCACTTCGGACAGCCGCTTTCGGTGCTGCGATGGATGGGCCGATCAAGATCGAAGCCATGGCGGGGCACCGGCTCCTGCCAGATCGCCATGCACCCGCTCAGGCTGTCGAAGGTGGCGGCAACGCGGTACCAGCGCCAGGCACGCATCGGCTCGCCGGAGGCGAGTGTCACCTCGGTGCCCGGGCCTGCACCGAGGCGCAGCACGAGGCAGCCCTGCTCATCGAGCTCGAGCCCGAAGCCGGTGCGGCTCGCTTCGCACCAGTTGCCGAAAAGCGCCTGGCGGCACTTCAAGGGGGTGGTCGGCATGACGTAGGCCACGAGCGTCGCGGCCTCGAGCTGCTCGAGACAGGGGTGGCCGGGCACGACGGCGAGCGAGCCGATCGGCAGTGCCTGCTCACGCCCCGCATAGCGACCGTTGACGTCCGAGGCCACGCGCTCAGGCTGGAAGGGGGTGGCCAGCGGTCCCGCCTCAGGCTGCTTCAGGCGGACAATCTCCACCTCGTAGCTCTCGGCACCGATGCAGCTCACCATGAAGTTCACGGTGTCACCCGGCCTGGCGCTCCAACGGTCGCAGTAGCCCATGATTCGTGTCATCGATCTCTTCAATCCAGCGAGCGGCTCATCACCGGGTCAACACAGCTTTCTCGGACGCGTGGTTAATCGAACGGCAGCTCTTCGCCGGCGAGCTCGGCCCAGCGCAACTTGAAGACATGCCATTCGGCCTCGCCGGCATCCGTGAAGACGAGGTTGGTCGGACGCGGCGGGCTGACGCCACCGGGCTCCATCACTGCCAGCGTCCAGGATTCGCCCCATTGCCTAGGCATCAGGACATAGTGGGCACGCTTCGGATCGGGTCGGCGCATCAGGTTCAGGAGGTATTGCAGGTCCGGGCGGTGCTCGCCGAACGGATTGGCCTTGAACTCCCGGGCGAGATCAAGGCGAGACTTGTCGAAGCTGTACATCGTTCAACCCTTGACGCCGCCCACCTGCAGGCCCTGGACGACGAATTTCTGCAACAACAGGACGAGAATGACCGATGGCAACATGGCCAGAAGGCAGATCGCCATCATCAAGTTGAAGAATACATGCACGTCGCCGACCAGGCTGGCGATGACCACCGGCAGGGTCATGAACTCGGCGCGCGAGTTGAGGATCAGGGGGATGAGCAGCTCGTGCCAGGAGATGATGAACATGATCGCCCCGCACGAGGCCAGCCCCGGGGCCGATAGCGGCAGGGTGATCCGCCAGAAGGCGCTGAAATGGGTGCAGCCGTCGATACGCGCGGCATCCTCCAGCTCGCGCGGAATGGTGGCGAAATAGGGGGCCAGCATCAGGATCGCATAGGGCAAGAGAAAGCCGGTGAGAGCGATGATCACTCCACTCAGCGAGTTCAACATGCCGAAATTGCGGAACGTCACATAGAGCGGGATCATCAGGACGATCAGCGGCACGAAGCGCGCCACGACGTTCAGGTTCATGAGCCAGAGCGTCCAGACGAAGCGCAGCCTCGCGACGGTGTAGGCCGAGAGCGAACCGAAGAAGAGGGTCAGGACCGTGACCGAAGTTGCGACGATCACGCTGTTGGCGAAGGCGCGGTGAAAGCTTTTCACGTTGTCGGGCAGGTAGGTCACCTGCTCGAAGATCTTGCCGCGCTGCTCACCGCCGGAGAGGATGACGAGGAAGTTGTCGAAGGTCCATTCGGCCGGGAGGATCGCTTGCGTGTCAGCCTGCAGCATCTTCTCCGACTGCAGCGAGCCGATGGTCACCGCCACGATCGGCAGGAGGAAAAAGGCGATTACCACCACGTTTGCGAGGTGCAGCAGGATCCTGGTGACGGGCGACGGCGTGAGCATGGCGCTACTCGACCCGCCGGTAGATCATGCGAACATAGACGATTGCCAGGATGCCGATCATCAATGCCAGGAGATAGGCGGAAGCGGAGCCGAGGCCGATATCGAAGGGCGGCGCGAAGGACTTGCGGTAGCTATACCAGGCCGCCACCCAGGTCGCATCGCCGGGCCCACCTTGGGTGATCGCCAGGATCTCCTCGAAGACGGCAAAGGCGAACGAGGTGCGCAGCACCAGGATGACGACGATGATCGGCGTCAGGAGCGGCAGGGTGATGTGCCAGAACCGGCGCCAAGCATTGGCACCATCGACCGCCGCCGCCTCGTGCAGTTCGCGGTTGATGCCCTGCAGCGCAGCATGGACGAGCAGTATCGCGAAGGGGAGCGTGCGCCAGACATAGGGGACGGTGATGGCAAAGAGTGCCGTGTCGGGGTTGCCGGCCCAGTTGATCGGCTCGGTGATCAGGCCCAGCGTGAAGAGGATGCGATTCAGGAAGCCGAACTGGTAGCTGTACATGAACGACCAGACGAGGCCGTTGGCGATCGGCGGCACGGCATAGGGTACCAGCATCAGGACGCGGGTGATCCGCGATGTCCAGATGCCCTGTTGGTTGATCAGGAGGGCGATCGCCACGGCCAGCACGATCTCCGCGACGACGACGATCGCACTGAAGGTGAAGGTGTTGAGAAGCGCCTTCTGGAACAGCGGGTCGGTCAGGACCCGTTCGTAGTTCAGCAGTCCGACGAAGGGGAAGACGCCGCTGCGGAGCTGACCCGGCCCCACCTGATGAAAGGAGAGAAAGCCAGCGTAGTAAATGGGATAGGCCAGAACCAGTGCCAGGATAACGATCGTCGGCAGATTCATGACCACCGCGAGTGAACGCGGTGAAAGTTCCTGTCTCGACGCGGCCCGGCGGGCCGCGTCGGTATCGTTTCGTTCGCTAGCTGCTGCCAACGCCTGGCCTCTGT
>JAUIID010000293.1 GCA_030431615.1 Alphaproteobacteria bacterium
TGGTGCAGCCGTTGCTGCGGATCTGACGGGCGGCCGGCCGGGGCCTCAGTAGGGCTTGCTGCCGAGGACGACGATGCGGTGCATGCGGCGGCGTTGCTCGGCCGGGAAGTTGTCGCGGCGGTGCATGGTGGAGCGGTTGTCCCAGACCATCATGTCGCCGACCTGCCATTCCTGGTGCCAGGTGTTCTCCGGCAGGGTGCCGTAGTGCCAGAGCTCGTCGAGGAGCTCTTCGCTCTCGGCGACGTCGAGACCCATGATGTAGCCACCGAAGCGACGGCCGAGATAGAGCGCCTCGCGGCCGCTGTCGGGATGGGTGCGGACGAGGGGATGGACGGGGCCGGGCAGGGCGCTGACGTCGTCGGCCGAGAGATGCTCGAAGCCGACCCGCGGCCGGCCCTGGGCGTCGTGGCTGCGCTGGTGCTTGAGGCGGAGCCCGGTGATGCGCTGGCGCAAGCGGGGCGGCAGCGATTCGAGCGCCTTGTACATGTTGGCGAAGCCGGTATTGCCGCCGGACTCCGGCACCTCGAGGGCGCGCAGCAGGCTGAGCGAGGGGGGCACCTCGTCAAAGGCGAGGTCGGTGTGCCAGTTGAGCTCGCCGTTCTCGAGCACGCCGATTGTCTCGCCATTCTCCTTGATGTTGGAGATGACGACAAGCTCCGGGTACTTCTTCGACCAGTCGAACTCCTTGTCGCGCCGGACGGAGCTGCCGGTGAGCGCGCCGATATAGCGGCCGAGCTCGACCTGCTTGTCGTCGTCGATACTGTAGCCGCGCAGGCGCACGACGCAGTGGTCGAGCACGGCCTGGCGGAAGAATCGGATGTCGCGCGGCGTCAGGTTCTCGAGGTCGAGCCCGGTGATGTCGGCGCCGATCGTGTCGGTGATCGGGTGGACCTGCGGCCCGCCGGTCGTACGCGTACCCTGATCATCGAGCTCAAGAGTCGTCGACATGGTGGCCCTTCCTCCCTGTTCGGCAACGGCAGGCGCAGTCTGCTCGATGTTACAAATTTGTCAATCTATATGACCCGGCCGCGTCCTGTGCTACCTGACGGGGCAGGCTGCATGGACGGAAGACCCGATGGTCAGCGAGCCCGACGAGGCGGGAGGCGGGCCCGGCGAGACGCCGGCGCAGCGCTCGTTCCTCTACGAGGAAGTGTATCGCCAGATCGTCCGGCTGATCGAGCGGCAGGAATTCCTCAAGGGTGCGAAGCTGCCGACCGAGATGGAGCTGGCCGAGCGCTTCGGCGTCTCCCGGCCCATCGTCCGCCGCGCGCTCGACCTCCTGCGGGAGGCCGACTACGTGACCACCCGCAAGGGGTCGGGCACCGTCGTCATCCGCGGGCCGGCGCAAACGGGGCCGCAGTTCCAGCCGCTCGCCACCATTGCCGACCTGCAGCAGTTCTACGAGTTCCGGGTCGGCCTCGAGGGGCAGACGGCGTTCACCGCGGCGGCCCGCCGGAGCGAGCAGGACCTCGAGGCGCTGGCCGCCGCCATCGGCCGCACCGAGGCCGTCCTCGAGCAGGGCGAGCGCCGCCTCGCCACCGACCTCAACTTCGATTTCCACCGCGCCGTGGCGCTGGCCTCGGGCAACCGCTTTTCGGTCGCCACGCTGCAGGCCCTGCCGAATTTCGTCGGCGACGTGCCGCTCAAGCAGGTCTTCGTCTCGGTCGGTAACGAGAGCTACGCTTGGCAGGCGCATGCCGAGCACAAGGCGATCTTCGAGGCTATCCGCAACCGCGACGGGCAGCTTGCCCGCTCGCTCATGGTCGATCACATCACCGCCGCGATGCGCTTCGTGTTCGAGCGGACGAAGGTCTGAACCTAGAACAAATCTGTAATATGAATTGACGAGCAGGTTTGCCCGAGGCATCCCTGAGCCCGCGTGGTGACCACTGCACCAAGAAAATCGGGGAGAGCGGAATGCTACGACAGCTGACACTTTATGCCGGTGTCGCGGCGCTGGCGATCAGTGCTGCGACGGTGGCCGCGGCCGCCGACAAGCTCGTGGTGACGAGCCATGCCGTGCACCAGAACGTCCTCACGGAAGGCGAGGGCGGCAACATCGTGGCCGACTGGGAGAAGGAGAGCGGGGTCGAGGTCGAGTTCCTCACCTTCGGCGTCTCCGAGGCGCAGGAGCGCGCCTTTCGCGAGGCCTCGCTGAGCGAGGGCACCATCGACGTCAGCTTCATCCTCGGTCGCTATGGCGGGCCGCACATCGCCACCCTCTTCACCGATCTCGGCGAGCTGCAGGCGAAGGACCCGATCGAGGACTTCGACGAGATCTCGCCCGGCATGCGGGCGGCCCACACGCACAAGGGCAAGCTGATCGGCATTCCCTTTCGCCACGCGACGCACGGGCTGCTCTACAACGAGGAGATCCTGGCCGAGAAGGGCTTCGACCGGCCGCCCGAGACCTTCGACGAGGTGGTCGAGTATGCGCGGGCGCTGACCTTCACCCGCGACGACGGCACCAAGGTGCACGGCATGGCCATCACCATGGACGACCCGTCGGCGGTGATGGACTGGGTCCGCGCCTATGGCGGCGATTTCGTGACGTCGGACTACGAGGTGGTGATCGACTCGCCCGAGGCGATCAGGGCGCTGACCATGCTCCGCGACCTGGCGCAGGAGGGTGTCCTGCCGAGCGACGTGACGTCCCACACCACCGAGGACGTCATCACCGTCATGCAGCAGGGCCGGGCGGCCATGACCAACCAGCCCTTCGGCCGCTTCAAGAACTACAACGACCCCGAGGCGAGCCAGTATCCGGGCGCCTTCAAGGTGCGCCCCATCCCGATGGCCGAGGGCGTCGAGGGGCCGCATGCGGCGAAGACCTCGGTCTGGGCGATGACCATCCCGGCGAACGCGCCCAATGCCGAGCTGGCCTGGGACTTCATCCAGTTCGTCGCCTCGAAGGACAACACGGTGCGGGCCGCCCTCAACGGCAACGGCCCCGTCCGGCTCTCGGCCTACGAGGACCCCCGCGTCCAGGCGATCGTGCCCTATGCCGAGGCCGAGGCGCAGGCGCTCGGCAATGCCCGCATCGTGGTGCCGGGCTTCGAGAACGGCGCCAAGGCCATGGACATCTTTATGGAGGAGGTCGAGGCGATGA
Source organism: Alphaproteobacteria bacterium (assembly GCA_030431615.1). Lineage (GTDB taxonomy): Bacteria > Pseudomonadota > Alphaproteobacteria > Geminicoccales > Geminicoccaceae > SLRI01. The sequence continues at coordinate 3,110 of JAUIID010000293.1, forward strand.
TGCTCGGCCTCAAGGAGCCCGAGGCCGCGGCAGCCGACATCAAGGCGCGGGTCGAGCCGCTGATGCCGCAGTCCTGATCGCCTTTCGTTCAACTCCCTGACTGGCTCCCGGCCGGCGGCGCTGTCGCGCCGGCCGGGGGCATCTTTCTTCCATTAGCTCGACGAGGAACATTGCTGCATGGGGCGAATCGGGCTCGCGCACTACGCCATGGTGGCGCCGGTCCAGGTCCTGCTCCTGGCCTTCATCTTCGTGCCCTCGCTCTACGTCGCGTGGCTGAGCCTGCACCAGTCGTCCTACGGGCAGATCCCGACCTTCGTCGGCCTCGCCAACTACGCGGCGATCACGGCAGACCCGGTCTTCTGGCGGGCCTTCTGGAACACCTTCCTGGTCGTCAATCTCGTCGTCTACGGCGAGCTCGTGCTCGGTCTCGGGCTCGCCGTGCTGATGAACGGGCCGGTGCCCGGCAAGCGGCTGATCATCGCCATCCTGATCGCCCCCTATGCGATCACCGAGGTCACGACGGTGGTGATGTGGCGCTACATGCTCACGCCCGACGTGGGCATGATCAACTATGCGCTGGAGAGCATCGGCCTCGGCCAGATCACCTGGTGGCAGAGCCGCTTTCAGGCGCTCGGCGTGGCGGCGGTGCTGGCCATCTGGCAGCATTTGCCGTTCACCTTCCTGATCCTCTATGCGAGCCTGATGACCGTGCCGAACGAGCTGCGGGAGGCGGCCCGGGTCGACGGTGCCACCGCCTGGGACGAGTTCCGCCGCATCCTCCTGCCGCTGGTCATGCCGGCGCTGCTGGTCGCACTGCTCTTTCGCTACATCACGGCGATGCGGCTTTTCTCGGAGATCTGGCTGCTCACGGGTGGCGGCCCTGCCCGGCTGACGGAGGTCCTGGCGGTCTATCTCTACCGCCAGGCCTTCAGCTACCACGATTTCGGTGTCGCCTCGGCGACGGGCTGGATGATGCTCCTGCTCTCGCTCGCCATCGCCTTGCCCTATCTCTGGCACGTCTACCGGCAGATGTTCCGCCATGCTTGAGCAGCCCTGGCATGTGCGGGCCATGCGCTACGGCCTCGTCGCGGTCGCCTGCCTCTGGTCGCTCGTGCCGATCCTCCTCGTCATCCTCGCCTCGCTCCAGGAGCCGAAGGCGATCTTCGAGTTCCCGCCGAGCCTGATCTTCACCCCCACCTTCGACAATTACGTCCGCCTGTGGACCGCCTGGCCCGGCTTCTTCGCCGACCTCAGGAACAGCCTGATCGTCACCACGGGCGCCACGCTGCTCACCGTGATCGTCTCCTCGGCGGCGGGCTACGTCTATGCCCGCTACAGCAGCACGCTCCTGACGCTTTCCGCCTTCTTCATGGTGGTCGTGCGCATGCTGCCGCCGATCATCATCACCCTGCCGCTCTTCCCGGTGGTGAACTGGCTCCGGCTGAATGACACCCAC